>CATYUU010000035.1:0-22521 GCA_958413455.1 uncultured Collinsella sp. | reverse complement strand
ATATAGGAACACAAGGTCAAAGGCGGCACCATGATCCTCCTGGTCGACAAGATCGAAAAAAGCTTCGGCGCGCGCGTCCTCTTTAGCGGCGCGTCCTTCCAGATCAACCCCGGCGAGCGCTTCGCGCTCGTGGGCCCCAACGGCGCCGGCAAAACCACCATGCTCAAAATCATCATGGGCATCGACAGCCCCGACGCCGGCCAGGTCCAGTACGCCAAAGACTGCCAGGTGGGCTACCTAGAGCAGGAAACCAACCTGGAGCACAAGGACACCGCCATCCTCGCCGAGGTCATGGCGGCCGCCAAGGAAATTCGCCGCATGGGCGAACGCGCCAACGAGCTGCAGGCTCAGATCACCGAGCTCTCCGAGCAGGGCAAGGACGTCGACGCACTCCTCAACGAGTACGGCCAGGTCCAGGACCGCTTTGAGCACCTGGGCGGCTACGAGCTCGAGAGCAACGCTCGCAAGATCCTGTCCGGCCTGGGCTTTAAGGTCGCCGACTTTGAGCGCCCGTGCTCCGAGTTCTCGGGCGGCTGGCAGATGCGCATCGCACTTGCTAAGCTCTTCCTGCGCCACCCCGACCTGCTGCTGCTCGACGAGCCCACCAACCACCTGGACCTCGAGAGCGTCCAGTGGTTGCGAGGCTTTATCGCCAACTACGACGGCGCCGTCCTCATCGTCAGCCACGACCGAGCCTTTATGGACGCCTGCGTCGACCACGTGGCCGCGCTCGAGAACCGCCGCGTGACCACCTACACCGGCAACTACAGCAGCTACCTTAAACAGCGCGAGGACAACCTGGAGCAGATGCGCGCCAAGCGTGCCGCCCAGGAGCGCGACATCGCCCACATGCAGGTCTTCGTCGACAAGTTCCGCTACAAGCCCACCAAGGCCGCCCAGGCGCAGGAGCGCATCCGAAAGATCGAGCAGATCAAAAAGGAACTCGTCATCCTGCCCGAGGGCCACAAGCACATCGACTTTAAGTTCCCCGATCCGCCGCGCTCCGGCGACATGGTCGTGGGCCTGGAGGGCGTCTCCAAGTCCTACGGCAAAAAGCACATCTACAGCGACATCGACCTCAAGCTCTACCGCGGCGAGCATGTGGCGCTCGTCGGCCCCAACGGCGCCGGCAAGTCTACCCTCATGAAGATCCTCGCCGGTCTGGAGCCGCCAACTACCGGCACGCGGGATCTGGGCACCAACGTGGGCGTGGCCTACTACGCCCAGCACGCGCTCGAGGGCATGACCGAGTCCAACACCGTCCTGCAAGAGATCGACACCGTCACGCCCAAGTGGACCGTGCCGCAGCAGCGCAGCCTGCTGGGCGCCTTCCTATTTAGCGACAACGACTCCATCGAGAAGCAGGTTCGCGTCCTCTCCGGAGGCGAAAAGGCGCGTCTGGCCCTGGCCAAAATGCTCGTGGCCCCCGAGGCGCTCCTGTGCCTGGACGAGCCCACCAACCACCTGGACATCGACTCGGTGGACATGCTCGAGAACGCCCTGCAAAACTTCCCCGGAACCATCGTGCTGATCAGCCACGACGAGCACCTGGTGCGCGCCGTGGCCAACCGCATCATCGACATCCGCGACGGCAAGGTCACGGTCTACGACGGCGACTACGACTACTACCTCTACAAGCGCGAGGACCTCGCAGCCCGCGCCGCCGCCGAGGCGGCAGGAGAGAGCACGCCCGCCGTATCCAAGCCCGCCAAAACCTGCTCCGCCCAAGCCGACACCCCCGCCGCCGCACCCAAGCCTGCCGAGGGCAAAAAGACCAAGGAGCAAAAGCGTGCCGAGGCCCAGGCCCGTGCTGCGCTCAACAAAAAGCTCAAGGGCGTGCGCAACCAGCTCAAGAAAATCGAGACGGAGCTTGACAAAAAGCGTGCCCGCTATGACGAGCTTATGGAATTGATGGCCAGCGAAGAGCTTTATGCCGATCAGGATAAGTTCAACGCCGCGCTGGGGGAATATAACGGCCTTAAGCAAGAGCTTCCCAAGCTCGAGGACGAATGGCTGGAGCTTTCCACCCAGATCGAAGAGGAGACCGCGCGTGAACTCTCGTAAGGCCGCTGCCGTGGCGATGAGCATCATCGCCATCGCGTGTCGCATCTGCGGCATCTTTATGAGCGCGATGACCGTGCTGCTGTGCTTTAGCGGCCTCACCGCCAAGCTGCAGATCGTCGGCTTTGTCGTTGAGCTTTCGCGCGCGCTGCCGAGTGCCATCGCCGGCTACGGCGTCATCACCTCGCCCTTTGGTGGCGTGTTCCGTCTGGATTACGCCATCGTCGCTGTGATCCTGTTTGTAATTGACTACCTGCTCACGCGCGCCTCGCGCCGCGTCCGCTAGGGGAGCGCCATGTCCAGCAGCTACTTCATGAACCTGCTCGCGAGCGCCATCGCCGTCATCATTGGCATCGTGATCCACGAGAGTGCACACGCCGCCGCGGCCTGGGCGCTCGGCGACAAGACGGCCCGATCGCGCGGGCGCGTGTCACTCAACCCGCTCAACCATATCGACCCGTTTGGCACCATCATCCTGCCGCTGCTTATGCTCGCGGCCGGCGGTCCGGTATTTGCCTTCGCCAAGCCGGTGCCCGTCTACCTCAACAACCTCAAGGACCCCAAGCGCGACGAGCTCCTGGTGAGCGTGGCCGGCCCCGCATCGAACATCGCGCTCGCCTGTCTTGCCGCGGTCCTCATGCGCCTAGCCTATGGCAGCCTCTACACCAGCATGTCCTTTGCCCTGGCGTCGCAAATCATGAACTTCGGCGCCACCTTTATCGTGGTCAACCTGTCACTCGCGTTCTTTAACCTTATCCCGGTCCCGCCGCTCGACGGCTCGTCGATCATCGTGCCGTTCCTCAAGGGCAAGGCGCTCGCCAACTACTACCGTCTGCAGCAATACGCCATGCCCATCCTCATCATCGTGCTGTATCTGCTGCCCATGTGGACTGGCATCGACGTGATCGGCCGCTATTTCGACGTTACCGTGTATCCGCTGGCAGAGCAGCTCCTTTCCTTCGCAATCGCCGGCATCTAGGGTAAACTTACAGGTCGACCGTGCAAAACGGTCGCAACATGCACCCAAACCGCGCCGCGAAGGCGCCGTCAAAGGAGGTCGAAGATGTCGTATCGCGTGTCGACGCAGGTCTACAGCGGACCGTTCGACCTGCTGCTGCAGCTGGTAACCCGCCAAAAAGTTGATATCGGCGCTATCTCCATCAGTGAGGTGGCCGAGCAATACCTGGCCGAGGCCGAGCGCATCGAGGCGCTGGACCTGGACGTGGCGAGCGACTTTTTGCTGGTCGCGGCAACCCTGTTGGACATTAAGGCCGCCTCGCTGGTTCCGCAGGAAGCCCCGCGCAAAGCCGATGATGACGATGACGAGTTCGACGAAGACCTCGAGGAGCTCAGCGCGCTCGATGGCGACGCCCTGCGCGAGGTCCTGATTCAGCGCTTGATCGCCTACAAGCAGTTTAAGGGCGCGGCTGCGGCCCTTGGTGCCCGCATGCAGGCCGAAAGCCGTATGCACCCCCGCGTGGCCGGCCCCGACCCCGAGTTCCTAGGCCTTATGCCCGACTACCTTGCCGGCATCACCTTGCGCGGTCTCGCCGTCATCTGCTCCGACTTGGACGGCAAGCGCCAGACCTTCCTGCTGGAGGCCGAGCACGTGGCGCCGCATCGCGTGCCGCTCGACCTGACTGTGGCCTCGGTCGACCGCTTTACCATGGCGCACCAAACCTGCACCTTCCGCGAGCTGCTGGACGGCGATGCCACCACCGAGCAGCTCGTCGTCACCTTCTTGGCCATGCTGGAGCTTGCCAAGCGCGGCTCGCTTACGCTGAGTCAGGACGAGATCTTCGGAACCATCTGCATCAACCGAGTCGAGGGAGCCGAGGTATACGTGCCCGGCGAGGGCCCCGAGCTCACCGAATAGGAGCCGCAACCATGTCAACCCTTTCCACGCTGGAGGCAAACAGCCTCAAAGGCGCTCTCGAGGCGCTGCTGCTGGTGTCGAGCGACCCGGTGAGTGCGCCCGCGCTGGCCGGCGCACTGGATATCGCCCCCGGCGAGTGCGCGTCGCTTTTGGCCGAACTCAAGGTTGAGTACGAGGAGGCCAACCGCGGCTTTCAGCTGCGCGAGGTCGCCGGCGGCTGGCGCCTGTTTACGCACCCCGCCTACCACGACGTGGTCGAGGCCTATGTGTTGAGCTGGGATACGCAAAAGCTGTCGCAGGCGGCGCTCGAGACCTTGGCCGTCATCGCATACCACCAGCCCGTGACGCGCGAGGTGGTCAAGGGCATTCGCGGCGTCAATTCCGACGGCGTCATCGCGTCGCTCGTGGACAAGGGTCTGGTGCGCGAGCTCGGCCGCGACCCCCAGCGCGGTCAGGCCATCATCTACGGCACGACCAACGCCTTCTTGGAAAAGTTCGGTCTGCGCTCCACCCGAGACCTGCCCGACCTGGAGCAGTTTGCCCCCGACGAGCAGTCGCGTCAGTTTATCCGCGAGCGCCTGAGCGGCCGCAGTATTCAGTCCACGCTCGAGGAGCAGGCCGAGGACCTGGACGAAGAGCGCGAACTGCTCGATACCGATGTTGAAGATGTTGAGGCAGTCGAGGACTTTGAGACCCTGGTCGTCGACGAGACCTCGGAGGATATGCATGACGAGGACTAACGAAGTAGGGGAGACGCGCGCCATGGGCAACGCAGTGCCCGCAACCGACGCCCAGCCTGTCTACCCGCACACCATGCGCCTGCAGCGCTTTTTGGCGCGCGCGGGCGTTGCGAGCCGCCGCGGGTCGGAGGACCTGATGACCGCCGGACGCGTGACCGTCAACGGTCAGGTCGCGACCGAGCTGGGCACCAAGGTCGACGTCGACCGCGACCATATCGAGGTCGACGGCATGCCCGTCAAGCTCGACCAGGGCGCCGTGTACTTGATGCTCTACAAGCCGACCGGCTACCTCACCACCATGAGCGACCCGCAGGAGCGCCCCTGTGTGGCGGACTTGGTTCCGCGCGACCGATTTCCGGGGCTCTTCCCGGTGGGCCGCCTGGACCGCGACACCACGGGCCTTTTGCTCTTTACCACCGACGGTGATCTGTCGCAGGACCTGCTGCACCCCAGCAAGCACGTCTACAAGACCTATCAGGCGCTCGTGGACGGCCACCTGACCGATCGCGACTTAGAACCGCTCCGCCGCGGCATCGAGCTCGACGACGGCCTGTGCCAGCCGGCGATCTGCCGCGTCATTACCGCGCGCGAGGCCGAGGCCGTGGCTCCGCAAGGCGTCAAGCCCGGCACCACCGCCGTGGAGGTCATCATCCGCGAGGGTCGCAAGAATCAGGTCAAGCGCATGCTGAGCAAGATCCACCACCCGGTGATCCGCCTGCACCGCTGTAACTTTGCCGGCCTGGAGCTCAAGGACGTGGCCAAGGGCTCGTGGCGCGAGCTCACCGAGCGCGAGGTACAGATCCTCAAAAGCGGCGGCATCCCGCCCAAGCAGGCGAGCGCCACGTGCAACGGCGGCAAGCCCCAAGACACGCCCGCCAGCCGCACGCGTCACCACGGCAGCCACGGCTCCGCACCCAAGCGTAACACCTACCGCGAGCGCTACACGGGCTAGGCAACCCGCCGCGCCCCAACGCCCGCGAACCATACCAGCACGTCACCCATCGAAAGGAAGCATTGCATGATCGTCGCCATCGACGGCCCCGCCGGTTCCGGCAAGTCCACCATCGCCAAGGAGATCGCCCGCCAGCTGGGCTTTAACAAGCTCGACACGGGCGCCATGTATCGCGCCGTCACCTTCGCCGCGCTCGACCGTGGCATCGATTTGGACGACGAGGCGGCCATCGACGCCCTCGCCGAGCAGATCGAGATCCGCTTTACCAACGGCACCGGCGAGGACACGCGCCTGACCATTGACGGCCAGGACGCTTCGGCCGCCATCCGCACCCCGCAGGTCGACGCCAACGTGTCCAAGGTCTCGGCCTATCCGGGCGTGCGCGCCGCCATGCTCATCCACCAGCGCCGCGCCGCCGAGGACCGCGATATCGTGGCCGAGGGTCGCGACATCGGTACCGTCGTGTTCCCCAACGCGCAAGTCAAGGTCTTCCTGACTGCCGACCCGCGTGAGCGCGCCCGCCGCCGCGTGCTGCAGCGCCACCAGTACGACGCCCAGCTGCTCACGTCCGAGCAGCTCGAAGCCGAGGTCGACGAGACCCTCGACGCCCTTAAGCAGCGCGACAAGCTCGACAGCAGCCGCGAGGTCGCCCCGCTCGTGCCCGCCGAGGACGCCGTGCACGTCGACTCCACCGCCCACACCATCGACGAGGTCGTCTCGATAATCGAGGACCTCATCAACCAAAGGAGGTAGCCCATGCGCCTGTTTAAGCAGACGCCCGAGGACTATTACAACGCCCCCTACGCCGAGTTCCCGGCGCTCATCCGCGGCACCGTCGTCGTGGTCATGGCAATCCTTTGGGCCTTCTCCAAGCTCATGTGGCGCTGGAAGGTCGAGAATGCCGACCTGCTGTTTGAGCGCCAGGAAGGCCGCGGCAGCGTGGTCATCTGCAACCACACCTCGATGGCCGAGCTCTTGGCCGTGGAGACGGCGCTGTTCTTTGGGGGCCGCCGCATTCGTCCCATCTTTAAATCCGAGTTCGCCAAGAGCAAGATTGTGCGCTGGGCCTTTAGCCGCGTTGGCGGCATCCCCGTGGAGCGTGGTACTGCCGATATGAAGTGCCTGCGCGCCGCCCAGCATGCGCTGCAGCGCGGTGAGGACGTTCTGATCTTCCCCGAGGGCACGCGCATCCGCTCGCGCGAGATCAAGCCCGAGGTCCACGGCGGCTTTGCGCTCATCGCTCAGATGGGCAAGGCGCCCGTCAACCCGCTCGCCATCTGCGGCTGGTCCGACATCACGCCCGCGGGCAAAAAGATCATGCGTCCCAAGAAGTGCTGGATCCGCGCCGGCAAGGCCGTCTCGCTTTCCGACGCACCGGCTGGGCTTAAGCGCACGGAGCGCCTGGAATGGTTTGAGGCCGAGGCCATGAACCGCGTCTACGCTATGCGAGACGAGCTGTGCGCCGAGCATCCGGGCAGGTTCTAGCCATGAGCGAGAACGTGACGAACACCGCCGCGGCTACGTCCGACCAGGCAACCGCGCCCACCATCGAGATCGCCGCCCACGCCGGCACTTGCTACGGCGTACAGCGTGCGCTCGACATGGCGCTGGCCGCCGCGCCGCAGGCAGGGGAGAGCACTCAGGTCCATACCTTGGGTCCGCTCATCCATAACCCCATCGTGGTACGCGAGCTCGCTGAGGCAGGCGTTGGCTTGGCCGAGAACCTGGACGACGCATCATCGGGTACCGTGATCATCCGCGCCCACGGCGTGGTGCCGCAGGTCATCGATGCTGCCCGCAAGCGCGGCCTCAACGTGGTCGACGCCACCTGCCCTTACGTCAAGAAGGTCCACGTGGCCGCCGAGCGCCTGGTGCGCGAGGGCTATCGCGTACTCGTCGTGGGTGAGCCGGGCCATCCCGAGGTCGAGGGCATTCTGGGTCACGCCGGCGATGATGCGCAGGTCGTGAGCTGTGCCGCCGACGCCAACGCCTTGTCGCTCAAGGGCAAGGTAGGCCTGGTTGTGCAGACCACCCAGACCGCGCAGAACCTCGCCGAGGTCGTGGCAGCTATCACCCCGCACGTGCAGGAGCTGCGTGTGATCAACACCATCTGCGCCGCCACGAGTGAGCGCCAGCAGGCAGCCGCCGCACTTGCCAACCGCTGCGACTGCATGGTCGTGGTGGGCGGCAAGAACTCGGGCAACACCCGCCGCCTGGCGCAGATTTGCGCAGACGCCTGCGAGCGCACGTATCACATCGAGGAAGCTTCCGAGCTCCAGGCCGCGTGGTTTGCCAACGCGCGCCACATCGGCATCACTGCCGGAGCCTCCACCCCGCAAGAACACATCGAGCGCGCCGTTGCGCGCATCAAGGAGCTTTGCCGCTAACCATGGACCAGACCGTACCCGCATACGCCGCCGAGGTGGCCGATTACGGGCGCAGCCGCGACCCCGAGCCGGGTGAGGGCGCGCTCGTTAAGAACGTGCGTCCCGAGTCGCCCGCATGGGATGTGGGTATCGAGCCGGGCATGCGCGTGCTTACGGTCAACGGCGAGCAGCTGACTGATATGATCGTGTGGCTCTGGGAGGCCGACGACGACACCGTCGAGTTGGAGGTATTCGATCCGCGCGACGGCACCGTCACCCCTGTAGAGCTCGACCGCTTTCCCGGCGAGGACTGGGGCCTGGACTTCGATGGCCCCATCTTTGATGGCATGCGTACCTGCGTCAACGCCTGCGTGTTCTGCTTTATGACCATGTTGCCCAAGGGCGGCCGCTCCACGCTCTATATTCGCGACGACGACTACCGCCTGAGCTTTTTGCAGGGCAACTTCGTCACGCTCACGAACCTCACCGACGAGGACGTGCAAAACGTCATCCAACGCAACATGAGCCCTATGAACGTGTCGGTCCATGCCGTGAGCCCCGACGTCCGCCGTCGTATGATGGGCCGCAACGCCCAGCGCGGCATGGACGTACTCGAGGCCATCATGGCCGCCGGCATCGAGATTCACGCGCAGATCGTGTTGTGCCCCGGCATGAACGACGGCGAGGAGCTAGAAAAGACTCTGCGCTACTGCGAGGAACATGAGCAGATCACCAGCCTGGGCATTGTGCCGCTTGGTTTTACCAAGCATCAGAACCGCTTTAGCTGGTCATACAGCGACAAGCCCGAACTGGCGCGCGAGACCATTGCCATGATCCGTCCCTACCAGGACCGTGCCTTCGAGCGTTTTGGCCGCCACACCTTCCAGATGAGCGACGAGTTCTACCTGGACGCCGGCATCGATCCGCCCGAGGCGGACTTTTACGACGGCTATCCGCAGTACTACGACGGTATCGGCATGATCCGCTCATACCTAGACGAGACGGACGATGTGCTTGCCGCCGATGCCGAGCGACTAGCCCGCGTCCGCGAGGCCATCGCCACTCGCAGCCAGCACCTGCTGTGCCTCTCGGGCGCCAGCGCACGCGCCACCGTGGCGCGCTTTGTGGAATCGCCGCAGGGGCTCGCCGGCACTGTCACGGCCATCAAGAACCGCTACTTTGGCGGCAACGTGGACGTGACCGGCCTCATCGTCGCGTGTGACATTCTGGAGCAGCTACCCCAAGACCTGTCGGGGGTTATGCTCTTTGTGCCTAAGCTCATGTTCAACGCTGACGGCATGACGCTTGACGAGTATCATCGTGACGATTTACTCGCAAGCCTTACCAGTCGCGGCGCCGAGGTTCATGTGGTGTCGACCATGCCGCATGAGCTGCTCGATACCCTGGAGCATATCCTTGGCATTGTGCCCGCAGACTCAAACATTTCCACTGACCCTACCCATTAAAGGAGAGCAGATGAAACCTATCGTCGCCGTCGTCGGACGCCCCAACGTGGGCAAGTCCACGCTCGTTAACCGCCTGGCCCAGACCTCGGACGCCATCGTCCACGAGTCCCGCGGCGTCACGCGCGACCGCTCGTATCACACGGCCGATTGGAACGGCCGCGAGTTCACCATCGTCGACACGGGCGGTATCGAGCCGCTCAAGAGCGATGACGTCTTTGCCACGTCCATCCGCGACCAGGCCCTCGCCGCCGCCGAGGAAGCCGCCGTCATCCTGTTTGTGGTCGACGGCCGCACCGGCGTCACCGAGGAGGACGAATCGGTCGCTCGCATGCTCAAGCGCTGCGACAAGCCGGTCTTTCTGCTGGTGAATAAGCTCGACAACCCCGATCGCGAGAACGACAGCATCTGGGAGTTCTATTCGCTTGGCATCGGTGAGCCCACGCCGCTCTCGGCCCTGCATGGCCACGGCACGGGCGACCTGCTCGACGACATCGTGGCCCTGCTCCCCGAGGAAGAGGACGAGGTCGCCGACGAGTTCCCCGATGCGCTGAACGTCGCCATCATCGGCCGTCCCAACGCCGGTAAGTCGTCGCTGTTCAACCGCATCCTGGGCGCCGACCGCTCTATCGTGTCCAACATTGCCGGCACGACGCGCGACGCCATCGACACCGTCGTGGAGCGCAACGGCAAGCACTACCGCATGGTCGACACCGCGGGCATTCGCAAGAAGAGCACCGTGTACGAGAACATCGAGTACTACTCCATGGTCCGCGGCCTGCGCGCCATCGACCGCGCCGACGTGGCGCTGCTCGTCGTCGACGCCTCCGTGGGCGTTACCGAGCAGGACCAGAAGGTCATGGGTCTTGCCATCGAGCGCGGCTGCGCCATCGTGGTGCTGCTCAACAAGTGGGACCTGCTCGACGATGACCGCAAGCGCGAGGCCTGCATGGAGACCGTCGACCGCCGTCTGGGCGTCATGGCTCCCTGGGCCCAGTACCTGCGCATCTCAGCCCTGACCGGCCGTAGCGTCGAGAAGATCTGGTCGATGGTCGACGCGGCCGAAAAGACGCGCTCGCAAAAGATCAGTACCTCACGCCTCAACACGTTCCTCACCGACCTGCGCGAGTTCGGTCATACCGTGGTGGACGGCAAGCGCCGCCTGCGTATGCACTACGTGACCCAGACGGGCGTCAACCCGCCGACGTTCACGTTCTTCGTCAACCACAGTGACCTGGTCAACGACACCTACCAGCGCTACGTGGAGAACCGCATGCGCTCGACCTTCGACTTTGCCGGCACGCCCATTCGACTCTTCTTTAGGAAGAAGGAGCAAAAGGATGCATAATCCGATTCCTCTGACCGCCATCTGCGCCGTGGTCTCGTTCTTTATCGGGGCGATTCCGTTTGGTCTGATCCTGGGCCGCGTGTTCAACCACACGGACATTCGTAAGGCGGGCTCCGGCAACATAGGCACCACCAACGCCCTGCGCGTGGCCGGCCCCAAGGTGGCCGCGCTCACGCTGCTGCTCGACTGCCTTAAGGGCGCCATCTGCGTCCTTATCGCGCGTCCGCTCATTGCCGACTTGGGCTATGGCTTCCCCGTGAGCATTATGGCCCCCGGTGCCGCCGGCGACTGGATGCTCGGCGTCATCTGCCTGGCAGCCGTGTGGGGCCATATCTTCTCGCCCTACCTCAACTTCCATGGCGGCAAGGGTATCGCCGTGGGTCTGGGCGTCATCCTCGCCTGGTACTGGCCTATTGGCCTGTCGCTGCTGGGCATGTTTATCGTGGCCGTCGCCATCACCAAGTTTGTGTCGGTGGGCTCGCTTGCCGCGGCCATCGGTCTTCCCATCGCTGCCTGCGCGGTCTTTCCGTACAGCAGCCTCAGACTTAAGTTTTGCATGGCGCTGATCGGCATTACTGTGGTGTGGGCCCATCGTGCGAACATCAAAAAGCTCATGACGGGTAAGGAGTCCAAGCTCTCGTTTACCAAGCGCGTCACCGAGCCCGACGATAAGTAGGAGAGAGTCATGAATGTTGCGCTGATTGGCTCCGGCTCCTGGGGAACCGCCGTCGCGGGCCTTGCTGCAGCGCGAGCCGAGCGCGTGACCATGTGGGCCCATAGCGAGCAGACGGCCGCCGGCATCAATGGCGATCACCGCAATCCCCGGTATCTGGTGGACTACGAGCTGCCCGGCAACGTTGTCGCCACCACGGACCTGTCGCAGGCGCTCGACGGCGCCGAGGCCATCATCTTTGCCGTTCCTTCGACGCACCTTCGCAGCGTGTGCCACCAGGCCGCTCCCTTTATCGCCGCCGATACCCCGGCGCTCTGCCTCACCAAGGGCATTGAGCCCGAGTCCGGCCTGCTCATGAGCGAGGTCATCGCCAGCGAGATCGGCAACGAGGCGCGTGTGGCGGCACTCTCGGGCCCCAACCATGCCGAGGAGATCTGCCGCGGCGGGCTTTCTGCCGCCGTCATCGCCAGCGAAGACCCGCAGATAGGGGAGACCTTTAAGGAGCTACTGCTTTCCACGGCCTTCCGCATCTACCTGTCGCAGGACATGACCGGCGTCGAGGTCTGCGGCGCTATGAAAAACGTCATCGCCATCGTGTGCGGCATCTCCGCCGGTTCTGGTGCGGGCGACAACACGCTTGCCCTTATCATGACGCGCGGCCTGGCAGAGATCAGCCGTCTGGTGCATGCCCGCGGCGGTCAAGCTATGACCTGCATGGGACTTGCCGGCATGGGCGACCTCATTGCCACCTGCACCTCGGAGCATTCGCGCAACCGCACCTTTGGCTACGAGTTTGCCCACGGCGTGTCGCTCGACGAGTATCAGACGCGCACGCATATGGTGGTCGAGGGTGCCGTCGCCGCCCGCAGCGTGAGCGAGCTCGCCCGTTCACTGGGCGTAGACATTCCGCTCACCTTTGCCGTGGAGCAAACGCTCTACAACGGTGTTACTTTGGATAGGGCGCTCGAGATCCTTACCGATCGCGTCCCTTCTCAAGAGTTCTACGGACTCACCGACTAGCGCAGAAAGGCTTCTACCATGGGTTCCATCAAAATCGCTCCGTCCGTCCTTTCGGCCGACATGGCCAACCTCAAGGGCGAGCTCGACAAGATCGCCGGCGCCGACTTTGTACACTTCGACGTTATGGACGGTCACTTTACCGGCAACCTCACCTTTGGCGTTGACATCCTTAAGGCCGTCAAGCGCTCCACCGATGTACCGGTCGACGCGCACCTCATGGTGTCGAACCCCGACGAGACGGTCGATTGGTACGCCGACGCCGGTGCCGACATGATCACCGTGCACTACGAGGCCTCCACGCACCTGCACCGCACGCTCACCCATCTGCAGCAGCGCGGCGTCAAGGCCGGCGTGGTGCTCAACCCCGCCACGCCCGTTTGTGTGCTCGAAAGCATCATCGACGTTGTCGACATGGTACTGCTCATGAGCGTGAACCCCGGCTTTGGCGGCCAGAGCTTTATCCCCGGTACCATCGCCAAGCTACACGAGCTCAAAGCCATGCGCGAGCGTCACGGCGTTTCGCCCCTCATCGAGGTCGACGGCGGTATTTCTTCCAAGAACATCGCCGAGGTCGTCAAGGCTGGCGCCAACGTGCTCGTGGCCGGCTCCGCCGTATTTAAGTCCGAGGATCCCGCCGCCGAGGTTGCGCTGCTGCAGAAGCTGGGCAACGAGGCCGCACAGGAGGCATAAACCCTTATGACCGCAGGTCAAAACCGCATACCCGTGAATCTTGACTATGCCGCCTCGACGCCCATGCGCGCCGAGGCGCTCCTTGCGCAGCACGAGTACGACGACAGCGAGCTTGCCGGCGTCAATCCCAACTCTCTGCATTCGCTCGGCCGCAAGGCCGCTGCGCGCCTAGAGGTGGCACGTCGCGAGATTGCCCGCAGCTTTGGCGCGCGCGTCCGCCCGTCCGAGATCATCTTGACCAACGGCGGTACCGAGGCAAACCAGCTTGCGCTCCTCGGACTTGCCGAAGGCGCTCGTCAGCGCGATCGCAAGCGCAACCGCGTGATCGTATCCGCCATCGAGCACGATTCGATTCTGGACAACCTGCCGCTGCTGCGTGCCGCCGGCTTTTCCGTCGACCTGGTACAGCCCTGCCGTGCGGGCTACATTGAGCCTGCCGCCCTTGTCGAGCTGCTAGGCGACGACGTGGCGCTCGTGAGCATTATGGTCGCCAACAACGAGACCGGCGTGGTGCAACCCATCCAGGAGCTGGCCGCTGTCGCACATGCTGCCGGCGCCCTGTTCCACACCGATGCCATCCAGGGTTATCTGCATATTCCGCTCGATGTTACCGAGCTGGGAGTTGACGCCATGACCGTTGCCGCGCACAAGATCGGTGGCCCCGTGGCATCCGGCGCGCTCTACCTTAAGAACCGCACGCCGCTGCGCCCGCGCATCTTTGGCGGCGGACAGGAGGCCGGTCGTCGTGCCGGCACGCAGGACCTGCGCACGCAGCTGGCCTTTGCCGCTGCCGCCCGCACGTTGGCGCCCCGCGTGGCCCAGGAGCGTACGACGCTGCAAGCCCTTTCCGACAAGCTCTATGCCACGCTTACGGCTCATCCGCGTATTCATGCCACCATGGGCGACTACGCACAGGCCGATCGTCTGCCGGGTATGGTTTCGATCTACGTCGACGGCATGGACTCCGAGGAGCTCATCGTCAAGCTCGACGCCGCCGGCTTTGAGGTATCGGCAGGATCGGCGTGCTCGAGCGGCAGCATGGACCCGAGCCATGTTTTAAGCGCGATGGGCATCGGTCGCGAGCAGGCATTGGGCGCACTGCGCATTTCCTTTGATGACCGCGTGAATCCCGACGATCTGGACGAGTTTGCCCAGACGCTGCTCTCGATCGTGGGTGCTGCATGATCGTCGCCGAGCTTGAACGTGCACTGCTGGCGCGCTACCCCAAGGCGGACGCCGAGGGCTGGGATCATGTTGGGCTATCTGTGGGAGATCCCGCTGCAGAGATCACCGGTGTTGCCTGCGCACTCGATGCGACCGAAGCCAATGTGCACCGCGCCCAGGAGGCCGGCGCCAACGTGCTGCTAACGCATCATCCCATCTATATCAAGGCGCCCGAGGCCTTTTGTCCGGCGGATGCCACACGACCCCAATGCAGCGCGGCACTCTATGAGGCGGCCCGTTGCGGCGTGAGCATCATATCGCTCCACACCAACCTGGACCGCTCGCACGAAGCCCGTGTCTGTCTGAGCGAGCTGCTGGGTGCCGCACCCGTGAGCTCGCTGGAGCATGTGGACGACCCCGAGGCAACCGGCCTGGGCGCGCTTGCAACGCTCAACGACCCGTGCACGCTGCGCGATCTTGCCACCCGTGCTGCCACGGCCTTCGGGAGCGACCCGCGTGTGTGGGGCGAAGCCGATCGCCCGTGCCGCACCGTCGCCATTTTGGGCGGCTCCCTGGGCGACTTTGGAGAACTCGCCATCGCCGCAGGCGCAGATGTTGTCGTGACGGGCGAGGCGGGCTACCACGTGGCGCAAGACCTTGCCTTGCGCGGGCTGTCGGTGATCTTGCTCGGCCACGACCGCTCTGAGGAGCCGATCGTTGATATATTGATGAACTCTGCAGTTGACGCCGGGGTCGACCCCCGTCATGCGATTAAAATACTGAACCCTTGCCAATGGTGGACTGTGACAAAAGGAGAGAACTTATGAGCGCCGGCGCTACGCTACTCAAGCTGCAACAGATCGATTTGGAGCTCGCCCGCAACAAGAGCGAACTTGCCAATATGCCGGAGCTCAAGGAGCTCGCTTCCAAGCGCAAGACCTATGTGAAGCTCAAGTCCGAGATGACCAAGCTCTACGCCCAGCGCAAGGATCTGGACATTGAGCTCGACGATCTCAACACCACCGAGATTCAGACCTACAACGCCATCGAGGCTGCCAAGAAGCGCCATGTCGACGGCTCCGACTACCGCGAGGTTCAGGACCTGGAGAATGAACTCGCCACCCTGGCCAAGCGTCTGGACAAGATTGAGCACACCCGCAAGGACGTCGTTGTCGCCCATAAGGAGGCGCTCGAGCGCGAGGCCCGCGCGCAGGCAATCATCGCCAAGTTCGAGGAGGGCGTGAAGGCCGATACCAAGGCCGCCCGCGCCAAGGCTGCCGACCTTCAGGCTCAGATTGACGCCGCCACTAAAGAGCGCACCGCGCTTGCTGCCACGCTGCCGGCCGACGTGCTCACCGACTACGAGCGTCTGCTCAAGCAGTTCCGCGGCCTGGCCGTCGAGACCATCCAGGGCAACATCCCCACGGTCTGTCACACCGCGCTGCAGGCATCGTCCATGAGCGACCTGAACCACGACGGTAGCGAGATTACGCACTGCCCGTACTGCCACCGCCTCCTGGTGCTCCCGAGCAAGGAAGCTTAAACGATGGCGGCACCCAACAATTCAATGCAACTTGAGGGAAATACGATCCTGCTGGGCATTACCGGCGGGATCGCCGCCTATAAGTCGTGCAATATCGTGCGCCTGCTGCAAAAGCGCGGCGCGCGCGTCAAGGTCGTTATGAGCGAGCATGCCACCGAGTTTGTGGGGCCGCTTACCTTCCGCGCGCTCACCAATGAGCCGGTCGCGGTGGGCCTATTCGACGATCCCTCCGACCCCATCCACCACATTTCGCTGGCGCAGGAGCCCGATCTGGTGGTCGTGGCGCCCGCGACGGCCAATATCATCGCCAAGATGGCCAACGGCGTCGCCGATGACCTCATCTCCACCACGCTGCTTGCGACGCCGCGACCCATCGTGATCGCACCCGCTATGAACAACGGCATGTGGAAGGCGCCGGCGACGCAGGCCAACATGGCCACGCTGCGCGAGCGCGGTGTCCATGTGGTGGGTCCGGGCAGCGGCTACCTTGCCTGCGGCGACGTGGACACGGGACGCATGAGCGAGCCCGAGGACATCGTAGAGGCTGTCTGTGAGGTGCTCAACCCCGCGCCACAGGACCTGGCGGGTAAGCGCATCGTAATTACCGCCGGTCCCACGCACGAGCCGATCGACCCCGTGCGATTCATTGGCAACCGCTCTTCGGGCAAGATGGGCATCGCCCTGGCGGGGGAGGCCGCACGCCGCGGCGCTGCGGTCACGCTCGTGTTGGGACCGACATCACTCGATGTGCCCTGCGGCGTGGAGTGCGTGCGCGTGCAGACCGCCGCAGAGATGCTCCAGGCGGCCCTGAGCGCCTTCCAGACGGCCGATGCGGCAATTTGTGCGGCCGCCGTCGCCGACTACACCCCCGCGGCCCCTGCGGACCATAAGCTCAAAAAGGCCAACGAGTGCTTGAATTGCATCGATCTTGTCGAGACGGTCGATATCTTGGCCGAGCTTTCGCGCCAAAAGGGAGAGCGGTGCGTGATCGGCTTTGCGGCCGAGACCGATAACGTCGTGGAGTACGCTCAGCGAAAGCTCGCCCGCAAGGGTTGCGATGCCATTATCGCCAACGATGTCTCGCGCGCCGATTCGGGCTTTGGAACCGATACCAACAAGGCCTGGATTGTTAGCACAGCGGGTACGCAAGAACTCCCCGTGCTAACAAAACCCCAGCTCGCAGATACAATTTTGGACATGCTTCAAAATATTTAAAAAAGTTCTTGCACAAGGGCAAAGTTTCGGGTTAATATACTCCCTGTTGCGAGCGAGAGCAGAGCAACAAACAAAAGCTTCGGGACGTGGCGCAGCTTGGTAGCGCACTTGACTGGGGGTCAAGGGGTCGCTGGTTCGAATCCAGTCGTCCCGACCAGAAGTTTGCAGGTCAGGCACATAGTGCCTGACCTTTTTTGTTTTTAATCACCATGATTATTTTGCTTAAAGCAACAACGTTCCCGCTCGATGTAATCACCGAATCAAAACGTGTACATCAGCCACCAAAATCGACATTTTTCGACATGTTTGGAGGCTGATGTACACGAATGCGAAATCCCCCGCCGCCTAAAAGCGCCCTCCACATGTCTGGACTCTCTATGCTTACGCTGGATAGACATCGCCGGAACGGGTATAGTATCGAAAGTTTTGTCGTTAACCAGCGGGGGAGTCCTGTGGGCATCAAAAAGAAGATCAAAAAGGAGCTTATCGGCACTTCCGATTACCCGTCGAATAAAATCTTTACGATCTCCAATTTCATCACCTTTACGCGCCTGATCCTCACCCTGGTATTTCTATACCTGTTTGTGACGGATAACAACCGCGTCATCGCCATCGTTATCTACGCCGTTGCCGCCTCCACCGACTGGATGGACGGTCAGATCGCTCGCATGACTAAGACGGTCTCGTGGCTCGGCAAGGTCATGGATCCCATTTGCGACCGTGCGCTGCTGTTCACCGGCGTGCTGGGACTGGTGGTCCGCGGAGAGCTGCCCATCTGGGTCTGCGTGCTCATTATTGGCCGCGACATCTATCTGGGCATCGGCACGCTTATCGTGCGTCATTATCACCGTCGCCCCATCGATGTCGTCTTTCCCGGAAAGATTGCCACAGCGCTGCTCATGACCGGCTTCTCGCTCATGCTGCTCGGTTTCCCCGTTATTGACGGCCTGCATCTTTTACCTTCATCCCTTACGGCCTTCCCGGGCCTCAACGGAAGCTCGGTGCCCCTCGGCATCTTCTTTGTGTACGGCGGCGTGATCTTCTCCATGCTCACGGCTGTCATCTACTCCATTAAGGGCGGAGTGGCCATTAAACAGGCTCTCACGCATCCCGAGGACGAGGACATCGACTTTCTGAACCCTGAAATCGAAGACTGATTCGTTGGGGTATGATTACGTACGGTTCATTATTTGCGGCACGTCCGCGATAAGTTAGGGGTTGTCATGGACAACATGGTTAACAATATGCCTCAGAATGATAAGACTGCTGACGCTACCTGCGTATTCCGCGTGCCTTCAAGCGACGTCACCGTTCCCGACCTCATGGCCAACGTGCGCATCACCGCCCCCGTTCTGTCCATCGTCAAGGGCCCGCAGACTGGTGCCGCTTTTGAGCTCGAGGACGACGTGACCACCATCGGCCGCGATCCTGCAAACGGCATCTTCCTCAACGACATGACCGTTTCCCGCAGCCACGCGCGCATTATTCGCGAGGGCCTCGGCGCTCGCATCGAGGACTTAGGTTCGCTCAATGGCACCTGGGTCGACGGTGCCATCGTCAATGCAGCCCCGCTGCACGACGGTTCTTCCGTGCAGATCGGTACGTTTACGCTCATCTACCACGAGAGCACGCCGGAGCGCATCGAAACCGGTGAGTAGGGCATGGCCGAACGCAACTATCTGAGTATCGGCCAAGTCGTCAACCTACTTCGAGGCGCATACCCCGATCTTTCGAACTCAAAAATTAGATTTCTAGAGGATGAGGGGCTCATTACCCCTCATCGTACGCCTAAGGGATACCGTCAGTACTCCAAGGAGGACGTTGATCGCCTGGAGGTCATCCTGCACTTGCAGAAGACCCGCTACATGCCGCTCAACGTGATTAAGCAGCGCTTGGAAAACGCCACGGACCTGTCAACGCTCGCCTACGAGGTGGGCTTGCTGTCCGATGTTCCTCTCAAGACGGAGCCCAAGGAGACTAAACAAAAGCTGCATCCCATCGAGACCATTCCCGATATGTTGGGCGTCGAGATTTCGTTTATCCGCTCGCTCGCCGAGAACGACCTCATTCGCATCATCAAGAGTCCACAGAATCGTGAGCTCGTCGATGGTCGCGATTTTCCGATCATCCGCTACTGCTCCGAGCTGTCACGCTTCCATATCGAGCCGCGCAACCTGCGTCAGTACGTGTCTTCCGCCAACCGCGAGTCCTCGATGTTTGAGCAGGTGCTCGTGAGCATGCTCGGAATGGATACCTCCGATGACGAGCGCGACGCCAAGCTCGAGCGTGCGTTTAAGAAGCTTCACGACCTGACGGAGGGCGTGCACACCGCGCTGCTCAAGAACCGCGTTTTTGAGTCGCTCAACGCCGTGGTCGAGGACGCCGACATCGATGCACTCGATGAGGAAATCACTCGCTCCGAGTCCACCAAGGCCAAAAACGAAGAGACAGCCGCGCCGGCTTCGCACGAGGATTCTCTCGTAAAGCCGCTTAAGGTCGTCGCCCCTTCGCAATCCGGCACCGCCACCGCGGGCATATAACCGCTGCTGAAATTTCGGCAACCCATTGAAAGGTCATGCAATGTACGACTTCGAATCTCAAATCGTCGATATCCCCGACTATCCCGAGCCCGGAGTCATCTTTAAGGACATCACGCCGCTCTTTGGCAATCCCGAGGCGCTCAAAGCCATGACCGATGCCCTCGCCGAGCACTTTGCCGGCATGGGAATCACCAAGGTCGTGGGTCCCGAGGCTCGCGGCTTTATGGTTGGCGTACCGGTGGCTGTAGCCCTTGGCGCTGGCTTTGTTCCCGCACGTAAACCGGGCAAGCTGCCGCGTGAGACCGTAAGCCAGAGCTACGAGCTCGAGTACGGCACCGATTCAATTGAGATCCATGCCGACGCTATCAGCTCTAAAGATACCGTGTTGATTCTGGACGACTTGGTCGCGACGGGCGGAACCGTCGAGGCAACAGGTAAACTGGTGCGAGATATGGGCGCAAAGCTTGTCGGTTACGGTTGTATCCTTGAGCTTGCGTTTCTCAACCCGCGCGAGAAGCTCACGCCGTCTAATGACGATGTGGAGCTCTTTAGCCTGGTGACGGTGGACTAGCCGTTACCCTTAGTTACTGGAAAGGAAGCTACATGCGCACAGCAAACACGCACAAAAACATGGCACGCTGCGCTGCTACGGCAACCCTCGCTTGTGTTTTGGGCTTGGGCCTCGCGGCTCCTGCCTACGCCGATACCGCATCCGACCTTGCCGCTGCTCGTACTAAGCTCGAGCAGATCGGTACCCAAACTCAGCAGATTTACGATGAGCTCGCCACGCAGACGCAGGCGCTCGATCAGACTGCCGGCGAGATCACGCAAAAGCAGCAGGAGATCGCCGATGGTCAGGCCAAGCTCTCGACCTATGTCGCCGGCGAGTACAAAACCGGCGGTCTGAGCCTGCTTCAGGTTCTGACGGGCGTCGATGACCTGAGCGATATGCTCAACCGTCTGTTCTACTACGGCAAAGTTTCCGATAAGCAAGCTCAGACCATTCAAGAGGTCAAGGAGCTTAAGCAGCAGCTCACCGATAAGCAGGCCGAGCAGGAAAAGAACGTCGCCGCCACGCAAAAGAAGGTCGACGAGCTTAACGCCCAGCAGGCTGAAGCCCAGAACGTCGTAAACTCCCTGGATTCGCAGCTGCAGGCCGAGCTTGCCGCCGAGGCCGAGGCCAACGCCGCGCTGCAGGCTGGCATCAACGCCAGCACCGCCGAGAAGGCCACGGTGAGCAACGAGACTGCCGGTACGACCGAGAACACCAACAATGGTGGCCAGACCAGCAATAACAACAACCAGGGCGGCAACACTCCGGCTCCTACGCCGGCACCTGCTCCGACGCCGCAGCCTCCCGCACCTGCTCCGGCTCCGACGCCTTCTGCCCCGAGCCAGTCTGTTGATGGCGGTTCTGTTGTCTCTCGTGCATACAGTAAGCTTGGTTGCGCTTATTCCTGGGGCGGAATTGGCCCGAACAGCTTCGACTGCTCTGGTTTTGTTAGCTATTGCCTCACTGGTCGCTATTGCCGTCTGGGCACCACGGGAACCTTTATGGGCTGGACGCGTGTGTCCGATCCGCAGCCCGGTGACGTTGTGGTCAACTCGTACCACACTGGCATTTACATCGGTGGTGGTCAGATGATTCATGCTTCCGACTACAACACGGGTGTTATCATCAGTTCCGTTGCCGCCGGCATGAACAACAACTACATCTTCGTACGCTACTAAGTCATCTTACACAGCGTGTGGATGTGGACCTCGTGGCTTTAAGTCGCGAGGTCCATTCTTTTTTTCTCTCTCATCTTAGACGGCTATCTAGTATTCAAAACTAGATAGCCGTCCATTCGGTTTGCAAGAAGGCTATAATTGTTGATGAACAATTAGAAAGGACCCTCTATGAGCTGGGCACTTATCTCCGATTCAAGCTGCAACCTCCGTGATTGGCAACCGACCGCGCCCCATACCACCTTTGCATTTGCGCCCCTCAAAATTCGAGTGGGGGAGCGTGAATTCATCGATGACCTTTCGCTCGATGTTCATGAGCTCAACTGCGCTGTTCAGGTGGAGACGAACGCTTCTTCGAGCGCTTGTCCCAGCGTAGGGGAGTGGGCCGAGCTCTTCAAATTGGCAGACAAGACCATCTGCATGCCGATCTCTGAGGGCGTGTCGGGCAGCTACAACGCGGCAGCCACGGCTCGCGATATGGTTCTTGCCGAGGAACCGGACCGACAGATTCATCTAGTCAATTCACGCGCAGCTGGCGGCAAAATGGACCTCATTTTCCTGCTGTTCGACCGCTATCTTGCAAGCAACCCGGATGTCTCATTCGAGGATGCTTGCGCATACTTCGATAGTCTTGAACAGAACAGCAAAATCCTCTTCAGTTTGTGCAATTACGAAAACCTCGCCAAAGCCGGACGTATCCCTAAGGCAGCCGGCGTCATTGCCAACAAGCTCAATATCCGCATTTTGGGCACGGCGAGTGAGGCCGGTAAAATCGAACTCGTCGGGCACACGCGTGGCGAAAAGAAGATGCTCAACAAGATCATCGACACCATGGAAGCCGAGGGCTTTACGGGCGGTGAGGTCGTCATCGACCATGTGGAAAACGTATCGAGCGCCCAGGCGCTGGCCGATCGTATTATTGAGCATTGGCCCGACTCCAAGACCATCATTATGCCCTGCAATGGCCTGGATTCCTATTACGCCGAGATGCACGGCCTCATCATCGGCTATGGCATGGGCGTAGCTTCGGGCAAATAAAGTCCAACCAGCAAAATACGGGCGGGACAAAGCGACAGATGGCTCTTTGTCGGCTTATAGGACAAAATGTGTGTCCCGATAGAACATCCGTTTCTATCCATTAA
>CATYUU010000034.1:0-23169 GCA_958413455.1 uncultured Collinsella sp. | reverse complement strand
GATTCTAGGCGATGGCCCTCCCTTGCTTCTTACACCACGACTCTGCGCGCTACCCGCCTGCTTCACGGCCACGCCCCAGGTTGCCCAGGCGGCAGACGCGCCCGCAATCACCGATATGACCGAGCAGGATTATCAAGCCCTGGGTCTGGGCACGAGCGAGGACATTCCGGCCGATACCGTTGGCCCCTATTCCACTGATACCCCCACGACGTTTGCCACGCGCAGCGAGGTCTATATGGCAGCTAACGGTAGCCATGGCAATCGCTACACTCTGCGCGACAAGCTCGAGAACGTCGAGCGCGGTGACATTGGCGGCAGCAGCAAACTCACCGATGGCTATGGAAGTGTGTGGGGCGCCGCAAAGTTCTGGCAAAACGTCAACAACTTCGATACGAACAGCGATCTCTACAAGCATAGCGACTACGGTGGCGGCACCTGGTCGTACCTAAGCAACAATGAGTCCTCAACAGTACTCGCCAACGACAACAACGGTTTCTCGGGCATTCACGCCACGAGTGTTGAGTTCTGCAGCGACGCCAGCACGGGCAAAAAGAGCCGCGTTGCCGAGCTCCGTGCCTACGGCGACAGTTCCTCCACGACGATTGACGGCAAGTCATACGCCGGAAAGGTTGAGCTGGTCCTCTACTCGTTTAGCAACGGGCGTACGCGCACTCTCGACACACACCTGCCGGTGACGGTCAACACTAATATGATGTACGAAGGCCGTTTTAAGTACCTGGATGCCGGTTACCTGCAAGAGCACGACGCCGTCTTTGATGTCGAGGCGGGCGATGTCGATGGCGACGGCGTCGACGAGCTTTTTGTCTACGCGGGCTGCTATGTCGACGAGAACGGCGTGCGCAAGGCTGTAGTCGACATGTATGACTTGGAGGGCGGCAACTGGAAGCAAAGCGTCGTCAAGATCGATGCCGGTAACGCCGCGGACTACACCACGCACAACAAGGGCGGGAACGACTCCTGGACGCAGCTTCAGTCAGCTCCTGTCGTTTCGCTAGCGGCCGGCGACCTCGATCGCGATTTTTGCGATGACCTCGCCATCGTGGTCTCGGCACCCTACGGCAAGAAGAATAATGATAAGTCGACGCATTGCGAGCTGTTTTCGTGGGATGCATCCAAGGGTGCGCTCGTCCATGTCGATGCTCTGGGCGACGCGGGCGCAATCTCCCTCTCCGCGAACGGCAAGACCATGGTCGCTGCGAATGCGACGTTCGGCACGTTTGCCGCCTACGATGAAGAAGGAAAGAAGACGGGTGAAACCGTCACGGGCCTTATTCTTGCGGGCTATGACTGGCAACGCAGCGCTTTTGATTACGGCGCTTCTGACGGCAGCAAGGGGCTGTACGGCGCGCTGTACCGCTACGCGTATTTTGACTCGGAGTCTGGCGAGTTCAAGCTTTCCGATTGTAAGGAATACAGAGACGGGCTCCTCGCCTCCTATGGGCTGATGCATGTGCCCAACAGCGCATGGAAGGATAGCGCTCAGGATAAGCGCTATCCGTGCACCTTGGCGCCTATTGCCCTTGCCACTGCCAACCTTGACGGCCTGTCCGAGCAGCTGGCGGTTGACGAGGTGCTCGTGGGCGGCGATGTGTTCCGCGACTTTGCCTGCAACACGGCGCAGAGCGGGGCTCAGGGCTTGGGGTCCATGGTCGGAACCATGAGCATGAGCGGTCAGCAATACAACAGCAGCAACAAGCATGACCACAAGGGTATAGAACAGGTGTGGATCAGCGACGTCAAGGCGGGCAGCGTCTCGGGTTCGGACCGCTATAACGAGAGCTTTATCGCCGTGGTGGGCAAGCACCGCGACGAGGACCTGCGCAAGAACGATGACTACTATTGGATGACCGCCTCGCATTTTTCGCTCGACGAGAACGGAAAGGTGCGCCGCGGCGAGGAGCAGGTGATTAGCGAGAGCAACCGTCGCGGCACTACCTACGGCACATTTATCTCGCTCGCGCTGCCCGATGTCGACAACGACAGCGTCAAGATCACGTACAAGGACCGCTACAAGGTCTATACCAACCCGCGCGTGCTTGCCGTGCTGCAGGATGCGCCCTATGTTGAGGATCTGGAGCAGGCATACGGCTATCTGGTGTTGGGCGGCACGTCATACGGAGAGGAAAAGGGCACGGGGACATCCCAGGGCTATACCATTGGCGCCGAGTTGGGCGTTGCCGTCGAGGTGCAGACCGGTCCGCCCCTGGTCGCGATGAATGCTTCAGTCGATTTTGCCGCCGAGGGATGCTATGACTACCGGAGCGAGCGCACGGTCAGCGCAAGCGTAAGCTATGAGTCGCATGCCGGCGAGGGTGACAAGGCCGTGCTCTACACGATTCCGATGGTCTATTACGAGTATGAGATCGAAAATGAGGAAACTGGTGGCAAGGGCGTGATGGCGGCGCCCGTGTCGCTCGGCGCGCAGACCTCGGTCGTTAATGTCGAGGCCTATGACCGCATTGCCAAACAGCACAATATGACGCCGCTCAGCTACTTTTTGACCAACCGGTCGGGAGAACCCGGAACCTATCAAACGACGCTCAACGGCGAGACTCCCGTTGGGGATTCCTTTGGCCTGGGCAAGCCTGGCGTAACGCGCGCCTACACGCACGATGGGTTTAACGGCGCCGCCGCGCAGTCGGGGGCGAGCATTGAGCAGACCATCGAAGTCGAGGAGGGCAAGGAGCAGGAGCTCGAGCTCGGCTTGACGCTGAACGGCAGCGTTGTCATGGGCGCGAAGCTCGCAAAGCACGAGTTGTTTGGCGGCCTGTGCTTTGGTGCCAACGCCGGCTTTACTACGGGTAACTCCTCGAGTGAATCGACCGAATACGGCGGCACCGTCGACAACCTGCCCGAGGCCGCGCAGGGCAAGTACGGTTTTGTGTGGCGTCTGGGCGTCAACGCGGTGGATGTCGACAAGTTCGAGGCAGACTCGGGCGACAAGCTCGGCACCAAGGACACCGACCAGTTCTGGATCGTGGGCTATGACGTTAAGGACGTCGAGATGCCCGACGCGCCGGCCGTGACGGGCTTTACGGCAAACGCCGTCGATTCGACCAGCGTTACGTTTAGCTGGGACGATGTACTCGCAAACAAGAGTGGCTTTAGCTACGGCGTGGGCATGCTGCAGAGCAATGCGGCGGATGCGGTCGTCAATAGCTGGAAGATTGCCGACAACACGCAGACCTCGCTCAAGTGGGATGGGCTGCAGCCCAATACGGAGTATCGATTCGCCATCGCCGCCGTTAAGAATGGATCCACGACCGAAACAGGTATTCGCTCGGCAATCATCACGGTCAAGACCATGCCCGATGGCATGACGATGACCGTGAGCGGACCTGCGGCGGATGCTGCGGAGGGGTCGGATCTTGGATACGACTCTTCGGTTGAGCGCGCGGCGGGAAGCCACCTGACGCTCTCGGCGATTGGCCATGTGAAGCAACTCGGTGCCGACGATAGCGAAACAGGGCTGGCACCGACCTATATGTGGTACCGCAAGGGCCGCGGCGAGACAGAGTTTAAGCTCGTGGGTGCCGATGGCAACCTCGCGGCTGGAACGGCCTCAAAGCTCGAGATTGACCTGACCGCAGACGATGACGGTGCGCAGTATTACTGCCACGTGGGATACAACGACGTGGGCCTCGACACCGGCACGACGCTCGTGAATATCGAGGCCGAGGAGACGGCGCCCACAACGGTGAACGCCACCCCAATCCGCACGCGCCGCCTGTTCTCACAGGCAAGTGCGGGCGCCAAGAAGTTCCTGGATCATACGCTGGTAAACACCGCCGGCCCAACCGATTCCGAAGGCTCAAAGGACCCCGAGACTCCTGAGACCCCGACGAACCCGGACAAGCCCAAGTCCGACAACGGAGCTAAGACCGACACCAAGGTCAAGACTACGACCACAGCGAAGAACCTCGCAAACACCGGCGACCAAGCATTCGCCCTAGTCGCCACCGCAGCAGCAGCGGGAGCAACGCTCGTAGTGATAGCCCTCATCATGCTGATCAAGCGCCGCAAGACCCACTAGTAGCCAGTCGAACATATCGACAACCCAAAAACCCGGGTAGCCAAAAAACAGGCCACCCGGGTTTTCTGTTGAGTGGAGACTCCGCAAGCGGAAACTGCATCCCACAATTAGCGCCCGGAACGGGACACATTTTCCGTCAAGCCCTCATCCGGAAAATCCATCCCAGTTTGAGCGCCCAGACCGGGACGCACTTTCCCAAAGGGTCCTCAACGGGAAACTGCGTCCCATAATTAGGCCGAGAAATGGGATGAACTTTCCCAATGAGAGCCAACCGGAAACCACGTCCCAGAATCAGCCCCCAAAGTGGGACGCACTTTCCCAACGAGCCTCAACCGGAAAATACATCCCGGAATCCAGCTGAATAGTGGGACACACTTTCCCAATCGGGTCCCAAGTGGAAACTGCATCCCATTCCAGACAAGAATTCCGGGACACACTTTCCGCAAACAAAGAAGGCCACATAACGTGGCCTTCAACTTATATATGTTCGGCGATACACCCAAGACAAGCCACGCCCCAACATCAGGGAGTCTGTCCAGGCGGAGGCATATAAGGTTCATCGCGAGTTCCGCACGCAAAGAAGGCCACTTAATGTGGCCTTCGTCTTGCGCAGGACTGACCGAGCAGGGAACCTTACGTTTCGCGCCGCCGGGCAGACGAACCAGTTAAGACGTGTCGCTACTTGATCTTGGTCGTACCCGGTGCCAGGTTGGGGTCGGTTTCGTTGGCCTCGGTCTGGAAGTGCTCGGTGTACACATTCTTGCCGTCGCGGAACATCTCGTAGTACTGCATCTTGGCGTAATCCTCGCGCGCCTTGGTGGCGGCTGCTGCGGCGGCGTCGTCGCCGGTGACGTTGGAGGAGAGTGCCCAACGCAGGCTGGCGTCCTCGTAGCCCACGGAGTTGATGGCGGGCAGCGACTCGCGAAGCGTCATGTGCGCTTTCTGGTAGTCGGTCAGCGGTGCACCAATCAGCTGCATAAGCTGCGTAGACAGGTAGTTGGTGGACAGGTCGTCGACCTCGCTCGTCTGGTCGCAGCCGGCAACGTCGTAGTTGGCCCAGATGATGTAGTCGGTCTGCCACAGGCGCTCCTGATGCGTGGCGTCGTCCTCGCCGGTAAACCATTTATCGTTAAACTTGGACGGGAAGAACGGCTGGTGGTCGCCCCAGAACACCACGACCACCTTGCGGTCGAGCTTGCTCAAGGCGTTGAGGAAGTAGCGCAGCGCCTGGTCGGACTGCTCGATGCACGAGACGTACTCGTCGACATCGGAGAGCGTGCCGTCCTCGACGGTCTTGGCGTCCAGATCGGTCGTGTCGATGTTCAGGTGCATCTGCTTGTCGACCGGCAGCAGGCCCGTGTCGTAGCCCGAGTGGTTCTGCATGGTCACGTCGAAGATAAACTGCGGATCGGCGTTCTGATCGAGCAGCTCAAGAATCTTGTCATAGGTAGCCTGGTCGGTCACCATGCCGCGCAGGGTATCGGCACCCTGGAAATCGTTGATGGACAGGAACCGGTCAAAGCCAAAATCCTTGTAGACGTTCTCGCGGTTCCAGTTGGTGGCGTGGTTGGGGTGCATGGCCGTGGTGGAATATCCGAGCGACTTGAACTGCTCTGCCAGATTTCCGGTCGTCTCCATGTTGTAAATGGTGTACGGATACACGCCCGAGCCCAGGTTGGCCATGGAGTTGCCGGTCATAAACTCAAACTCGGTATTGGCGGTGCCACCGCCGTAGGCGCTCACGTAGAGCTTGCCGCGGCTGAGGCAGTTGGACAGGTTCTTAAAGTACTGCGGGCCTTCGTAGCCGGCGCGCATGTTCTGGTAGATCGAAAGATCCGAGAAGGTCTCGTTCATGATGGCGATGACCGTGGGCTTCTCGCTATCGAACTGCTCCTTTGCGGCGGTGCGCTCGTCACTCTTGGCGGCGTCGGACTTGTCGTAGGCCTTGGCGTACTTTTTGAGCGTGGCCTTGGCATCGTCGACGGAGTAGTCGGCGGGTTTGGGCGGCTTGATGGACTGCGCTGCGCTAATGAAAGCGGGCAGGTAGCCCTCGCGCCAGTAGCTCTCGAGCGGGCGCCAGGTGTAGACGGTGATGCCAAGGGTGTTGTAGTAGTCGATGAGCGTGACGTGTGCGGTCACGCCGCCCAGGCACAGCACGGCGACGAGCAGGTTGGTGAGCAGCATGCGCTTGGCGTTGGCGGCGCCCTTCTGACGGTGTGGTGCCACCAGGCCGGCGTACTCGCATAGCAGCATGGCGATGGCGGTAAAGCCCATGGACAGCACGCAGAACAGTGAGATCGAGAAGGTGTAGCCGGTGCCGGCGACCGCGGCGGCGGTGGAGATGGCCGAAAGGTCGCCCGGCTGGATGGGCATGGATTTAAACGTGATGACGAAGAACTCGGCAATGCCCAGGACAAAGAGGGCAAAGGCCAAGACCGCGGGGGCTGCGCCGTGGCGCTGGAACAGGAAGAACAGGCCGACCATGAGCGTGGTGATGATGGCCCACTCGAGCAGGATGCACAGGGGGTAGACCCAGGTAAAGTCGTGGTTGGACGAGACCTCCATGCCCAGCAGCGCAAAGACGCCGGCGAGCAGCAGGCACAGGACGGCGGCGACGAGCGGTTTACCCACAAAGGCTCCGCGCAGGCGGGCGAGCTTGCCGGTGGGGGCGGGGGCGTCGGGCCCGGCGAACGCAAAGACGCGCGGGGCGATGCGGTCGCGGGCGATGCTGGCCCAAGCGCAGCCGGTGAGGATGGCGTTGGTCAGGATGAGCATCACGAAGGCGAGCGGCTCGTTCTGCGCGACGAGGCCAATAGCGCCCCAGACGGTCAAAAAGAGCTGGAACAGGCCAAAGGCGACGCTCCAGGCGAAGGCGCCCTTGGCAACGGTGCCCGACTGAGCGCGAATGGCCTTGGCCTCGCGCAAGACAAGGTAGACGGTCGCCGCAAGACCGACGAGCGAGATGGCGGCAGCGAACATGCTGAGACTCCTCACAAACTAAAACGTACGAAAGCGGGGGTTTACCCGATTGTTACCAAGATATGCGCTGCAATTGGTGTCTGCGCACAACAACCAGCCATATTAACGCGCACGTGTGACGGTGTGGCGCAATGTAGTGGCGACCTGCGCGATAATGGACGGGAATTACACGGAAACGTAAAGGCTTCTTAAAGAATTAGCGAGGATGAGGCGATGAACGAGCAGGTTTGCACCAAGGCTGTGGATACGAACGGTTATCCGGTCGAGACGACGGGCAATGCGGTGCTGGACACGTTGGAGCACCGTTCCTCCACGCGTGCCTTCGCGCGTGATGACGACGACCGCCCCGTGGCGGTGACCGACGAGCAGCGGGCGGCGATTCTGCATGCGGCGAGCCGTGCGCCGTCGGCAGGCGCCATGATGATGTATTCCATCGTAAGCATTCGCGAGCAGGCTACGCTGGACCGCCTCGCCGACCTGTGCGATCACCAGCCCATGATCGCCAAGGCGCCCTGGGCACTAATATTTGTGGTCGATTATGCCAAGTGGATCGATCTGTTTGAGCACGTGGGCTGCTTTGAGCCCGAGTTTGTCGAGCGTACGGGCAAGGCGCCCCGTCGCGCGCCGGGTCTGGGCGACTTTGCCATCGCGGCCCAGGACGCCGTGATCGCTGCGCAAAACGCCGTGGTTGCCGCCGAGGCCCTGGGGCTGGGGAGCTGCTACATCGGCGATATCGTCGAGAATGCCGAGGAAGTTGCCGAGCTGCTGGACTTGCCGCCCTATACCATGCCGCTGTCGATGCTCATCATCGGCACGCCCCGTAAGGAGCGTCCGGCCATTGCGCATCCCGTGGTGAACCTGGTGCACGAGGAGCGCTACTGCCGCGCCGATGCCGCGACCATGGACGCGCAGGTGGCCGAGATGGACGCGATGTTCCGTCCGCATGCCCGCGAGGTGGGGGAGCGCGTCGTGGACATCTATACCCGTAAGCACACGAGTCCCTTTATGGCCGAGATGAGCCGCTCCATGGAGTGGTGGTTCAAAAATTGGCTTGGAAAATGACGAATGTGACAAAGGGAAAGTCCCTTTGTCACATTCCATATCGCCGAGGTGGCTTAAAGGCTGTATAAATGTTTATCTAGCTGGGAAAACAGTGCCATTCAAACATGGGCCGATTACCTATAATTCCTTCGAACATTAAAGTTGGGAGGAAACCGGCTTATGGAACAAAAGGCCAAGGAGGCAGCCTCGCACGCTGCGATTCCTGTGAGCATCTCGGCGATGCTCGTCACGCTGGGCGTGGTGTACGGCGATATCGGCACCAGTCCTATGTATGTAACCAAGGCGCTCGTTGCCGGCAACGGCGGCATCGGAAGCGTCACGGAGGAGTTCGTGCTCGGCGCGCTCTCCCTTGTCGTGTGGACGGTCACGTTGCTGACCACCATCAAGTATGTGCTCATCTCGCTGCGCGCCGATAACCATGGTGAGGGCGGCATCTTTGCCCTGTACAGCCTGGTCAAGCGCTGCGGCAAGTGGCTTATCATCCCCGCCATGCTGGGTGGCGCCGCGCTGCTCGCCGACGGCATCCTGACGCCGGCCGTTACCGTTACCACGGCCATCGAGGGCCTGCGCACCATCCCGGCGGTCCATGCCGTGCTGGGCGATGACCAGGGCCGCGTCGTCGCCATTACGCTCGCCATCATCATCGTGCTCTTCTTGGTACAGCGCATCGGTACGGCCAAGATCGGTCACGCCTTTGGCCCCATCATGACGCTGTGGTTCCTGTTCCTGGGCGGCACGGGTCTGTTCTTTGTCTTCCAGCACCCCGCCGTGCTGCTGTGCCTCAACCCGGTGCGCGGCATCGCCTTTTTGCTGAGCCCCAACAACCACGCGGGCATCATGATTCTGGGCAGCTGCTTCCTCGCCACCACCGGTGCCGAGGCGCTCTACTCCGACATGGGCCACGTCGGCCGCGGCAACATCTACGCTACCTGGCCGTTCGTTAAGTGCTGCCTGCTGCTTTCCTATATGGGCCAGGGCGCTTGGCTTATGAACAACGCTGCCAACCCCGAGCTCATGGGCATTGCCGACCTCAACCCGTTCTACCAGATGCTCGCCCCGGGCCTGCGCCCGTTTGCCGTCGGCCTTTCCACCGTCGCGGCCATCATTGCCTCGCAGGCGCTCATCACCGGCGCATTCTCGCTGGTGTCCGAGGCCAGCCGTCTGGATCTCATGCCGCACATGCAGGTCTTCTACCCTGCCGAGACCAAGGGCCAGCTCTACATCCCCATGGTCAACAACGTCATGCTTGTCGGCTGCGTCATCGTGGTACTGCTGTTCCAGAACTCGGCGCATATGGAAGCCGCCTACGGCCTTGCCATTACGCTGACAATGATGTGCACCACGCTGCTGCTCTTCTTCTACCTGCACGAGGAGCGCAAGCTCAAGGTTGCTCCGTGGATCTTCGCAGCCTTCTTCCTTTTGCTCGAAGGCTTCTTCTTCGTGAGCTCGCTCACCAAGTTCTTCCACGGCGGCTACTTCACCATCCTCATGGCTGCACTCATCATGGGCATCATGGTGTGCTGGTACAACGGCACGGCGGTCGAGCAGCGCCAGTTTACGCTGCTGCCGCTGCGCAGCTACCTGCCGCAGCTCAAGCGCCTGCGCGATGACGATCGCTACGAGCGCCTGAGCGACAACGTCGTGTACCTGACCAAGGACACCCATACCGATTACATCGACCGTGATATCGTCTACTCGATCTTGGACAAGCATCCCAAGCGCGCCCGCGCCTGGTGGTTCGTGAATGTCGAGACCATGGACGAGCCGCATACCTTTGCCTATTCGGTCGAGACGTTCGGCACCGACTACGTGTTCCGCGTGCATCTGTACCTGGGCTACAAGATTAACCAGCGCGTCAATGCCTATCTGCGTCAGGTCGTTCAGGACCTGGCTGCCACCGGCGAGCTGCCGGCGCAGACGCATGACTACTCGGTCTACAAGGATCCGGGCAACATCGGTACGTTCAAGTTCGTCCTGATTCGTAAGCTTCTGGCGCCTGAAAGCGATGTGGAGCCGAGCGAGCGTACGGCCATCACGCTCAAGTACATCATCCGCCGCGCCGCCGGCACCCCTGCACGCTGGTACGGCCTGGAGAACTCCAACGTGAGCTTTGAGTACGTGCCGCTGTTCACCAAGTTCAAGGCCGTGAACAAGATGCAGCGCCTGGCCCCCAACGAGCGGCCGTAGACGTCGGCGGCTACACGGAGTTGGTTTTTGATGGATAAGCATGAGGCCGGGGAGGTAAACATGGATACAAAGGCGCTCGATGGCCGTGAGGCGGTGGTCGAAATGGTGCGTGAGGCGCGTGTCGACGCCGCCGAAGATCGGTTCCTTACGAACCGTGCCAACATGGATATGGCCGACCGCGTGATCTCGATCGTGGCACTGGTATTTGGAGCGGTGTGCGTGTGTGCCCTGCTCGCGCACGTGCTGTTTGTCTAGCGACCGCCGGTTGCAAAGGCTATACACTTGGAACCACCACAAGGGAAACCACCACAAAGGTGCCTGTCCCCTTTGTGGTGGTTTTTGTTTTTGAGAGAGGGGCGGGACGCTGATGGACGTCCGTACGGACGGCGATATTGCCGATAGCTTTTGGTGGCGGCGCACAACGCTGACGCGCCGCACTCCTCTGTATGACGCCTGCGTATCGGTGGGGCTGCTGGTCGCGGCGACGATTGTGGGCGCGCTGCTCGACCATCCGGGTCTCGCGCCGAGCATCATGATCGTCTATGTGTTCGCCGTTCAGCTGTGCGCATTCTTTACCTGGAGTCGCCTGTATTGCTTGCTGAGCTCGGCTGCCGCCGTGGCGCTCTACAACTTCTTGTTTGTTGACCCGCGCTACTCGCTGTCGCTTATCGACCGCGGCTATCCCGGCATGTTCTTCATCATGTTCGTGGTCTCGCTTGTGTCGAGTTCGATTGCGTTGGCCCTGCGCCGCGCCTTGGCACAGGCTGCCGCCAGCGACCGCCGCACGCATATGGTGCTCGAGACCAACCGCATGCTGCAGCGGTGCGCCGATCAGCATCAGATCGTTCACGCCATGGCCACGCAGCTGGCGCGTCTTTCGGGCTGCCCGGTCGTGTGGTACAGCGCCGACGCCGAGGGCGATGACCTGCTGCCACGCGCGACTTACACGGCCGTGGGCGATGCCGCACCGGTGCACGAACTGGCGCCGCAGATGCCGCCTCGGCTCTCGGCGTCCGCCTATGTGGGAACGCCGCTCGATGCCACCTATGGCGGCTCGGCGTTTTATGGCATCTACCTGACGGTTCGCACAGGCGACGGCTTCGCGCGCTCGGGCGACCCCGCCTCGGTGGTGGGCGTGCTGGCTATCGTTGCCGAGCCCGACGTGCTGACGCATGAGGAGCGGACACTTGCCGATGCCATCGTGAGCGAAGGCGAGCTGGCGCTCGATCGCGCCCGCGCCATGGAGGCCCGCGAGGAGGCGGCGGTGCTTGCCAAAAACGAACAGCTGCGCGCCAACCTGCTGCGCTCCATCTCGCACGACCTGCGCACGCCGCTCACCAGTATTTCGGGTAATGCCGATGTGCTGCTCGACCAGGGCTCGACCGGCACCGCGGTGCTCGATGCCCAGACGCGCCGCGGCCTGCTTCTATCCATTCGCTCGGATGCGCTGTGGCTCAACGCCACCGTCGAGAATCTGCTCGCCATCACCAAGCTCGAGGGTGGCGGTATGCGCCTGTCGACCACGCTCGAGCTCATGGACGATATCGTCGAGGAGGCGCTGCGCCACGTGAACCCTGCCGTGCGCGAGCACGACCTTAAGGTGGTGGCGTGCGATGAGCCGGCGCTCGTCAACGTCGATGCGCGCCTGATGGTGCAGCTGGTGGTCAATCTGGTGAACAACGCCATCACCTATACGCCCGCGGGCTCGCATATCATGATTTCGATTAGCGTCGACGATGGACGCGTGGCGTGCTCGGTGGCCGATGATGGTCCGGGCATCGCACCCGAGGATCGCGAGCGGATCTTCGAGTCGTTCTATACCGCCAACCATGGTCTGGCCGACAGCCACCGCAGCGTTGGCCTGGGTCTTTCGCTCTGCCGTTCCATTGCGTTGGCACATGGCGGTAGCATAGAGGTTGCCGCGGCGGACCCGCACGGTTCGGTCTTTACGATTGAACTTCCCGCCGCCGACGTTTCGTTTGATAAGGAGTAACGCTGTGCCGAACTCTGCCGTAAAACCGCTCATCTTGGTCGTTGAGGACGACCCCGCCGTTCGCAATCTTATCGTTGCCGCGCTCGAGGCGCACGGCTTGCGCCATATGGCTGTGGAGACCGCCCATGCCGCCATCGCCGCCGCCTCATCGCAGGCACCGAGCATCGTGCTGCTCGATCTGGGCCTGCCCGATATGGACGGCGTCAAGGTGGTGGAGTCGGTGCGCGCATGGTCGGGCATGCCGATCATCGTGGTTTCGGCGCGCAGCGAGGACGCGGACAAGATTCGCGCGCTCGATGCCGGCGCCGATGACTACCTGACCAAGCCGTTTTCGGTCGAGGAACTGCTCGCGCGCATTCGCACGACGCTCAGGCGCCTTTCGTATGCGCAAACGGGCGGCGTTGTCTCCGAGGGCTCGTTCGATACCGGTGAGCTGCATATCGATTTTGATGCCGGCATTGCTACGATGGATGGCGGGGAACTGCATCTGACGCCGATCGAGTACAAACTGCTATGCCTGCTGGCGCATAACGCCGACAAGGTGCTGACGCACCAGTTTATCCTGCACGAGATTTGGGGTACGGCAACTAAGAGCGACCTGGCGAGCCTGCGTGTCTTTATGGGCACGTTGCGTAAGAAGATCGAGTCCGACCCCGCGCATCCGCGCTATATCCAGACGCACGTGGGCATCGGTTACCGCCTGGTCACCCAAGGCTAGATCGCCAACCACCATCCCAATATGAGTTGCGGTGAAATACGGTCTAAATTTGCCTAATTCCAGGCAAAACAGTCCGTATTCCACCGCAACTTTGTTATTTGCCCTTGGGCTTGCTGGCGTAGAACTTCTTCTTTTTGGACTTGCCGGCAGGGGAGGGTTTGCCGGCAAAGTTTGATTTGCCGTTGCCGGCCTGCGTGGGCGCGGGCGCTGCTGCACGAGGCTTGCGCGCCTCGGGGTTGCGCAGCTCCTCGGTTCGCTCGGCAATCTCCTCGGCGCTAAAGCCGACCTCGGCCATGGCGTCCTCAATGGGCAGACGGCGCACGATGTAGCAGTGGTGCACCTTCTGGTTGCGCGCGAAGTCCTCGGGGATGGTCTGTGCCGTAATGTCCTCCAGCACCACGCCCGCGCGGGCGAGCTTGCGCGTCTCGGGGCGGAAGCCGCGCAGGTTGCAGCTAAAGATGGCATGTCCGCCCTGTGCAAGCAGGCGCGATACGCCGGCCAAAAGCTCAACGTGGTCGCGCTGGACATCCCAGGTACGGCGGCCCATCTTGGACGAGTTGGAAAACGTGGGAGGATCGACAAAAATCAGGTCCCAGCGGTTGCGCGTCTGGCGCTGGTCGCGAATCCAGGCGAGCACGTCGTCGCGCACAAAATGATGCTGCGGACCAACAAAGCCGTTCCGGCGCATATTGCGCTCGGCCCAGTCCAGGTAGGTGTTGGAAAGGTCGACTGTCACGGTTTCCTCGACGCCGCCGTCGGCCGCATAGCAGGTGGCGGTGCCGGTGTAGGCGAACAGATTGAGGAAGCGGCGTGCCTGTTTGGCGTGCTCGCGCACCAGGTTGCGGGTGACGCGGTGATCCAAGAAGATGCCCACATCCAGGTAGTCGTCAAAGTTGACGGCAAAGGTGAGTCCGCCCTCTTCGATGAGCGGCAGGCGACGGCGCGCGATGTTGGCGCGCTCGCCCGAGCCACCCTTGCCGGCGCCCTGCTTGCCGTACTGCGAGCCGCCGCGCGAACGCATGCGGGCCTTGGCGTGCACATGCTCGGCGGGAACATCTAGGATGCGCGGCGCGATGGCCAAGATGTCGAGCATGCGGGCCTGGGCCAGTGCGAGGTCGATGGTCTTAGGTGCGGCGTATTCGGCAATGACGAGCCAGCGGCCCGGCGTCTGCGGGCAACCCTCGTACAGGTCGATGGCGGCGGAGTAGTCGGGCAGGTCGGCATCGTAGACGCGGTAGCAGCTCACGCCCTCGCGCTTGGCCCACTTGCGGCGCAGACGGGCGTTCTTGCGCAGGCGGTTGGCGAACTGCTCGGACTCCGGGATGAGCACGGGCAGCGGCTTGCCGTCGCCCAAGTCGAGCGTGGCGGTAGGTTCGGGCATGAGGGTGTCGGCGGCTTCGTCTTCGGCGTCCGTGGACTGTTCCTCGGCGTTTGCGCTGGTCGCAGCTTCGAATGCCGCGGCGGCGTGGTCGAGCGAGGGCCAAACCTCAAGAGTCGCCTCCTCGTTATTGGGCATGACGGCGATGGAGCGCGCGGGCTCGGCATGGAGCGCGCGGGCCATAAGGCCATCGCGGGTGAGTGCGGCGACCGGCGCCGCGGAAAGCTCGGGCGCGCGGCGCAGCTCGCCGACCAGCGTCATGGCGTCGTGCATGAGTGAAAGCGGTGTCTCGGTGGTGTCTGCGACTACGGCGGCTCCGGCGACGGCGCCAGCATGGTCCAGCACGGTGGCGGACTTGGCGGCGCAAAAGTCGACAAAACGCTTGTAACCAGCGCTCTTGACCATGCGCTCGGCGGTCTTGCGAGCGGCGGGGTCGATGTCTGCGGCCACGATGCGCGCCTGCCGCTCGCGCGCTGCCGCCTCGCGCTCGCGCGCCTCGGCAAGCAGCTGCTCCCACAGAGCGGCGTCGTGCAGCTGCCAGCCCTCAAAGCCCCAGCGCTCGCGTGCGGCGCCCGGGGCGCGGTCGGTCAGAATGTTCGCGGCCTCCAGCAGCAGGCCGCCGCCGGCGCACGAGGCATCGATCAGCGTGGGGAGGGCTTCGTTCTCGTAATCGTCGGCCGTCAGCTCGCGCTCGCATAGTGCGGTCCAGCCGACCTGCGCCAGCACCAGGGCGGCGTAGTCGGGGCGCAGCACGTGCGTGCCCTCGCCGGCGCGGGTCGCTGCGGGTGGCAGGCGTTTGAACAGCGGGTCGCCCGAAAGGTCCAGGCTGATGCTCGCGCGGCGCTGACGCAGTGAAAGCAGCAGGTGAACGTCGGGATCGGCGGCGTCGACATCGGCGCGACGGCCCGTGGTCTCGGCCAGACGGTCGCACAGCGCGTCCTTGGCGCGCAGGGCCGAGAAGCGCGTGTTGCGCAGCTGCTCGGTCACGCCGCGGGCGGTGATGGCGATGGTGGCGCCGGGGCGGATGACGGTCTCCCAGGCGATGTCGTAAACGCTATCGTACAATTCATCGGCATCCTGTGCCTCAAAGCGTCCGAGTACCACGAACACGCGGCTCGCCAGGCGCGACCACAGACAGGCGCGGTAGCCTTCTTCGAGCTCGCCCTCAAATGTAGCGCGGCCCTTCAGCCGGCGAACATGCGAAAGCCCGAGGCGTTTAAGCTCATCGGCGAGTGCGGACTCAAAGCCCTCGGGGCAGCTTGCGTAAAATTCCATGGGTGACCTCTCTGGTTGCGTCGCTCCATTATATGATGGATACTTCGTTTACTCTCGCCCCCGAAAGGAACCCATATGATTGATGCGTGCCCCGATTCCGCCGTGCTCTTTTTTGACGTGGACGGCACGCTGACGTCGTTCGATCCCGACAACATGACCGACAAGGACTTTTCGGCGGTTCACCCCTCGCAGGCGGTCGTCGAGGCGTTTCATCGTCTGCGCGACGCGGGACACCAGGCATTTATCTGCACGGGTCGTCCCTTGTGGCTGATTGCCGATGGCCTGCGCGCGCTGAACCCGGCGGGTGTCGTTGCCATGGCGGGAGCGACGCTCGAGGTCGAGGGCCGCGTGGTACACGAGGACTGCTTTGATGAGGACGTTATCGAGGAGCTGGCACGCCGTATGGCCGCGGCAGGGATTGAAGCCTTTTTCGAGACCAACGTGGCTACCTTTGCCCTGGAACCCGCGGGTGTTGAGCAGCCGTCTCTGATCGGCACTTCTGTGGTGCACAGCGCCGAGGAGATGCGCGTCGACGGCCGTCTGCGCGTGGGCAAGGTGTGCATCGTCGCGAGCTACCTGGCTCGCGTAGCCAACGATGACGGCTTTATCGATCGCGAGTTTGAGCTGTGCAACACCGGTGGTCAGAATCGCGAGCTGAGCCCCAAGGGCATTGACAAGGGCGTGGGCGTGGCGCGAGCGCTGGAATACCTGGGTCGCACCGGCAACGCGCGCACCTTTGGCTTTGGCGATTCCGGCAACGATCTGGGTATGCTCGCCGCTGTCGAGACGGCCGTGGCCATGGGCAACGCCATGCCCGAGGTCAAGGCGCTCGCCGACTACGTGACTGATGATGTCGCACACGACGGCACCGTCACAGCGATGCAGCATTTCGGCCTCATCTAATGAATCCCGCGTTCTGACGTTTGCCCAAACTGTGACTCTTTGCTTTTGCATGCTCAATCGATTTATCAATCCAAACACTGAGGTGTTTATACCGTTCGCCGAGAAGATAAAAAACCGCAGCTCACGCCTTGATAAACGTAGGTAAAGTGTTTAGCAGTTTAACGCCCATGTGCAAGCGAAAGGAATCAGGCAGATGGCAATCAAGGTGTTCGCTGACGGTGCAAACCTCGAGGGCATGCTCGACATGTACGAGAACGGCAACGTTCAGGGTTTCACGACCAACCCGTCCCTTATGAAGAAGGGCGGCGTGACGGATTACCGCGCGTTTGCCAAAGAGGTCCTGGCCCACATCACTGATGTGTCGGTCTCGTTTGAGGTCTTTGCCGACGACGTCGAGACCATGGAGGTCGAGGCGCGCGAGATCGCTACCTGGGCCGAGAACGTCTACGTCAAGATTCCGTGCGTGACTACCAAGGGCGAGTCCACCGCCGAGCTGGTCCGCAAGCTTTCCGCCGACGGCATCAAGGTCAACGTCACTACCATCTTTACGCCTACGCAGGTCGATGAGATGGTCGAGGCCGTTGACACCGAGACGCCGTCCATTATCTCGCTCTTTGCCGGCCGTATCGCCGATACCGGCGTCGACCCCATTCCGTTTATGACGGAGTCGGTCAAGAAGGCCGCCGCCAAGCCCAACTGTGAGGTCCTGTGGGCGTCCACGCGCGAACTTATCAACATTTACCAGGCAGAAGCCTGCGGTTGCCAGATCATTACAGTGCCCAACAGCATCCTGGCCAAGCGCAAGAACATCGGTCGCGACCCGTACGAGGTCTCGCTCGACACCGTGCGCGGCTTTGCCAAGGATATCGCGGCGCTCGGTTTCCATATCCTGCCGTAAGCAAGGGTACCCCCGCCTGCGCCGTGCAAAATTGAGAGTATTCAGCAAGGTAAAGGTCTTTATCAGTTAACCGAAGCATGGAACGGCCCCCGTTTTGGCTCTGACGACGCTAAAACGGGGGCCGTTTTTTGCTTTTTCATCTCTGAGGGGCATCCGGAACGGTGGAATTTGCAGAATACTCGCGATTTTGCACATCGCTACAGGGGGTACCTTTGCTTTGGCGGTTTACTTGCCCTGCACCATGGTGAGCGAGATCTTCTTGCGGTCGCAATCGACCTTTTCGACCCACACCTTGACCGTGTCACCGACGCGCACCACGTCGCTCGGGTGCTTGACAAAGCGGTTGGCCAGCTTGGAGATATGCACGAGGCCGTCCTGGTGCACTCCCACGTCGACGAAGGCGCCAAAGTCCACTACGTTGCGCACCGTCCCCTTGAGTTCCATGCCGGGTTCCAGGTCGTCGATGGAAAGCGCCGAGCGGCTAAAGACCACCTCGGGCGCGTCGTCGCGCGGGTCGCGGCCGGGCTTCTTGAGCTCGTTGACGATGTCGATGAGCGTAAGGGTGCCGCAGTCCAGGTCGCTTGCCAGCGCCGAGATACTGCCCAGGCGGCGCTCGATGTCGGGCACGCCGCCGCGGCTGAGTTCACTGGCCGCCACACCGGCGCGCTCCAGGACGGATGTGGCCACCTCGTAGCTCTCGGGGTGGACGCTTGTCGCGTCGAGCGGGTTCTTGCCACCGCTGATGCGCAAAAAGCCCGCGGCGTTGAGATATGCCTTGGGTCCCAGCTTGGGGACCTTCTTAAGCTGACGGCGATCGGTAAAGGCGCCGTTTTCCTCGCGGTAGGCCACGATGTTTTTGGCCACGCTCGGCGTGATGCCCGATACGTATCCCAGTAGGCTCGCGCTCGCGGTATTCACGTCGACGCCTACGTGGTTGACGACGTCCTCCACCACGTGGCCCAGAGTGCGCGAGAGCTCGGCCTGGTCAAGGTCGTGCTGGTACTGGCCCACGCCGATAGACTGGGGCGGAATCTTGACGAGCTCTGCTAGCGGGTCTTGCAGGCGACGGCCCAGGCTCATGGCACCACGCACGGTGACGTCCAGGTCGGGATATTCCTGGCTGGCGAGCTCGGAGGCGGAGTACACCGACGCGCCGGCTTCGTTAACGATGGTGTAGCGAAGGCTGGGCGCCTGCTCGGCAATGAACTCCGAGACGACTTCCTCGGTCTCGCGGCTGGCGGTGCCGTTGCCGATGACGATGGTGTTGACGCTGTCCTTTTTGACGAGGCGGGCGAGCTCGCGCTTGGTGCCGGCGACGTCGTGGCGCGGCTTGGTGGGGTAGACCACGCCGTGGTCGAGCAGCTTGCCGGTCTCGTCCATAACGGCGACCTTGCAGCCGGTGCGGTATCCCGGATCGAGCGCGAGCACGCGGGCACCGCGCACGGGGCGTGCCGAGAGCAGGCCCTCGAGATTCTTGGCAAAGACGTTGATGGCCTCGGTCTGCGCACGGACGGTGAGTTTGGCGCGGGCCTCGCGCTCAAGCGAGGGGGCCATGAGGCGCTTGTAACCGTCGGCGATGGCGGCGTCAAAGACGGGCGCGAAGACGCCCTGGCGTCGAGGCCAACGGCTGCTGAGGCGTGCCGTGGCAGCGGCGCCGTCGACGTTCACGCGCACGCGGAGCTTGCCCTCGCGCTCACCGCGGTCGATAGCCAGCACGCGGTGGTTGGGTATACGGCGCAGCGGCTCGTCATAGCTGTAGTACGGCTCGTAGGGGGTCTTCTCGGCGGGGTCGGTGGCCTCGACGACGATATCGGCGGTGTTTTGCGTAAAGGCGCGCAGGTCGGCGACGTTCTCGGGGTCTTCGGCCACCGTCTCGGCCACGATGTCCGCCGCGCCGGCGAGCGCCTTTTCGGGCGTGTCGAAGCCGGCTTCCTCGTTGACGTAGGCCGCGGCGGCGTCGAGTGCGCTGCCCTTGGCCGAGGCCTGCATGATGATCATGTTGGCGAGCGGCTCCAGGCCTGCCTCGCGGGCCTTCTGCGCGCGGGTCATGCGCTTTTTGCGGTAGGGCTTGTAGAGGTCCTCGACACGCTGGAGCTGCGTGGCCTCGCGAATCTGCTGCTCGAGCTCGGGCGTGAGCTTGCCCTGTGCGTCGATGAGCAGAATGACGTCCTCTTTACGCTGCTCAAGATTGCGCAGGTAGGACAGGCGCTCGTCGAGTGTGCGCAGGGCGACGTCGTCCATGCCGCCCGTGGCTTCCTTGCGGTAGCGCGAGATAAAGGGGATGGTGTTGCCCTCGTCGATGAGCTTGACGGCCGCCTCGATGTTGGCGGCCTTAAGGTTGAGCTCGTGGGCGAGCTGGGCGATAAGATCCATGGGACTCCTTGCGTTTAAGGTGCGTTTGCAGCACAGGGCTACCAAGGATACCACCCGTCCCAAAAGACTGTTTTGGGGCCGCGCCACGAAAACGGCCTATCTACTACGTTTAACCCGTATGGGTCGACCATCCCCCGGTTTTCCGAAAATACGCAACCAGTCTACCTGCGGTTTTTATTTCTCGAAATTCGGCATGGCTAAGGATGATCGGTTAAACGTAGTAGATAGGCCCATTTCGTGGCGAACGACTCAAGCCGAGGTGCAAAATAGCCCCCGTCCCAGAAAAATCGTCGGTAAGGTAGCAAAATGCCCCGCGGGCAGGAGGCTGCTCGCGGGGCAAAGAAGAGGGGCTTGTTGGTGGCGGACCGAAGGGTTCGGCATGGGGTTTCTGCCGCGGTCGCTCTTAAGGCATTACAGCTCGACGAGCTGGCCGGTCTCGGCGGCCTCCTTGATAGCGTTAAGCAGCGTGAGCGTCTTGACGTTATCGGCGGGGGTCACGACGGGCTCGACCTCGCGGCGGACGACCTTCACAAAGTGCTTGAGCTGCATCTTGTGCGGCAGTGCCGGGTCGACGGCCGGAATCTCCATCTGCAGCGGCTTGTGCCAGTTGGAGGCGCCGTCGTAGGAGAACTGGTGCAGGCGGGGCAGCGACAGGGCGCCCTTAGTGCCGCCGATAAAGTAGGCGTCGGCGTCGAAGGGGCGGTACTGCGGATCCTCGCGAGCGGTTGCCTCCCAGTTCCAGGGGCTGGCGGTGGCGTCGGAGATGGTCATGCTTGCGAGCGCGCCATCGGCAAAACGGACGTTGACCACGGCGGAGTCCTCGGTCTCAAAACCGCGGGCGGCGCTGGACTGCATACCCTGGACGGCAACGGGCTCGCCCAGCAGATAGCGGAGCAGGTCGACGTCGTGAACCAGGTTGACCAAGATTGGGCCGGCACCCTTCTTGCGGCGCCACTCGACATCGAAATACTCGTCGTTCTTATAGATCATGTAGTGGAAACTCGACACGGTGAGCTTGCCCAGCTCGCCAGACTCGATGATCTCCTTGGCCTTGTTGACGAAGGGGTTGTGGCGACGGTGCTGACCCACGAGCACGGGCACGCCGGCGGTCTCGGCCTCGGCGGCGAAGGCCTGGGCATCTTCCAGGTCGTTGGAGATCGGCTTTTCGACCAGCGGCACGATGTTGCGCTTTACGGCCTCGCGGGCAACGCCCAGGTGTAGGTCGTTGGGGGTGGCGATGATGACGGCCTCGGGCTTGACCTCGTCCATCATCTGGGCGGGATCGGTAAAGAACGGCACGCCGGCGGCCTCGGCCGTGGCGCGGGCGCCCTCAAAGGCGTCGGCGATGGCGACGAGCTCGGCCTCGGGCTCCTCGGTGACAAAGCGGATGTGGTTGCGGCCCATGGCACCGGCGCCGATAACGGCAATGCGGACGGGGTTGAGCTCAGACATTTCGACTCCTTAATACTGGTGACCGGTGGAATGCGACAAAGGGGCTGTCCCTTTGTCGCATCGGTAAAACTAGGCGGATTTCTTCTTGCTGTCGGAGACCATCATGTAGACGGTGAGTACGACGGCGATGGCGGCGATCACAATGGCGCCGTAGAAGGACTGCTGGTAGGCGGCGCTGCCGGCCTCGGCGTGATACAGCACGGCGGTGATGGGCTGGCTGATCCAGGTGGAAGCGGCGTAGCCCAAAAACATGATGCCGTAGTTGACACCGATGTTGCTGGTGCCGAAGGCGCCACCGGTGAGCGGCGGGTAGATGACGAGCAGGGCGCCAAAGCTAAAGCCGAGCAGGGCGAGCGCCACAAAGAACATGGCCTGCGTAAAGCTCATCGACATGATGACGAGCGCGACGATGGTGACGACAAGGCTGATGAGCAGCGACTTGTAGGCGCCGAGCTTGTCGATGATCTGGCCAAAGGACAGGCGGCCGACCAGGTTGGCGCAGGTGTTGACGGAGACCACCACACCGCCGAGGGCGACGGCCGCAGCGCTCGTGGGGTCGGCGAAGAGCTGAACGGCGGCGATGGAGGCAACCTTGCCGACGAGCAGGGTACCGGCGGTAGCGGCGAAGGCGAAGGTGACGATGAGGACCCAGAAGCGCGGGGTCTTGACCATCTCGCCCGGGGTGAGGTCGCCGAAGGTGCCGGCGTGCGCGCCGCCCTTGGGGGCCTCGAAGCCCTCGGGCAGCCAGCCGGCCTCGGGGGCTTTCAGGAACAGGGCAGAGGCGGCGATCATCACAAAGAAGATGACGCCGAGCGCCTTAAGGGCGCCAAAGATGCCCAGGCTCGGGATGAGCAGCGAGGCGAGCACTGGGGACAGCACGGCGGGGCCGGCGGTCGAAGCGGCGAGCGTAATACCGGAGGCGAGGCCCTTCTTGTCAATGAACCACTTTTGGCCGGTGGTGAGCGCGGGGTTGTAGCCCAGGCCGTTGCCGATGGCGGCGACGAGCGAGAACCACAGGTAGAACTGCCACGGCTCGATGACGGTGCCGGACATGAACCAGCCCAGGCCGTAGCACACGGCGGCGGCGATCACGACGTTGCGCGGGCCGATCTTATCGGAGATACGGCCGGCGAAGATGCCCGTCACGGCCATGATGGTCTGAAAGACCGGGAAGGCCCAGGTAAGGGCGCTGGACCACTCGGGGTAGACGGCGAGCAGATTCTTGCTCACGACGGAATACAGCGCGATGGAGCTGATGAAGAACATGGTGACGCACGCGGCGGAAAGCACGACGGCGCGACCCTTGTTGGAGTTGGTGGAAGCCATTGGACTCTTTCTGATCGATACGGGGGAGGAGCGGGCGTGTCCGCGGGGCCTCCCTGTCAGGTTGGTTTACTGGTCAGTCGGCTTGGCGACGCCGGACTCATCGGACCAGAGCTCGACACCCTTGTTCTTAAGGTAGTTGTCGGCATAGGCGCGACGGCCGCCGGGCTTGGCGGTGAGGTCGCCCATCATGTTGGAGAAGCCGCCGTCGACCTTGATGGCGTCGCCGGTGGTAAAGTCCGAGCGCTTGGACGCCAGGAACATGACGGCGTTGGCGATATCGCTGACCTCGCCGATGCGACGCGTGGCGATCAGACGGCTGCGGCTCTTTTCGACCTTGGGGTCGGCGTAGAAGTTGGCTGACATCGGGGTCTTAACGAAGCAAGGCTCGACGCAGTTGGAGCGCACGCCGTAGGGGCCCCACTCGGCAGCCAGCATCTTGGACATCATGTTGACGCCCGCCTTGGTGGAGCTGTACACGCCCGAGAACGTCTCGGGGGAGTGGCTGGCGACGGTCGAGATGTGCACCAGGCGGCCCTGGCCGGCCTTGATCATCTCGCGACCAAAGCGCTGC
>CATYUU010000033.1:0-23295 GCA_958413455.1 uncultured Collinsella sp. | reverse complement strand
GCGCAAGGGGCGCTGACGCGGCCCTCCCTCTTACACCACAAAAATTCGCGCCATCCGACTGAGGCATCTAGCGGAAAGCCCATCCCAGAATCGGCGGCCGAAACGGGCCACGATTTCCCAAACGGGCCTCTAGCGGAAACTGCGTCCCGGAATAGGCACTCAGACTGGGACGTATTTTCCCGATCGAGCCCCTCGGGGAAACTGCGGCCCGGAATCTGCGCCCAAAACGGGACGCGGTTTCCCCAAAGACCGAATCAGCCGCCCGCCCCTCGTCAAAATCATCCGCTTTCCTCCGTTGTATGCGGAACATCCAAGGAGTGTCCCGGAGTGCCGGCACAATAGGAACGTCCCCAGCTGCCGGCAGCATTTCACCGCAACTGCAAAACCCGCGCAGGCAACCGTAGTCACCTGCGCGGGTTTAGTGGGCGCTCACAAAGGTACGTTACAGAGGCCCACGTCAGTTATGGATTACCGAACGGCACCGGCACGCGATGCCTCAGTCGGCGTACCAAGCGATGAAGCTTGCCGCAGTCCTAGACAATCGGCGCAATGCCGGCAAAGTGCAGATACAGCGAAATGATTGCCACGACGATGACCACCGCTGCGATCAGCTTGTCGTGCAGATGCGGAAGCACCGGCTTACCGCGGCCTCGCTCACCCAGCATATAGACGGGAATGGCCGGAGCAAAAAGAATCGTCGTGATCATAACGCCCTGAAGACCCGTCGACCACACCAGGAACAACGTGTAGATAAAGCCGAGTGTACCGAAGAAGCGGGCTTTGCCGACGCTTGGCGCATGCGGCCCGTCCAGATGCTCGTTCTTCCAGCCAATCACCATGTAGTAGGCTGCCGAGCACACGTACGGAACCAGAATCGTGTTGACCGCGCAGCTATAGAAGAACTGGTAGGTGCTCGCCGCCACATACGACACAATCAAGAAGAGCTGCGTGATACCGGAGCTCACGAGAACCGTTACCACCGGGGCGTCGTGCTTGTTCGTCTTGGCAAACGCCAGAGGGAAGGATCCCTGGCGCGCTGCCTCGAACGGCGTCTCGGATGCAATGATGACATAGCCCAGCATCGCGCCGACCAGCGAGAGAATAACGCCAAGGTTTACGATGGCAGCGCCAACAGGACCGATTGCGCGCTCGAGAATTCCCGCCATGGAGGGCGTTGCGAGCTGCGCCATCTCCTCGCGCGGCATAATGCCAAGCGACAGCATCGAGATAATCAGATACAGCGTGAACACAGCCGCAAATCCAAGCGCCGTCGAGCGACCTACGTCGCGCACATACTTTGCACGGCCCGAGATGACGACGGCACCCTCGATGCCCGTGAAGACCCAAACAAGGGCAATCATGGTCGAGACAACCTGCTCGCCAAAGCCAGGACCCGCCGGCTCTCCCCAGAAGTTGTCCATAAAGATATCGACGTTGAACTTACCCAGGAGCACAATGCTCAGCACAAAGAGTCCCAGCGGCACCAGCTTCGCCAAGGTGACGATCGTGTTAATGCCCGCGGCCTCTTTAACGCCACGAAGCACAAGCGCGGTAAGGAACCACAGAAACACGCTTGCGCAGATGATGGAAAGCAGATTGTTGCCCGCGCCAAACGCAGGGAAGAAATAGCCCAGCGCGCTAAACAGCAAGAGCGCAAAGCTCACGTTGGAAAGGCATGCGCTGATCCAGTAACCCCAAGCTGAGTTGAATCCGATGTAATCGCCAAAACCGGCCGCAGCGTATGCATAGATACCGCCGGTCAGATCGGGACGGGCCTGAGACAATCCGTTGAACACCATCATCAGCGCAAAGACGCCGATAAAGCAAATTCCCCACGATACGATAACCGCGCCAGTATTGGCTCCACCTGCCGCCATATCGCCGGCAAGAGAGAAGATACCGCCGCAAATGCTCGCGGTGATAACCATCATGGTCAGACGAAAGAGGTCCAGACCATTGGGATCGATAATCTCATCGTTACAAGTTTTCGAGGCCATATACGTGCACCCCCTCAATCAAACGACCGCATAAAGATGGCCCGGACGTCCCGAATCGGGTGCCGGGCCATCGGTCAAGCGATCAATAAGCTAGTACGGTGACCACACTAGAAGCGCAGTGACAGGCAAGAAAGGCCACCGTCGACCTTGCGATACTCGGAGGTATCGACGACGAGTGTCTTGTAGCCCAGATCCTGCACGGCCTTGAGCACGGTCGGATAGCCCTCGGCAACGATGACCGTACCGTTGACCCAGATGCAGTTAGCGCCATAGGCCTCGTCCTCGGGCACGACAATCTTGTTGTACTGGGCAAAGTCGGGCTTATCGATGAACTCGCCGGAGACAAGCATGTTGTTGTCCTCGATGTAGTTGACGCCCGTCTTGAGGTGCAGGACCTCCTCCAGCGGAACCTCGGAACCCTCGAGGCCCCAGCCCTCGAGAATCTCGCAGAACTGGCGAATGCCCTCTTCATTGGTGCGAGCGGAGCGACCGACATAGAAATGATCGCCGACCATCATGACGTCGCCGCCGTCGAGCGTGCCGGGAGAAACAATGTGCTTGACATGCTCGTCGTCAAAGAAGCGACGGACGACCGGCTCGATCTCGTCCTTCTCGCCGTTGCGGCTGTCAGCACCGGGGTTGGTAATGATGGCGCCGCAGCGAGTGATGACGGCCGGATCCTCGACGAAGCAGCTGTCGGGATACTGCTCGAGGGCAGGCAGCACCGACACGTCCACGCCACACTGCTCGAGCGCATGCTCATAATCGTAGTGCTCCTCGATGGCGCGCTCGTAGATAGGCTGGCCAAGCTCGGGTGCGCTCGTGATGCCATTGCTCAGGGACTTGCCGGGACGACGGATGATAACGTGGCTGAACTTGGTCATGATGATCCTCCTTGGATCTCCTAGCCGAGGGCGAACTTCCTTGTGTCCGCCCTCCTTTCGATGGCTTAATCATAGGGCGGTTTTCCTGTTTTGTATATTGTATACAATCATGAACGGTAGACATTTCTCGGTGAGCGTACTCTCACGTTTCGGCACGAAGTAGCATGATTTAACTGGTCGTTCTATAATTCAACTGAGCTATTCAAGTGAAATGTATTTAGTTTTAAAAATATACAGTTAAAGGATATACGTTCATGGAAACACTCAGAAGGCCCCTGAAGGACCACGTATACGACTACATTTCGAGCCGCATTGACGCCGGCGAGTTGTCCGCCGGCGACCGTTTGAGCGAGCAAGCGATCTGCGATGCCATGGGCGTGTCGCGCACGCCGGTTCGCGAAGCGCTCATCCAGCTGGCAAGCGATGGCTATCTGGACAACCTCCCCCGCCGCGGATTCCGTGTCCGCGGGTTCGATCAGCAAAACGCCGTTGAAGTCTTCGAGATCATGGGGCCGCTGGACGGGCAGGCGGCGTACCTCGCCTGCCCGAACCTAACCGACGATGACATTACGCAGCTTAAATTTCTTGTCGGCTCCATGGACCTTGCGATCCAAGGCGGTCTTATCCGAAAGTACGACGATATTCAGCGAGACTTTCACCTTACGTACTTCAACCGCTGCGGCAACGACCGTCTGCGCGACATGATCTCGCAACTCGAGCGCTGCTTTATCAAGCGCGATTACGAGACCGTCGACCAAGAGACGGCGTGCAAACTGCTCAATAAAGCCAACAGCGAACATGCCCATATTCTTGAGTTGTTCGAAGCGCGAGATGCGACGGGCGTGCGCGACTACGTTCGCGATGTCCATTGGAACACAGAAAACGCCCAGTTCACCGTTTGGTAGGAAAGCAGCGGGCGGTAGCGGACCAATTCTTGGCACCGCCGCCCAAAATGATTCATTTCCCTCCGTCACCAAGGGATCATTTGGAAAGCGCATCCCACCATCCGGGCGGATTCCGGGATACCGTTTCCCGATGGGGCCTCTCGGGGAAACTGCGTCCCAGAATTCTGGCTCGAAACGGGATATGGTTTCCCAAACAGGCCTCTTGCGGAAAATGCAACCCGGAATCCCCGCCCGAAACGGGACGCACTTTCCCAGTCGAGGCCCTATGGGAAACTGCATCCCGCCTTCGAGGGCAAAACAGGGACGTAGTTTCCGGGCGGGGCATCAAAGACAAAGTTGCGGTGGAATAGTTCCTGCTTGGGCTGGTTGAGGCCTTAAATAGGAACTATTTCACCGCAAGTTATTGAGGGGATGTCCGTCCTCTTACAGATGGCGCTCCAGGAAGCGGAAGGCTAGGCGAATCCAAGGACGGACTGCCACCTGCTTGTCCTCGTTGTCGACCGCGGTATTGGCGTTGCCGAGCGAAAGGCCGTGACCACCCTGGTCAAAGACGTGCATCTCGCATGCAACACCCTCCTCGGCCATGCGCTGCGCAAACGGGTAGACCTGCGCGATCGGCGCCGTCTTGTCGTCCGAAACGCCCCACACAAAGGTCGGGGGCATCTGGCGCGAAACGTGCGTGGTAGGGCAAATGTCGGTCAGGTGCTCATCGGTCGCCTCGCCGCCCGTCACCATCGACAGATAGTCGTTGAGCAAATCGCGTCCTGTCTTGCCACCCGTCTTGGGCACGCGCAGGTCAATGCGCGGGTCGCGCGTCTGCATATCGCGCACATAGGCAAGGTCGAGCAACGGATAGCCCAGCACCACGGCGTCGGGACGAATATCCTCCGGACGAGCCCCGGCAAGACCCGCGAAGGGTCCGGTCTTCCACTGCGTTGCCAGCGAGGCGCAGATCATGCCACCCGCCGAGAAACCCACGATGCACACGCGCTTGGGATCGACATGCCACTCGTCGGCGTTGGCGCGCACGGTAGCGACCATCTTGGCGAGGTCCGTCTGCGGGTGCGGAAAACTCACGTCGCCCGTGGCGCTCGTCACATAGTTGAGTACAAAGGCCTGGTAGCCGCGGTCCAAAAATGCAAACGCCACCGGGTCCTGCTCGTGCGGAGCGATATGCGTAAACCCGCCTCCGCCGCAGATGATCACCGCGGGGCGGCGGCCATTGGGCTTGTCGGGCAGCGGCTCGGCACCCAGATACGTAAACGTCGCCGGATATTCCTCGGTCGGCTCCTCGCCCCACAGCGCATGGTTCTCAATAATCATAGGTGCTCCCTCCGTGCGATTCGTACGCACTCGTTTTTCGCACCTTAGCGTACCCCACTTGAGCTCACGGCGCAGAAACACCCCCGCAATAAGTTGGCCTTCAACTGATATATCACAAAATCGCTGTTCAGAGGTATCGTTGGGCAGCGTAAAATAGGGGCGCTGACCGTGCTGGGAAACACGTACGAAACGTTTCCGGCAAACCACACGCGTGCAACATGCGCGCCTGATACGTTGGAGGCATCTATGGGTCTGCTCGATTCGCTCAAGTCCACGTTCACTTCGTCGGGCGAGGCGTCCGTTCCGCCCGCAGCAAGCTTCGCCACCCGCGAAGGCGTCATCTACGCTCCCGTCAACGGCGTGCTCGTCAATCTGAGTGAGGTTCCCGACGAGACCATCGCCTCGGGCATGCTCGGCCAGGGCTACGGCATCGAGCCCATTACCGGCACCATTTACGCCCCCGCCAACGGCCGTATCGGCGCCACCACCGTCACCAACCACTCCATCGGCATGATCACCGAGGACGGTCTTCGCGTGTTCATCCATGTTGGCCTGGGCACCGTGGAAATGAACGGCAAGGGTTTTGCCCGCTTTGTCGAGATGGGCGATGTGGTCAAGGCCGGCCAGCCGCTCATCAGCTTCGACCGCGACGCTATCAAGGCCGCCGGCCACGAGGACATCGTGACCGTCATCGTCTCTGAGCTCGACCGCCTCAAGAGCATCGACCACGTCGGCGAGTCTGGCACGCTTATCGGCGGCAATCCGCTCGTCAAGCTTGGCGACCCGCTGCTGGTTGCCAAGACCAAGTAGCCGAGCATCATCGCATAAAGGCTCAACCACCTGTGCATCTTTGCCGCATCTGTGTTGTTGTTTTTGCCTATGTCTATGTAGAGGTTCTGAAACGTTTCTATATAGACAGCTGAGCATCAACGCAGGTGCGGCTTTTGCGTAGCGAGGCATCGCCCCGCGGCATGTTGTTCAACCGCACGAACCCCCTTCCTTTGTCCGCGCAGAGCGCTAGACTGCTAGGTCGACATTGGAGGAAGATCGATGCAAAACACACCCACGGACGCCGCACATGCCGCGCCTCAACGCAACCAACGCATCGTCGCGCTCGACGGGCTCCGCGCCCTCGCCATCGCCGGCGTCGTCCTATATCACCTTCGCCCCAGCCGCCTGACCGGCGGTTTTTTGGGCGTTACACTCTTCTTTACGCTGAGTGGCTATCTCGCCACCAAAAGCATTATGCGGGCCACGGCACGCGACGGATTCTCGTACCCGCGCTATATCTGCCGCCGCATTGCGCGCATGATGCCGCCGATCGTCGTGACCATCGCGCTTACCGCCGTCGCCACCTATATCGCGGCCCCGAGCCTACTCCCTAAGGTGCAGCAGGACGCCCTGCCATCGGCACTCTTTTTGAGCAACTGGTTCTACATCTTCCGTAACGTCTCGTATTTCGCCGCCGCGGGGCTCCCCTCGCCGCTCACGCACCTGTGGTTCTGCGCTGTCACCATGCAGTTCTATCTGGTATGGCCGGTCATCCTTATGGCACTGTGCAGCAAAACCAGGTCGCGCAACACCGCCATCGGCATCACGATCGCATTCGCGCTTGCATCGACGGCAGCCATGGTCCTCATGTTTAATCCCACCGTCGACACATCGCGCGTCTACTACGGAACCGACGCCCGTGCCGCCGAGCTTCTATGCGGAGCCTTAGCCGCCATCGCAGCGCCGCGCCTGCGCGAGATGCTGAGCGGTGACATCCATACCCCCGGAGCCAACAAGGGCATCTCAAAGGTCAACGCGATTTCTATCGCGTGGCTCGTTGCCGTTATAGCCGGCGCACTCATGCTGACCGGAGAGAGCGCTTGGCTCTACCGCGGCGGTTTTTTGCTGTTTGCCCTCGCCACTGGACTCCTCATCATCTGCGTGCAGAATACGGAGTGCATCGTGCGTCGTCTGTTGTCGGTCAAGCCGCTCGTCTGGCTGGGCCAGCGCTCGTTCTCGGTCTATCTGGTGCACTATCCCCTACTGCTTCTTATGAACCCCGCAACCCGCACCACCCGCATCGCCTGGTGGGAGCAGGTATTACAGCTTGTACTGATCCTTGCGGTAGCCGAGGTTTTCTATCGCCTCGTCGAACGTCCTTGGTCCCACAAGCCGGTCCAACAGGACAGCACGGCAAGAAAGCACGTCCCCGCGCCCGCCATGGTGCTCCCCGCGCTTGGCGCCGCATGCGTCGCCGCACTTGCCTTCGCGCCGCTTGACTGGGCAGGCATCGCCACCGCCCGCGCCGAGCAGCTCCGTCCCGAGCTTGCCCAGAACGCGACCTCGTCCCAGGACAACGGAGCCAACGACAAGGCCGCCGAGCCCGCATCCGGTAAAGAATCCCAGCCCAGCGACACCGCATCCGATGACGCAGCCAAGCAAAAACCCAAAGAGGGGCCTATCGCCGAAAAGGTCCCGAAGAACCTTGACTGGAAGAGCTTTACCTACGACGAGGCGACCGGAACCTGCGACGCCCGCGTGCTCATGATCGGCGACTCGGTCACCGCAGGTGCCCAACCTGGCATTCAGGCGGCGCTTCCCAACGCGCACATCGACGGCGTGGTGAGCCGCCAGTTCTACACCTTCCAGGATGTCTATGCACAGGACAGCGCCAACTACGATCCAAGCGTGGTCATCTGCGCGCTTGGCACCAACGGCCTCATCCGCGACCCCCAGCAGGTGCAGGACGTGATTAATACCGTGGGCGGCAAGCCCATCTACTTTGTGACCGTGCGCGTACCGCTCGAGCTACAGGACCGCAATAACCAGATGATTCGTGACGTCTGCGCCCAAAACGACAACGCCGGCGTCATCGACTGGAACGGTGCCTCCGAGGGCCACAGCGAATACCTTGTCGACGACGGCACACACCTCACCCAGGCGGGAATCGACACCTACGCTGCCCTCATACGCCAAGCCATCTGCGGGCACTAGGCAACGCAAAATCGGCGCTTGCGCGGTGCCCACGTCACGCCCATACATCACACCTGACGTTTTGCTACGCCCCCGCTCGCGGGTTAGAATGGTTAACTGTTTGGAAATAATCCGTACAACCGTTATGGGAGGATACGTGAACCGCACCAAAATCGCGCAGCTCTATGCCGATGCCGAGTCGCTCGGTGGCCAGACCGTCACCGTTGCCGGCTGGGTCAAGTCTGTCCGCGACATGAAGAACTTTGGCTTCGTCACACTCAACGACGGCAGCTGCTTCCGCGACCTGCAGGTCGTCATGAACCGCGAGGCGCTCGACAACTACGACGAGATCGCCCACCAAAACGTCTCTGCCGCCCTCATCTGCACCGGCACCGTCAAGCTGACCCCCGATGCGCCCCAGCCCTTCGAGCTTTCTGCCACCTCCATCGAGGTCGAGGGCGTCAGCGCTCCGGATTACCCGCTGCAGAAAAAGCGCGCAACCGTCGAGTTCCTGCGCACCCAACAGCACCTGCGCCCGCGCACCAACCTGTTCCGCGCCGTGTTCCGTATCCGCTCTGTCGCGGCTGCCGCTATCCACCGCTTCTTCCAGGAGCAGGGCTTTGTCTACGTCAACACCCCCATCATCACCACGAGTGACTGCGAGGGCGCCGGCGAGATGTTCCGCGTGACCACGCTCGACCCCAAAAACCCGCCCCTCACCGAGTCCGGCGAGGTCGACTGGAGCCAGGACTTCTTTGGCAAGCATGCGAGCCTCACCGTGTCCGGTCAGCTCAACGCCGAGAACTTTGCCATGGCCTTTGGCGACGTGTACACCTTTGGCCCCACCTTCCGCGCCGAAAACTCCAACACCACGCGCCACGCCGCCGAGTTTTGGATGATCGAGCCCGAGATGGCATTTGCCGATCTGAACGACTACATGGATAACGCCGAGGCCATGCTCAAGTACGTCCTTAAGGACGTTATGACCACCTGCCCCGATGAGCTCAACATGCTCAACAAGTTTGTGGACAAGGGTCTGATCGAGCGTTTGAACCACGTGGCAAACTCCGACTTCGCCCGCGTTACCTACACCGAGGCCGTCGAGATCCTGGAGCAGGCGGTGGCTGCCGGCCACAAGTTCGACTACCCCGTCAGCTGGGGCATCGACCTGCAAACCGAGCACGAGCGTTTCCTGACCGAGGAGCACTTTAAGCGCCCGACCTTCGTAACCGACTACCCGGCGGAGATTAAGGCGTTCTACATGCGCATGAACGAGGACGGCAAGACCGTCGCCGCCGCCGACTGCCTGGTTCCCGGTATCGGCGAGATTATCGGCGGCTCCCAGCGCGAGGAGCGCCTGGATCTGCTCGAGGCCCGCATCAAGGACCTGGGTATGAATCCCGAGCAGTACAAGTACTACCTTGACCTGCGCCGCTACGGTTCTTGCAAGCACGCCGGCTACGGTCTGGGCTTCGAGCGCTTGGTCATGTATCTGACCGGCGTGGGCAACATCCGCGACGTCCTGCCGCACCCGCGCACCGTGGGTAACGCCGACTTCTAATCTCCACAGCGCACTCAGCGCATTACAGCACATCGCGCCAGCGCCTCTCGGCAAGCCGAGGGGCGCTTTTTTCAACAGCATCCGTCAAGCTTTTGGCAAGGTTTTGGTCAGTTAGGCAGGGTTGTTGAAAACTCGACCCACCGTTTGCCGGCAACCATCGACCGTCCAAGGCGTCACGCGTCCTTGGCTAGGCTCCGGGCCCTAGGCTCTGATCTGCCATCACCAAAAAAGAAAGGACGTGGGCACTATGACCGAAGCCGTTGTTGAAAACTACGAGACCACGACCAGGGGCTCTGCCTCGATGGCAGCCTATCGCGCCGTACGCATTCTGCAGCTCTTGAGCGAGAACACCGGCGAGGACAAGGCGCTGCTTTCCGACGAGCTGGTCGAGCTCCTCGCCCATCCCGACGACCCCGCCCGCATGCCCATCTCGGCGGCACGCCGCAGCATCTATACCTCGATATCTGCACTTCGTCACGCCGGATACGAAATCGACTATAAGCGCGGCGTGGGCTATCGGCTTCTCACCCGTCCACTTGCTGACGAAGAGATCATACGGCTCCACGGCATGGTCATGCGCAACCGATCGACGCCCATAGCCATTCGAAAGAGCATGGCGCAGCACCTGGTCGCCATGGCGAGCGCCGATGTTCGCGACTATCTCGATATGCCCGAACCGGCACCGGCCGCCAACGACGCACCCGTCAAGACAACGCGTCCGTACGCCAAGCGTATCGACACGTGCGAACTCGTCGAACAGGCCATCGACCATGGAACAACTGTCAGCTTTGATATCACAAACGTCCTGACCCGAGGCGAAATCGAGGTGGTACGGATGACGGTCCGGCCCTTTGCCATCAGGCAGCGCGATGGCGTCTCGTATCTGCTGGGAACGGTCTACGACACCCGAGGCGCCGACGACACCCTGCGCACCGTTGAGGTCAGCCGCATGAGAAACGTCAGCACGCGTTTGCTCGACGGCAAGAAACTCTTTGCCGCGCTAGACGAAGAAGACAGCCCCGCACCCGCAGCATAAGCCCCGTTACCGTCCGTCGTTCCTCAGCACCGCCCATCCGGTTCAGTATTAAAAAACCCGCCAGGTTATTGTAAAAATGGACATCGGCGTTACTATAGTCCCACTTGCACTTTTTCCTAGTGCAGTGTTTCCAGCCATTTTTATACTGGGGGTAATGATATGAAGGACATCACCATCAGCCGCAGGAGCCTTCTTGTCTCCGCTGGCCTGCTCGCGCTCGCTCCGCTCGCCGGATGCGGCGGCAACTCTGGTTCCGGCTCCGCTGCCGCCGGTTCCGACTACACCATCGGCGTTCTGCAGCTCACCGAGCACTCCGCGCTCGATGCCGCCAACGACGGCTTCGTCAAGGCCATCAAGAAGAGCGGTCTCAAGGTTAAGATCGATCAGAAGAACGCCCAGAACGACCAGTCCACGTGTAAGTCCATTGCCGACAAGTTCGTAGGCGACGGCGTCGACCTGATCTATGCCATCGCTACGCCCGCCGCGCAGGCTGCCGCCGGCGCCACCGCTGATATCCCCATCGTTGGCTGCGCCATCACCGACTACGCCGCCTCGGGCCTGGTCCAGGACAACGACAAGCCCGGCACCAACGTCACGGGCGCTTCCGACCTCACCCCGGTCGCTGAGCAGCTCGAGATGATGCAGAAGGTCCTGCCCGACGTTAAGAAGGTCGGCCTGCTCTACTGCACCGCCGAGTCCAACTCCGACGTCCAGATCAAGGCCGCCAAGAAGGAGCTCGACAAGCTGGGCCTCGAGTACACTGACTTCACCGTCTCGAGCTCCAACGAGATTCAGTCCGTCGTCGAGTCTGCCGTGGGCAAGGTCGACGCGCTGTACTCCCCCACCGACAACACCATCGCCGCGGGTGCCTCGCAGGTCGGCCAGATCTGCAAGGAGAACAAGCTCCCCTTCGTGACCGGCGAGGAGGGCATGTGCAAGGCCGGCGGTCTGTTCACCCTCTCCATCAACTATGAGGACCTGGGCTACGCTGCAGGCGAGATGGCCGTCAAGATCCTGAAGGGCGAGGCCAAGCCCGAGGATATGCCGATCAAGCACCTCTCGAGCAAGGACCTGGTCGTCGTCAAAAACGACGAGATGGCCGAGGCCCTGGGCATCGACCTCTCCGCTCTGGACGCGTAGCGGCATGCGCGGCGATGTGCCTAGGGCCCATACTCGCGCCGTTGCCGTGCTATTCAATATCTGAGCCACAGGGGCGGACGTCAAAGACCGGCGTTCGCCCTGCTTGTTACGGATGAGACAAAACATCCGGCCGCAGCTCTTTTATGCAGTGTTACCGCTATTATGGAAAATCACGTGTCCACCCTATCCTAGGAGGTATGAAGCATGCTCATTGCATTGCAGGGCGCCGTTTCGCAGGGCGTCCTCTGGGGCATCATGGTGCTCGGCGTGTTTATCACGTTCCGCCTGCTCGACATCCCCGATATGACCTGCGACGGCAGCTTTGCCCTCGGCGGCTGCGTCTGCGCCGTGCTCATCGTCAACAATAACGTCGACCCCTTGCTCGCCGTGCTGGCCGGCATGTGCGCCGGCGCCATCGCCGGCGCCGTCACGGGCATCTTGACCACCGTCTTTGAGATTCCCGCAATCCTTGCCGGAATCCTTACGCAGATCAGTCTGTGGTCCATCAACCTGCGCATCATGGGCAAGTCCAACACGCCCATCCTTGCCAAGGGCACCATCTTCTCATCCGTCAGCCACATGACGGGCCTGCCGCAGTCCACTGTTGCCATTATCCTGGGCATTGTGCTGGCCGTGGCCATCGTCGCCATCCTGTACTGGTTCTTTGGCACCGAGATCGGCTCGGCGCTGCGTGCCACCGGCAACAACGAGTACATGATCCGCGCCCTGGGCGTTAACACCAACACCACCAAGATGATCGCCCTCGTGCTCTCCAACGCCCTTATCGGCCTTTCGGGTGCGCTCATCTGCCAGAGCCAGAAGTACGCTGACATTGGCATGGGCACCGGCGCCATCGTTATCGGTCTTGCCGCCATTGTTATCGGCGAGGTGCTCGGCCGCCTGCTGCCCGGCGGTCTGACGCAGTTTAGCGTCCGTCTTGCCTCTGCCGTCTTTGGCTCCGTGGTCTACTTCCTCATTCGCGCCATCGTGCTACAGCTGGGCATGGATGCCAACGACATGAAGCTACTCTCCGCCGTGATCGTTGCCGTGGCCCTGTGCGTGCCCGTGGTTTGGGAGCGCTATAAGCTCCGCAGCTCCTACACGAAGGGAGATGAGGCAGATGCTTAAGCTCTCGCACGTCAAAAAGACCTTTAACAAGGGCACCGTCACCGAGAAGCGCGCACTCACCGGCGTCGACCTCACCCTTAACGACGGCGACTTTGTAACCGTGATTGGCGGCAACGGCGCCGGCAAGTCCACGCTGCTCAACATGATCGCCGGCGTGTATCCGCTCGATTCGGGCGTTATCGAGCTCGACGGCACCGATATCTCGCGTCTGAGCGAGTCGCAGCGCGCCAAGTACCTGGGCCGTGTGTTCCAGGACCCCATGCGCGGCACCGCAGCCGACATGCAAATTGCCGAGAATCTAGCCCTCGCCAAGCGCCGCGGCCAGCGTCGCGGTCTTTCGTGGGGCGTCACCAAGGCCGAGAAGGATGAGTACGTTGAGCTGCTCAAGCGCCTGGACCTTGGCCTGGACACACGCCTCAACGCCAAGGTCGGCCTGCTCTCGGGTGGCCAGCGCCAGGCACTCACCCTGCTGATGGCCACGCTCACCAAGCCGCGCCTGCTGCTGCTCGACGAGCACACGGCGGCCCTCGACCCCAAGACGGCCTCTAAGGTGCTCAACCTGACCGAGGAGATCGTCGACGAGAACCACCTGACCACGCTCATGGTCACGCATAACATGAACGACGCCATCCGTCTGGGCAACCGTCTGATCATGATGCACGAGGGCCATGTGATCTACGACGTGGCCGGCGACGAGAAAAAGTCGCTCACCGTGGCCGACCTGCTGCAGAAGTTCGAGGAGGTCTCGGGCGGCGAGCTCGCCAACGACCGCATGCTGCTGAGCTAACGACCTAGAAAACCACCACAAAGGGGACAGGCACCTTTGTGGTGGTTTTTGTTAAGGACTAAGGAGACTGCCATGAAAAGATTCGTCCCCCGCCTTGCGTTAACCGCCGCGCTGCTTGCCGGCGTGCTCACTGGCACACCCAGCCTCGCCCTTGCGAGCGATCTGCCCCAGGCGATCTATGGCACCGTGACCGTCATGCACACCAACGATATCCACGGCAGCTACAAGTACAGCTACAACGCAAGCAAGGGCACGGGCACCATTGGCTTTGACGGACTGGCGGTTCTCTATAGCGCCCAAAACAACGCCCCCGACTTTCTGCTCGATGCAGGCGACACCTTCCACGGGCAGTCCTTTGCCACCATGAGCGAGGGCAAGAGCATCGCCGAACTCATGAATACCTTCTACGCAAACGGCTACGACGCGACAACACCGGGCAACCATGACTGGAGCTACGGCGCGGACAAGCTTCGAACGATGGCCGGCAATGGTGCCACCAGCACGCCTTTCGCCATGCTTTGCGCGAATGCAACGTCTTCGAACGGCGTATGGAGCTCGAGCATCACCAAGACGCTCAACCGCACTTGGAAGGACGACGAGGACAGTTCCACGTTTAACTACAAGATTAAGGTCGGCGTCGTCGGAGCCATGGATGAGACGCTGGGCTCCTCGCTGCGCGCGGACCTGATTAAGGGCACGTCGTTCTCGGGTGCGGCGGACGCCATCAATACCGAGGCCAAGCGACTGCGCGAGAACGAGGGCTGCAACGTTATCGTCTGCATCGCGCACACGCTCAACGCCAAGACCTTTGCCGCACAGCTCAATGGCGTCAATGCTCTGGTCGCGGGCCACGAGCACATCAACTTAAACGAGAACGTGACGGGGGCCGATGGCAAGCCGGTCCGCGTCGTCGAGGCGGGCAGCGCCTTTGCCGAGGTTGGTCTGCTTTCCATTCCCTATGAGTACGACACCAAGGGTACCGAAACCACCAACGACGACATAGTGACGGTCTCCGCAGGCGACAGCGCCGAGACGCTCTACGCCACCAAGGACGTCGACGACCTTTTGGCAGACCCTAACAACCAGAACATCCTTGATGAGGTCCGCAACAACAAAATCAAGCCGCTCGACGACGCCTTTGAAATCGAATCGAACAAGGTACTCGGCACATCCACCGCCAACTATTTCTATGGCGAGGACGCGGCGGGCACGCACGGCTGGGAAATGGTGCGCACTACCGATTTCCGCCCCAGCGAAGCAGGCGACACCACTAAAGCCCAGACCATCGGACATGTGATCTGCGGCTCCTATCTTAATTTGACGGGCGCGGACCTTGCCATCGAAAACGCGGGCGGCATTCGCGGCGGCATCGCGGCGGGAGACGTAACCGCCGGCAACGTCATTGCCATCTCGCCCTACGGCAACACCGTTGAGACCTGGACCATGACCGGTGCGGACTTCCTCGCGGCGCTTGAGCACTCGCTGCAGATCAGCGACGATTGCAACGACAGCTACGAGCTTCAGCAAGCCTATGTGGCAGCCGGCCACACCGAGCAGGAGGCGCAGGACGAGTACAAGTGGCGCGACGACTCCGGCAGCGTCCTTTCCTTCGGCGGCATCAACGTAACAATCGACTGGACGCAGTCCGAAGGCAAGCGCATTGTGAGCGCCACGCTCACCAAGGATGGCAGCACGCTCGATCCCGCCAAGACCTATACCGTCGCCACCAACAACTACATCATTACCAACACGACCGACTTTCCCACCTTCGCAAACGCCACCAAGCACACCGAATGGGGCACGTGCGAGGCGGCGCTGAGGACACTGATTGGTCAGAATGGCTGGGAGAGCAAGATGACCTCGCTCGCGGGCACCATCAGCTTTGGCTCCGCTGCCGTGGACCCCACGCCCACACCGGCCCCGACGCCTGAGCCCTCGCCTAAGTCGGACACGACGACCACAAAGGTCACCACCAAGAAGACCACCGGTAAACTCGCCGCAACGGGAGACCGCACGCTAGCCGTGGTAGGTGCATGCCTCATCGGCGGCATCATCGTTATCATCCTCGGCATTATCTGGAAGCGCCGCCGCTAAGCTACACCGCCGGGCCTTGCAGCCCCGCCGTGCAGACCTTATATCAAGCACAGAAGCCTGTCCGAATTTGATCGGACGGGCTTCTTGGTGGGTATCATGGTTGAACGATCATGAGGAGGTTTCCCTACATGGAATTGTTTGAGCCAATTCTTCATTTCTTCGCCCAACGATGGGTCCACAACATCATCTGGGCAGGTATCTTGGCCATCGGCACCGCCGTTGCCGCCAAGGTCGCGTCCAAGACCCTGCACCACCTGCTTAGCCGCGACGATAACCCACTCCCTTCATCGAGCATCTTCATCAACATCGCGCGCGCCATCATCTGGATGATTGGCGGCAGCTTTATCCTCGACAACTGCTTTGGCATTAACGCAAACGCCCTCGTCGCCGCTCTTGGCGTCGGCGGCATCGCCATCTCGCTCGGCTTTCAGGACACGCTGTCAAACCTTATCGGTGGCATGCAGGTGACCTTTATGGGCATCATCAAGCCCGGCGATAATATCGAGGTCGGCGGCGTGTCAGGCGTGGTCCAAGACATCACCTGGCGCCATACGACCATCGAGGACGCCTGTGGGCAGACCATCATCGTCCCCAACTCCAACATCTCCAAGAACACGCTCGTGCACTTGATGCCCTTTGGGCGCGTGGCCGTGCCCGTTGCCGTAAAGGACACGTCCAAGTGGGCCTCACTGGACGCGCTGGCAGACGAGCTCACGAGCGAAACCAAAACGGCCGTCTCGCCCATCTCGGGCTTTGACAAGGAGCCGTATGTGCTCTTTAGCGAGATCGGCGACTTTGGCATCAAGGGCAAGATCATCTTTATCGTCAGTGACGACAGCACCACCTTTACGGCAGCCGACGCCTGCATCCGCGCCATCGCCCCCATCATCGCCTAAAGCCACCACAAAGGGGACAGGAACCTTTGTGGTGGTTTCGCATCGTGGTACCATGGTTCATATCGTTGTTTAAACGACTAAGGGAGTAGACACCATGGAAGAGGCCTATCGTCAAGCACGCAAGCGCGGCGAGCAGGGACGCCGTCGCGCCATCAGCCAAAGCGAGCACCCGTACCTTACGGACCTCGACGGCCTCGTTGCCCAGCTCCCCTTAGGTCAGCGAGAGAGCGTCGGCCTGAGGGACATTCCGCTCGAAATGGTCGTCGGCACGGTCACCAAAGGCCGTCAGTCTGCCTTTTCGTGTAACTTTATGCCCCTGCTGCCGTTTAACACCGAGTTCGCCCGCAAGTGGTCCAACCTCTACGACATCCAGGTAACCGAGGGTTATCGCGACCCCATCATCGTCACCGAGTTCATGCATCGGTTCTATGTCCAGGAGGGCAACAAGCGCGTCAGCGTCCTCAAATTCCTGGACGCCCCAACGGTTTCGGCCAAGGTCACCCGTCTCTACCCCGGCAAATGGGACTCCGTCGAAAGCCGCCTGTACGGTGAATTCTGCGCTTTTTGGCGCGTCTGTCCCCTATACGAGATCGAGTTCTCGCGCGAGGGAAGCTACGAGACACTCGCCAAGATGCTCGGTCATAACCTTATCGAAAAATGGCCGCAGAAAAAGGTCGACTACCTGCGCCACACCTTCTTGCTCTTTAAGCGCGCCTACCTTCGCGCCGGCGGCGACCATCTGGACATTACACCCGCCGACGCCATGCTCGTATACCTCAATGTGTACAACCAAGACCGTCTGCTGGACACGCCGACGGACATCGTCGTAAACCGCCTGTGCAAGATTTGGCGCGAGTTGGTCATTGCCGGCAAAAATGACGAGGACAAGGTCGATCTTGTCGAGGCACCGAGCGTCGATGAGGAGGAGTCACCCTCCAAGTCCACCTCCGGCGTGCTCAACTTCTTTATGGGCAAGACCGTTTATTCGGCGGCCAACCCTCTGCGCATCGCCTTTATCCATGAATTCCCCTGTGCATCGTCGAGCTGGGACAGCTTGCACGACCAAGGGCGTCAGTATCTCGACGAGCACTTTGGCGGCATCGTGCGCACCGAGGCATTCGAGGACTGCCACAATCCGGACGTGTTCTACGCCGCCGTGGAGACCGCCGTCAAGCACGGGGCGAAGGCCATCTTCTCGACTTCACACCGCCTGATGGAATATACGCTCAGGGCCGCCGTCGAGTACCCCCAGGTGCGATTCCTCAACTGCTCTATCGGCCTTCCCCACCAAAGCGTGCGTTCGTACTTTGGCAAGATGTACGAGGCCAAGTTTCTCCTGGGCGCCCTTGCCGCCAGCATGGCGGACAACCATCGCATTGGCTACCACGCGTCGGTCTTCGCCTCGGGCGCACTCAGCGAGATCAACGCCTTTGCGATTGGCGCCTCGCTGCTCGACCCCCGTGCGCAAATTATCCTGACCTGGGGCGATGTGCCCGCCGGCGGTCTTGCCGAGGCCATGTGCCGCGAAGGCGTGAGCGTCATGACCGGCGCCGACATGTCAAAGTCGCTCGAAGACCCCACAGCCTACGGACTTCACCGCCTGGTCGATGGCAAGGTTACCGGCATTGCCATGCCGGTATGGAACTGGGGCCGATACTACGAGCTTATCGTGCGAAGTCTACTGCATGGCACCTGGGATGAGACCAGTGACGCCAGCCAGGTTCGCGCCGTCAACTACTGGTACGGCATGAGCTCGGGCGTTATCGACATTCGCTACGCTCCGGGCCTGCCCTATCAGACGCGCAAGCTTGTTCAACTCCTCCGCAATGGCATCGTCGAGGGCTCCATCAATCCATTTGGCGGCGAGCTCCATAGCCAAGACGGCGTGGTGCAGATCGAGGGCTTTCCCCCACTGCCGAGTACGCAAATCGTCGAGATGGACTGGCTGGCCGACAACGTGGTGGGCACCATTCCGCAACTCGACGATGAGCCGAAAGTCCACGCCCTATGAAAATCCTTGCCATAGCCGATACCGAAGAACGATGCCTATGGGAGTGCTTTCGCAAGGAGCGCTTTGAAGGTGTCGACCTGATTTTGTCCGCTGGCGATCTGGACCCGGACTATCTTGAGTTTTTGGTCACGGTCATCAACAAACCGCTCATCTACGTGCGCGGCAATCACGATGACCGCTACGCACGTCATGCACCGGGTGGATGTATCTGCGTAGAGGACAGCGTGTACACGTACCAAGGGATTCGCATTGCGGGCCTTGGCGGGTCCATGCGTTATCGCGACGGCGCCAACATGTACACCGAACGCGAGATGTCCAAGCGCATGCGTAAGCTGTCGCGTAAGGTTAGGATGGTCGGCGGGTGCGACATTCTGCTTACCCATGCACCCGCCGCCGGTATGGGTGATCTGGACGATCTGCCGCATCGAGGGTTCGAGTGCTTTAACACAGCACTCGAATCCTGGAATCCCGACTACATGGTGCACGGGCATGTGCACCAAAGCTACGGCTACGATTTTCAGCGCGAGCGTCAGCATGTGTGTGGAACGACGATCATCAACGCCTGCGGCTATACGCAGTTTGAGCTCGACCAGACGCGCTACCCCATCCGTGGCTGGCAGGCAGCCTGGCTCAATTCGCAAACCATGCGCCGCGAGCTCAAACGCCACGATGCTATCGAGTCCTCAACAGCCAGAACACCCTGGTAACCACCTCAAAGGGGACGCTGACCCCTTTATGGTGCTTTTGACGCGATAGCAAGAAACCCGGTCCCACACGAGGCGGAACCGGGTTTCTTTAGCAATGCTTGCTTTGCTCAGGCAGTAACTAGCAGTTACTCAGCCAGGAAGTCACGCTGGACAGCGGGATCGACCTTGACGCCAGGGCCCATGGTGGAAGACACGGAGATGGACTTGACGTACTTGCCCTTAGCAGAAGAGGGCTTGACGCGCAGGATCTCGGTGTACAGGGCAGCGTAGTTCTCGACGAGCTGCTGCTCAGAGAAGGACTTCTTGCCCAGGGGCACGTGGCAGATGCCGTAACGGTCGGCGCGGTACTCAACGCGGCCAGCCTTGAGCTCGGAGACCATCTTGGCGACGTCCATGGTCACGGTGCCGAGCTTGGGGTTCGGCATGAGGCCACGGGGACCAAGGATCTTACCGATGCGGCCAACCTTGGCCATCATGTTCGGCGTAGCGATAGCGGCGTCGAAGTTGATCTCGCCCTTCTGGATCTGGGCGACGAGCTCGTCGGAACCGATGATGTCGGCGCCGGCAGCCTCGGCCTCGCGAGCCTTCTCGCCCTCGGCGAAGACGGCAACACGAACGGTCTTGCCGGTGCCGTGGGGCAGGGAGATGGAACCACGGATGTTCTGGTCAGCCTTACGAGTATCGATGCCCAGACGGAAGTGGGCCTCGACGGTCTCGTCGAACTTGGCGGTGTCGAGCTCCTTGATGAGCTTGGCAGCCTGAAGGGGGGTGTAGAGCGTGGCGCGGTCGATCTTCTCGGCAGCGGCGTTATAGCTCTTACCATGCTTAGCCATGTGCATTACCTCCTGTGGTTAAACGGGCGTGAGCCCTCCCACATCGTATCGTGTGCCCTATTGCACACATACAACGGGCGCCCCGGTCGGAGCACCCGTCATTACCTAAAGAAATCGCTACTCAGCGATGGTGACGCCCATGGAGCGGGCGGTACCGGCGATGATCTTCTTGGCGGCGTCAATGTCGTTGGCATTGAGGTCCGGCATCTTGATCTCGGCGATCTTGGTGAGCTGCTCCTGGGAGAGCTGACCGACCTTGTCAGCCTGGGGCTTAGCGGAACCAGACTTGAGGTTCAGCTCCTTCTTGATGAGGTGAGCCGCCGGCGGGGTCTTGGTGATGAAGGAGAAGGACTTGTCCTCGTAGACAGAGATCTCAACGGGGATGATGTCGCCCTTCTTGTCCTGCGTCTCGGCGTTAAAGGCCTGGCAGAACTGCATGATGTTCACGCCAGCAGCGCCCAGGGCGGGGCCGACGGGAGGAGCGGGGTTAGCTGCACCAGCAGGAATCTGGAGCTTAATGACGTTGGCAACCTTCTTCTCAGCCATGGTCATTCCTTTCGAATCACGAGTGTGAAGTACTTGCTATATCGTAAGCACGCACGTGTTAGAAGCACTCCTGAGATGAGCAGTCACAGAAGAAGCACGCTCGCGCGAACGGACGAAAACTTAAGCGATGACAGCGACCTGGTTAAAGTCGAGCTCGACCGGCGTCTCGCGGCCAAAGATCATCAGCGTGACCTTGAGCTTGCCAGCCTCGGTGTTAACCTCGGAGACCTTGCCATCAAAATCGGTAAGCGGGCCATCGGTGACGCGGACGGACGTGCCGACCTCAATATCAACCGAGGTGCGCTTGGGCGAATCGCCCTTACCGGGACGACGAGTCATCTTGTTGTACTCGTCGCGGGAAAGCGGAGCGGGCTTACCGTTGCCGCCCAGGAAACCGGTGACGCCAGGCGTGTTACGAACACACGTCCAAGCATCGTCATCCATCTCCATGCGGACCAGGACATAACCCGGGAAGATCTTGGAATCCTTGGTCTCACGCTTGCCACCCTCTTTAATCTCGGTGACACGCTCCATAGGAATCTCGATATCAAAGATACGGTCCTGCATGCCCATAGTCTCGATGCGATGCTCGAGATCGGACTTAACACGGTTCTCGTATCCAGAGTAAGTGTGAACGACGTACCAACGCTTAGACATGGTTTAGCCCCTCAATCCAGAGAACAGAGCAAGAGCCTCGCCAAAGCCAGCATCGAGCAGAGCGATGACGACGCCGACGACGATCAGAGAAGCGCAAACGACGACCGAGTAGTTCACGAGCTCCTTCTTATCGGGCCACGTGACACGCTTCATTTCGGATTTGACCGAAGCGAAATACTTCTTGGTGCGGGCGAAGAAACCAAGCTTCTCGTTCTTCTTGGACTTCGCAGCCTTCTCGTTCTTCTTGGCAACGGCCTTCTTGGCCTCAACCTTGGAGTTGGCGGCAGCGTTGTTGGCAGGCGCCTGCTGCTGAGCCTTCTTCTTGTTCTTCTTGTTGGCCATTTGGGTTACCTCCGCGCAATGCGCTTATACATGAGTAAACCGTAAGCCCCCAATTGGGAGCTTACGGAATAATGACTGGCACGCCAGGAAGGACTCGAACCCTCAACACTCGGTTTTGGAGACCGATGCTCTACCAATTGAACTACTGGCGTATGTGACTAGAGACTAGCGAGTCTCTTTGTGCAGCGTGTGGTGACGGCACCAGGGGCAATACTTCTTGATCTCCATACGATCAGGCATGGTCGACTTGTTCTTGGTGGTCGTATAGTTGCGGCGCTTGCACTCAGTGCACGCAAGAGTAACTAGAGTACGCATGTATCCTGAACCTTTCATTTCCGCCCCGTACGGGCACGAGTTGATACTTTATCAGCTCTACGTAAGTGCTGTCAACGAAAACCTCGAATCAATTGGTTCTCGGTGAACCCATTCATATTTGGAACACATCAATGGAGCCAACGAGATCTAATCGACGGTGCACCCAGGACCATTATCGATCCTCTCGACACCAGCAACGGCTCAATATCCATTGCAGAAAAGAACCCGGCACCCATATAAGTGCCGGGTTCTCTAAGTCAGCTATATCAAAGAGCTAATTTACTCAATGATCGTGGAGACGATGCCCGAACCGACGGTGTGGCCACCCTCGCGGATAGCGAAGCGCAGGCCCTCCTCCATGGCGATCGGGTGGATGAGGTCGCCCTCGATGGTGATGTGGTCACCAGGCATAGCCATCTCGGTGCCCTCGGGGAGCTTGACCGTACCAGTAACGTCGGTGGTACGGAAGTAGAACTGAGGACGATAACCATCGAAGAACGGGGTGTGACGGCCGCCCTCCTCCTTGGTCAGAACGTAGATCTCGCCGGTGAACTTGGTGTGCGGGGTAACCGAACCGGGCTTGCAGAGAACCTGGCCGCGCTCGATGTCCTCGCGCTTGATGCCGCGGAGCAGCAGACCGACGTTGTCGCCAGCCTCGCAGAAGTCCATGGACTTACGGAACATCTCGATACCGGTGACGACGGTGTTCTGGGTATCCTTGATGCCGACGATCTCGACGGGCTCGTTGAGCTTGAGCTCACCGCGCTCGACACGGCCGGTAGCAACGGTACCACGGCCGGAGATGGTCATAACGTCCTCAACGGCCATCAGGAAGGGGAGGTCGTTGTTACGAGCAGGCGTCGGGATGTACTCGTCGACGGCCTTCATGAGCTCGCGGATGGCGTCCATCCACTTGGCGTCGCCCTCGAGAGCGCCCAGAGCGGAACCACGGATGACGGGGATGTCGTCGCCGGGGAAATCGTACTCGGAGAGGAGCTCACGGGTCTCCATCTCGACGAGGTCGATGAGCTCGTCATCGTCGACCATGTCGCACTTGTTCAGGAAGACGACGATGTAAGGAACGCCGACCTGACGGGCGAGCAGGATGTGCTCGCGGGTCTGAGCCATGGGGCCGTCGGTAGCGGCGATGACCAGGATAGCGCCGTCCA
>CATYUU010000032.1:0-23511 GCA_958413455.1 uncultured Collinsella sp. | reverse complement strand
TAGACCGTTGACGGTCGTGATTTTGGCGAGGCCGGCGCGCTTGTCGCCGCCGCGCGAAGGACGAAGCGAGCCCTCGATGACGTCGCCCGTGCGCAGACGCGCGGAGCGGATGAGGTAGGCGGGCACGAAGGCGTCGTCGTTGGACTTCATGTAGCCATGGGCATGGATGATACCGGAGCTGTCCGGACGAATCTGCAGGATGCCCTTGATGTCGCGGAAGCCCTCGGCCTTCGCGGCGGTGACGTAGATCTCCTCGACGAGCTCGGCTTTCTTCTTGCCGGTCGTCTCAATCTCGAACTCCTTGGCCTTCTCGCGCAGCTCGGCGACCTTCATGGCCGCGAGCTCCTCGCGCGAAAGCGTGGGCTCGGTGGGAGCGGCATTACGCTCCTTGTTGCGCTGCTTGCGATCGCGCTGGCGGTTGCGGCGGTCGTTGTTGCGCTCGTCCTTGCGCTCGTTGCGCTCGTCGTTGCGCTTGTGCTGGCGACGGTTGGGGCGAGCGCCGTCTTCGGCCTCGGCGGGCGCGGCGCCATCGGTTGCGGCGGCATCGGCGTTGGCCGCAGTATCATCGCTGGCCTCGGCCTTGGAATCGCCCTGCAGCTCGGCCTCGGCCTGCTGCTCGGACGCCTTGGCCTTAGCGGACTTCTTACGACCGCGCTTGGGCTTCTCGGACGCAGACTGTTCGACGTCTTGGGGCTCGGCGGCATCAGTCGATGCATCGGCGGTCGTCTCGGCGGAATCCTCGGACGCACCCTTCTTGGCAGTCTTGGCCTTGGACGTGCGCTTAGCAGCAGTACGATGGCTGCGACCAGGACGGACGTCGGCGGGCTCGACATCGGCGGGAGCGGCCTCGGAAGTCGTAGCATCCTGGACGGGTGCATCGGCAGCGGTTGCAGACTCGGCGGTCGCCGCAGCATCCCGAGCGGCTGCAGCTGCGGCTGCGGCCTTCTCTGCCTCGACGAAGGCCTTGGGCTTGCGACCGCGACGGTGCGGGCGCAAAGCCGGATCGACAACGGGAACTTCGCTGGCCTCGACAGGCGCAGCGGACTCAGCAGGCGATGCGCCCTCCCCTGCCGCGGAACGAACCGAAGCCTCGGTGAGCTCGAGGGTTACCTGATCGGCAACCTGCTCGGCCTTAGCAGCCGTGCGACGGCGTGTGCGCGGTGCCGGCTTCTCGGTCGGCTGGTCGGCGGCAGGTGTCTCGGGCACAGACGGAGCTGCAAGCTCGGTCAGAGCCGCGGCCTCGCGCTCGGCAGCACGACGGCGGGCGCGCACCACCTGAGCCTCGCTAATCTGCGCCAACGCACGCGCCTGCGCGACCTCATCGGAAATCGGCTCCGAGGAGTCAGCTGCAACGGTGCGCTTGACGCGCGTCGTGCGCGTGGTACGGCGCTTGGGCTTGGTGACCTCCTCGCCGTCAGCAGCAGACTTGGCCGTGCGGCGCGTACGCTTGGGCTTTGCCGGAGCAGCCTCCTCACCAGTTGCAGGCACGGCCTTCTCAGCCGCTGAAGGCGTAGGCGTCGAAGCAGCCTTAGGCGTCTCAGGAGCCGAGGCTTGCGCGGGCGCCGCGACCTGGTCCAACGCAACCGGTGCAGCGGGAGCGGCTTGCGTCGTCGTTATTTCGTTTTCTTGCTGTTGATCAGACACAGTGTTTGCTCAACTTTCTTTTCAAGCCCTGTGATCACATGCTCCCTGCATAAACCTTCAGGGCGGCTAAACAGTCTAGCTCCGTCAAATACCGACGGACATCATTGATCTGTATCGAGATATTTGCGTCATATACGCAGCGTTAGTGTAACACAACCGCAACCACCTGCAACTTAGTCATTGAGGACGTTCTTAAACGACTAGTCAAAAGGGACAATCTTTGGTTTAACACCCACAAATCTGACTGCCTCCGCCAAAACTGTGGCGGTTTACTACGATGAATCGCTCAACCGCGATCACTCCGAAACTTGTTGAACTAAAACCGCAGGTAGATGCCTTGCACTTTTTTGCGAAAAGCCGGCGTAGTTGGAATTTCTCATTTCATCGTAGTAAACCGGCATAGTTTCGTATTTCCAGCAGTTCCAAATTCGTCAATACGTCGGCGTTTGCAAAAAGCCCGACCTCCGTGGGAGATCGGGCTTTCAAGGCTTAGTTAAACCAAGTCTGTACGGTCAAATGACCCGTAGCTTACATCTGCTCGGGCGCGGAAACGCCAACGAGGGTGAGCACCAGGGCGAGCGTCACACGGACGGCATCGCAAGCGGCCAGACGGGCACGCGAAAGCTCGGGGTCGACGGGACGGCCCTCGCTCGGCAGCACCTGACAGGCAGCGTAGAAGCTGTGGAAGTCGCCGGCGAGTTCCTCAGCAAAGTGCGTCAGACGGAACGGGGCGCGGTCGCGAGCGCAGCTGGCGATGAGGTCGGTGAGCTCGTTGAGCTTGCGCGAAAGGGCGAGCTCGGTCGGGTCGGTCAGCAGCGAGTAATCGACGTTCTCACCGATGGCCTTGGCGGCGACGGCCTTCATGCCCATCTCGTCAGCCTGCTCGGGCGTAACGTCAGCGGCACGGCGCAGGATGGAGCACACGCGGGCGTGAGCGTACTGCACGTAGTACACCGGGTTGGAGTTGTCGCGCTTCTTGACGGCCTCAATATCGAAGTCGACCATCTGGTTGGAGCTCTTGGAGATGAGGGTGTAACGGGCAGCGTCGGAGCCGACCTCGTCGACGAGCTCCTGCAGGGTCACCATGGTGCCCTTACGCTTGGACATACGGACGGGCTTGCCGTTGCGCAGCAGGTTGACGAGCTGGCCCAGCAGAACCTCAAACTTGCCGGGGTAACCCAAGGCATCGCAGACGCAGCGGACGCGCTCGATGTAGCCGTGGTGGTCGGCACCCCAGATGTCGATGACGTGGTCGACGCGCTGGAACTTATCCCAGTGATAGGCAACGTCGGAGGCGAAGTAGGTGTACTCGCCGTCGGACTTGATCAGAACGCGGTCCTTGTCATCGCCCAGGTCGGTGGAGCGGAACCACAGGGCACCGTCCTTGGTGTAGAGATAGCCCATCTTGTCGAGCTTCTCAAAAGCGCGGTCGACGGCGGAGGTGCCGGCGGTCTCGCCCTCGGTGTCCTTCACATACAGCGAGCGCTCGGAGAACCAACGATCGAAGTCGCAGTTGACGGCATGGCAAAGGTCGCGCATGTTGTCGACCATCTTTACATAGCCGCGCTCGCGGAAGCTCTCCATGCGCTCCTGCGGATCGGCGTTGACCCACTTATCGCCGTCGGTGCGCCAGAACTCGGCGGCCTCGTCGATGATGTAGTCGCCGCCGTAGGAGTCCTTGCCTAGGGTCTCGGCAAAGTTGTCCTGATACGGATGGGTCTCGGGATGCTCGTCGCTCTCGTCGGCAACAAAGGCGTCGCGGTCGGCGATCAGCAGCTTGTGAGCCTCGTCGATATCCACGCCCTGCTTGGCGATGATGTCGGCAAGCTGCATATAGCGCGTGCTGATGGAGTTGCCGAAGGTGTTCATCTGAGAGCCGTGGTCGTTGATGTAGAACTCACGCTGGATGTCGTAACCGGCGTGATCCATAACGCGGCAGAGCGAGTCGCCCAGCGCGGCCCAGCGGCCGTGGCCGATGTGCATGGGGCCGACGGGGTTGGCGGAAACGAACTCGACCTGGGTCTTCAGGCCACCACCGACGTTGGACTTAGCGAAGTCCATACCCTTCTCGCGAGCCTCGCCAAAGATGGCATTCTTGACGGCAACGGAGAGGTAGAAGTTGATGAAGCCGGGGCCTGCGATCTCGACCTTCTCGATCGCGAGGTCCTCGGGCATATGGGCAACGATGGCCTCGGCGATCTTGCGCGGGGCGCAGTGGGCCAGCTTGGCGGACTTCAGGGCCATGGTAGAGGTCCACTCGCCATGAGAAGTGTCAGCCGGTCGCTCGATAGCGCAATCGTCAAGTTCAAATGCGGAAAGGTCGCCGGCCTCCTGGGCCGCAGCAAGCGCAGCGCGTACCAGCTCTTCAATCTTCTCGGGCATAGATCCTCCTTGTGTTAAAGCCCCCGAGCTCTTGGTCACTCGTAGGGCAAAAGCCAGAGTTTGTAGCACTCTATCACAAGCGACGGGCACTGTCGCAGGGTAAAGCTAATAGATATTGCATATGCACAAAAATGACTACAGCTTGTATGGAGTCACTCAAAGATGCCGGTCTGCCTGCAGATTATGCAGGCGTTGAAAATGCATAAAGGTGTGAATGAGCTGCGTCTGTTATCGAATACTCTTACCTATCAGAGTTGTGTGCTTTTCCTGCATAAAGTAAGGGTTTGCGCACGTCAGCGTGGTATTCTAGACATACGTAAATTCGTATAAGTTGGAGGTAGCATGTTCTCAATCGGTCAACACGTCATTCATCCGGGCCAGGGAGTCTGCACCGTCGTCGGTTTTAGGGACGACACACCGCAGCCCATGCTGCTGCTCGAGACCAAGCAGGGACATGCGCAGACGATCCTCATGTACCCCGTGGCGCAGGCCGACCGTTTGCACGCCGCCATCTCGCAGCAAGATGCCGAGCACCTGCTGAGCCACTATGACGAGCTGGAGTGCGACACCTTTACCGAGCGCAACAGCTCGCTTGAGGAGACACACTTTAAGCAGCAGCTCAAGCTGGGCGCGCCCGAGACGGTCCGCGTGGCAAAGACCATGATGCACCGCATTCGCCAGGCCGAGGAAGCTGATAAAAAACCCAGCTCCTACTACATGCGCGTACTCAAGGAGGCCAAGCGCCGCTCCATCGAGGAGTTCGCCGTGGCCTTGGGCGTCACCGAGGAGGACGCCGAAGCTCGCCTAGCCCAAGCCGCCCTCAACTAACCCATCCGCGCCAAAAACCACCACAAAGGGGACAGGCACCTTTGTGGTGGTTTTCTTGTTCTAGTAGTATTCATTCTTATCGATACCCACGAGCACAAGGAGTCTTTTATGGCAGAGCCGCTTACCGCCGGAATCACCCGCGACCGCGCGTTCGAACTGCTCAACGAGCATAACAAGGACCCGTTCCACATCACCCATGGCGAGACGGTCGAGGGCACTATGCGCTACTTTGCGCGCGAGTTCGACCCCGAGAACGAGGAGTTTTGGGGCATCGTCGGTCTGCTGCACGACCTGGATTGGGAGGAGCATGAGGACGATCCCGTGAACCACACTATCTATGCTGCGGAGATTCTTGAGGGCGAAGGTGCGTCTCCCGAGCTCATTCACGCCATCCAGACGCACACGTCGGACTTCAACACCTCGCTGCCCAAACCCGAGCTGCAGATGGAAAAGATCCTGTTTGCCTGCGATGAGCTCACCGGCCTGATCGGCGCTGCAGTCATCATGCGCCCGAGCAAGAGCGTTATGGACTTTACGACCAAGTCGCTCAAGAAGAAGTTCAAGGACAAGCGCTTTGCCGCCGGCTGCTCGCGCGACGTGATTTCGCAGGGCGCCGAGATGTTGGGCTGGGAGCTCCCCGAGCTCTTTGACCGCACCATCGCGGCCATGCAGTCCTTCGCCCCCGACCGCGATACCTTCCAGGCCTAACCGCCCACGCCACCTAAAACCACCACAAAGGGGACAGGCACCTTTGTGGTGGTTTTTGTTTGCGCGGGCGTTAGGGACGGACCTGGCCGGTGCCGCGGAGCTTGTATTTGTAGGTGGTGAGGGCCTCGGCGGCAAAGGGGCCACGGGCGTGGAGTTTTTGGGTCGAGATGCCGATCTCGGCACCCAGGCCAAACTCGCCGCCGTCAGTGAAGCGAGTGCTGGCGTTGGAGTACACGGCCGAGGCATTGACCGCATCCAGGAAGCGCTCGCAAGCATCCGTGTCCTCGGCAACGATGGCCTCGGAGTGCATCGTGCCGTAGCGGTTGATGTGTGCGATGGCCTCGTCCTCGCTCGCCACGACCTTCACGCTCATCTCGAGAGCCAGGTACTCGCGACCCCAGTCCTCCTCAGTCGCGGCGACGTAGTTGTCGCCCTCGGCAAGCCCAGCGTCGGCGCATGCGGCGCACGTAGCCTCGTCGCCGTGAATCAGCACGCCGTGGTCGCGCAGCACGACCACGACCGCCGGCAAAAACGAATCTGCCACGGCACGGTCGACCAGCAGCGACTCGGCGGCATTGCACACGCCTACGCGCTGGGTCTTGGCATTAACGATAATGTTGAGCGCCTTATCAAAGTCGGCGGATTCATGCACGTAGATGTGGCAGTTGCCCGTGCCCGTCTCGATCACCGGCACAAGCGACTCGCGCACGCAGCGCTGAATCAGGCCCGCACCTCCGCGCGGAATGAGCACGTCGACGATACCGCGGAGCTTCATGAGCTCGCCGGTGGCTTCGCGATCGGTGGACTCAATCATCGAGACGGCCTCGCGCGGGAAGCCCTTGGCCTCGAGCGCATCGGCCAGCAGCTCGGCGATCATGGCACACGAGTGATAGGCCAGCGAGCCGCCGCGCAGAATGCAGGCGTTGCCGGTGCGGATGCAGATGCCCGCGGCGTCGGCCGTCACATTGGGGCGCGCCTCGTAGACCATGGCAACCAGACCCAACGGCACGCTCACGCGGGTCAGGTCCACACCGCTCGCAAGCACGCGGTGGTCGAGCACGCGGCCGACGGGATCGGGCAGCTCGGCGAGCTTCTCCAAACCGGCGGCCATGCCCTCGACGCGCTCAGGCGTCAGCAGCAGACGGTCGAGCAGACCGGCCGAAGTGCCCGCATCGCGCGCGGCGGACATATCGAGCTCGTTAGCGGCAACGATGGAGTCGACACCGTTGCGCAGTGCTGCGGCCATGGCGCGCACAGCCTCCTGACGCCGCTCATCGCTCGCCGTGGCAAGCGAGGCCGACGCTGCCTTGGCGGAAACGGCAAGATCGTGGACATACGTGGCTATATCGACCGACATGGGCGGCCCTTTCTCCTAGAAGTTTGCAACCATGGTAGCCGATTTGCGCATGGCCTCGCCCGCGGCGGTAGAATTGGTCAACCCGAAACACCGCAACGAACGGAAGACTCACATGGCCCTCATCACTTCGTACCACGTCCCCGGCCTTTATGTCGAGGACCACAGCATCGACGTCCCCCTTGACTGGCGCGGCCTGGAGCCGATGCTCCTGGCCGTCGGCAGCACCATGCGCCGCGGCGCTATGCCGGCACCAATCGCCGGCGCGCCCGAGAGCATCAAGCTCTTCTACCGCGTGGTTTGCGCGCCCGACCGCATCAACGACGATCTGCCGCTGTTCCTGTTTTTGCAGGGCGGCCCCGGCGGCGAGAGCCCGCGTCCGCTGTCGCCCACAAGCGACGGCTGGATCGAGGAGGCCGTCAAGCACTTCCGCGTCGTCCTGCCCGACCAGCGCGGCACCGGGCGCAGTAGCTGCGTGGACGGACGCACGATCAAGGCACTGGGCGAGCGCACGACGGCGGCCGACTCCGATGCCGCACGCTCGCAGGCTGACTTCCTCAAGCGCCACCTCGCCAGCTCCATCGTGCGCGATTTTGAGTACCTGCGTCTGGTGGGCTTTGGCGGCAAGCCCTGGGTCACGCTCGGCCAGAGCTACGGCGGCTTTTTGACGTTGAGTTATCTGTCGCTCTTCCCCGAAGGCGTGGCGGCGAGCTTTACCTGCGGCGGCATCCCCCACGTGCCGGCGAGCGCCAGCGAGGTCTACGCGCACACCTTCCCGCGCATGGCCGCCAAGACGCAGCAGTATTACGACCGCTACCCCGCCGACGTCGAGCGCGTGGCAGCCCTGGCCGATGCGCTCGAGGCACAGAAGCCCGTGCTGCCCGACGGCTCGCCGATGACGGTCGAGCGCCTACAGTTCATGGGCAGCGACTTTGGCATGAAGCCGAGCTTTGAGCGTATGCATTGGATTATCGATCACGCTTTTGTTGACGGCGACGGCACGCTGACCTGCGGCGCCTCGGTATCTGACAGCTTTTTGATGCGCGCCTTCGAGCGCACCAACACGCGCACGAATCCGCTGTACTGGACGCTGCAGGAGTTCATATACGCCGACGGCGACACTATGCCCATTGGTTGGGCCGCGGCCGAAGAGAAGGCACACCGCGCCGAGTTCGACACCCTCGCGCGCCCGCTCATGTTTACCGGCGAGGCCATGTTCCCGTGGATGTTCGAGCAGATGCCCGAGCTTAAGCCGTTTAAGCCCGCCATGGACCTGCTGATGGAAGACACCAGCTGGGACAAGATCTACGACCCGCAGCGCCTGGCCTGCAACGAGGTGCCGCTCCAGGCCGCGGTGTATTTCGACGACATGTACGTGGATTCGGGCCTGCAGCTCGATACGCTCAGCCGCGTGGGCAACTCGCATGCCTGGGTGACCAACGAGTTCGAGCACGACGGCCTGCACGGCAGCGTGGTGTTCAAGCACCTCTTCGACGAAGCCCTCAACCGCGGAGACCTGCGCCGGATCTTCTAGCAAAGGAGTGTCCCAAAGTGCCGGCACAAAGGGAACGTCCCCAAGTGCCGGCACGAAAAAGGCAGCGCTGCGGGAAACGATCCGCAGCGCTGTCTTTCTTTATGCAAATACGATCAAGTTATCCCTGTGTATCGCCGGCTTCTCGGCCAGGTCTGCCAGCAGGCGGTTGCTGGCAATCTGGTCTTGGCGACGACCGGCAGCAAGTTCCAGCACGTCCGAATCGGCCTCGGCGATACCGCGGCCGACGACCATACCGCTCGGATCGCACACATCGAGCACATCGCCCTCGGCAAACTGGCCATCGACCTCGCGAATACCCACCGCAAGCAAGGAAGAGCCACGGCTAACCAGCGCCTTCGCAGCACCATCATCAACCGTCACCGACCCATGTGCCTTGTCGCCCAGCGCGATCCACAGCTTGCGGGGCGCGATGTCCAGACGCTCCGCCGGCGGATCGAACAGCGTGCCCACGCTCTCGCCGCGGGCGAGGCGCACGAGCGCATCGGGCTCCTCGCCCGAGCAAATCACGCTCTGAATGCCCGCCGTCATCAGGATGCGGCTCGCGCGGATCTTGGTAATCATGCCGCCCGTGCCCACCGATGTGGAAGAATCGCCCGCCGAGGCAATAATCTTAGCATCGATCTTATGCACGACCGGGACAAACTCGGCCGTCGGATCCTCGTGCGGATTGGCGGTGTAGAGGCCGTCGATGTCCGAGAGCGTCACGCACAGGTCGGCGGAAACCAGGCAGCTCACGAGCGCCGCCAGCGTGTCGTTGTCGCCAAACTTGATCTCGTCGACGGTGACGGTGTCGTTTTCGTTGACGACCGGCACCACGCCCAGCTCCACCAGACGCAGCAGGGCGTCGCGCGCGTGCAGGTAGGACGTACGGCGCGCCGTGTCATGGCGCGTGAGCAGCACGAGCGAGGTGAGTAGGTCGCGCGCATGGAACTCCTCGTCGTAGGCCGACGAGATGATGCACTGGCCGGCCGAGGCGCAGGCCTGCAGGCTCGGCAGATCGCCAACCGGTTTGCGGTCGAAACCCAGAACGGGATAACCACAGGCAATGGCGCCGGAGCTCACCACGACCAAGCGCCAGCCGAGCTTGCGCAGGGCCGCAGCCTGATCGGCCAGGCCACCGATAAACGCGCGGTTGACCTTACCGTCGGCACCCACCACCGTGGACGAGCCGATCTTTACCACCATCGTTTTATAAGAAGTCGTCATACGTCAAACCAATCAACTGTTCAGCGAACGGGCGAACGGGCAAGCGAGAAAATGATCCGTTATCTTCCGTCGCATGCTGATCATTTTGCCCAGGGGAAAGCCGAGGCCGCGGCCATATTCTTGCGCACGAGCTCGTCGCGCACCTGAGCCAGGCCCTGCTCCATGCCCACCACATAAGTCTGCGGGTACAGGAAGCGCTTGAAAGCTGCGTCCAGATGATCGAGCGCCCAAACACAGCGCTCGCGCGCGTCCTGGATGCTCTCACGCGGAGCCACTGCACTGCCATCGCGCACGATCGGCACCAGCAGCTCGCGATACTCAAGCTCCGACACGTCGGTCACCAGGGCGGCATCATTCACGGCCACGAGGGTATTGCCGCGCGCGGCGCCCTCCCCCACCAGATGGTCCTCGTCGTAGATCATGTCGCAGACCGGGCCGCCAAAGCCGTCGTAATAACGGCGCACGCGCTGCACGCCCGGGATCGTGCGCTTGTAGGGCTGCTCGGAGAGCTTGACCACCGGCGTCCACGGGTCGGCCTCGCTCGCACGGCGGGCGGAAAGCTTGTACACGCCGCCCAGCGCCGGCTGGTCGTAGCAGGTCGCGAGCTTGGTGCCCACGCCAAAGCTATCGATGGGCGCGCCCTGGTCGAGCAGCGACTGAATCGTGTACTCATCAAGATCGTTGGAAACCGAGATCCCCACATAGGGCAGGCCCTCGGCATCGAAACGACCGCGGACATACTTGGAGAGCTTGGCGAGGTCGCCCGAGTCAATGCGAATAGCCGACAGGCGCTCGCCCGCCGCCTCCATCTCCTTGGCAACCGTAATGGCATGCTCGCAGCCCTCGCGCACGTCATAGGTGTCGATGAGCAGCGTACAGTTCTTGGGGCTCGACTTGGCAAAGGCGCGGAAGGCCTCGAGCTCGGAATCGAAGCTCATCACCCAGCTGTGCGCATGCGTGCCAAAGACGGGAATACCGTAGCGGCGGCCGGCGAGCACATTGGACGTAGAGGAGCAGCCGGCAACGTAGCTCGCGCGCGCAACAGCCAGGCCGCCATCGGGGCCCTGGGCACGGCGCAGGCCAAACTCCGCCACGGGACGGCCGTCGGCGGCAAGCACCACGCGCGCCGTCTTGGTGGCGACAAGCGTCTGGAAGCCGACGATGTTGAGCAGCGCCGTCTCAAGCAGCTGGCACTCGAGCGCAGGACCGGTGACGCGCACCATGGGCTCGCGCGGAAAGACGAGCTCGCCCTCGGGCACGGCGTCGATATTTACATGCGCACGAAAATCGCGCAGGTAGTCGAGGAATGCGGACTTGAACATCGCGCCGCCGGCCGGGGCCTCAAGCGATGCGAGGTAGTCGATATCCTCGGGCGTAAAGCGCAGGTTCTCGACTAGCTCGGGCAGCTCGGCGGTGCCGCACATGACGGCATAGGCGCTGCCAAAGGGATGGTCGCGGTAAAACGCGGTAAAACAACCCTGCTCATTGGCCTTGCCGCTCTCCCACAGGCCCTGGGCCATAGTGAGCTCGTACAGATCGGTGAGCATTGCAATGTCGGTGGGATGCGAGATGTCGGTCAAAGCCATGGGGCGACCTTTCAGATGTGTGGTGCAGAATTTGAGGGTTGGACGAGAGCAGAGCATGCGGACATGACGCCCGATGCAAATCGGTTAGAGCAAGCCCATGCTGGTCAGGATCGTGTAGCCCATAAAGATGACAAACGCGATGAGGGCAAGGACAATGATGATTTTTTGAGCCGGCGCCATGCCAGGGATCTCGTTCTCGCCCGTAGGTTCCTTGGAGGTAACCATGCGCTGGGCAAAGGTCATCTCGTCACGGCTCGGCTTGGGCTCGACGGACTTGGGACGAGCGGCCTTTTTAGGCTGAGGTTTGGGCGCGGCAGGTGCAGGCTTCGCAGCAGCGGGCTTGGGTGCGGGCGCGGGCGCCGATGCGGATGCGGCGTTCGCGGCGGCCTCCTCGGCCTTCGTACGCTCGGCACGCAGGGCAGCCAGCTCCTCACGCTCGCGACGGGCCTCTTCCCGAGCCTCGCGGCGGGCCTTCTCAGCGCGGAGCTCTTCCAACTCAGCGCGCTCCTCGTCGGACAATGGTTGGGACTCAAGCTCGGCCATGGTGCAGCCCTTTCTTTTAAAAAAAGCCGCCGACACAATGTCAGCGGCTTATCAAATCCAAGGGTGGAGACGAAGGGAGTCGAACCCTCGGCCTCTGCCATGCGACGGCAGCGCTCTCCCAACTGAGCTACGTCCCCAGGACAAGTCGATATTTTACCTACGGCTCGCCAACTGTCAACGCCCAATAACCAGTCTTTTTTGGGGCGCGGCTATTTTGGCAACTTTTCGAACAGGCGATCCTCTCGATGATTTTTTATCCCCGTCCCAGAAAAATCATCGACGAACGCACTACTTTGCGCTGGTAAGAACACCGGTGGTGTCGAAGGCCGGGGTGAAGCTCTCGTCTACCGCGCCGCCCTCTTGCCAGAACATCGTCGTAAAACCCAGGTCGTCGGCATGGTCGAGCACCTGCTCGTACTCCTCACGCGTCACGGCGCGTGCCAGGTCGCCGCCCTGCTCGCGCATGAGCGCATTGGGCGTGTACTGGTTCATGACCGAGATCGGCACGTCGCCCACCGTCTGCCACACTAGGTCTAGCACGCGGCACGAATCGTCCGCATGCCCCGGAAGCACCAGGTGACGCACGATGATACCGCGCTTCATGAGCCCGTCCTCGTCCACCAACTCTCCCCCGCGGCGATCGATCTCGCGCGCCATCTGGGCCAGACCCGACACGGCCACGCTCGGGTAATCCTTAATATGAGAAAGCGATTGCGCAAGCCCGGCATCGGCATATTTAAAGTCGGTAAGCCACACATCGACCAGGTCGCCCAGCGCCGCCACGGCACTCGCACGCTCGTAACCACTCGTGTTGTAGACGATCGGGATAACCAGCCCGCGCATCCGTGCCGCGGCAATCGCGGCGGGCAACAGGTGCGCATAGTGCGTCGCCGTCACCAAGTTAATGTTGTTGGCACCCTGGTCCTGCAGTTCCAGCATAATCTCGACCAGGCGCTCAGGCGAAATCTCAAGGCCAAAATTGCCGGTCGAGATCTCGTGGTTCTGGCAGTAGATACATTTGAGCGAGCAGCCGCTAAAGAAGATCGTGCCCGAACCAGCCTCGCCCGAGATAGGCGGCTCCTCCCACATATGAAGCGCGGCGCGGGCCACCCTGAGCGTGTCGTTAGCACCGCAGACGCCGTGCGCGCCCTCATCGCGCGCCGCACCGCAACGGCGCGGACACAAATGGCAGGCGGGCGAAAAAAGTTCGGTCAACGACGTCGGCATAAAACCATGCTCCAAAACAACGATTCAGCAGCTCAAACGTTAAGGAATCAACCCCACAGACGGCTCGAGCCCAAGGCGCCGTAATCGTCCGACACGATTTTTGTAATGTCAAGACTGGAATCGATAAAGTGCCGCTTTATGATGTAGGTATTCCGCCCCCCGCGGAGCAACTGGGTGAACCGTCGCGTTTATTTAGGGAGCCCACACAGTCGTACCTAGTACAGGTATCCTTCGTTGTTAAGGACGCTGGAACAGTCGATGAGGGCACCCACCTGTTTTAGGTGGGTTCATTTTCGTAACGTGGGGGGTGGTTTTCTTTTGCCGAAAATTGCCATTACAGTCCATATGGATCCACGCCGGCATCCCGACAAGCCATCGACAACATCCCAATATGTGGTAAGCGCGTGATAATCGCTGCGTGCAATTCCATGCACCCCCCTTGGTCGAGTATCATGATTCGGCTATGCCCTTTGCGCATGGCGTTCTTCTGACCTTTTCCTTCGACGCTTGGCGGTTTTTAGATTCATGGCTTCATCCCCGAGCTACATACCGTACCTATGCGTGGCAGCGGCGGCCTTTATCACGACCTTCCTCGCGGTGCCCCTGGTCAAGCGCTTGGCAATTAAGCTCGATGCCGTCGACTATCCTTCTAAGCGCCGCATCAACACCAAGCCCATCCCGCGTTTGGGCGGAACGGCGGTGTTTTTGGGCCTGGTCGTTGCCTGCATTGTGCAAATCCTAGGCACCTGGTACCTAGGCTGGCCACCCGTCCTGGTGCCGCACCCGCGCCTTCACATTAGCTATCCCATGCTGGCGCTCTCCTTTACCGTCATCTTTGCGACCGGCGCTATCGACGACGTCTTCCAGCTCACGCCCAAGCAAAAGCTGGCCGGACAAGTCCTCGCCGCGCTTATCGCCTGTATCGGCGGCCTAAAAATCGGCGTCATCGTCAACCCGTTTGCCCCCGGCGAGATCATGCTCGGATGGCTCGCCTACCCCATCACCGTAATCTATCTGGTGGCATTCACCAACATCATTAACCTCATCGACGGCCTCGACGGCTTGGCCACGGGCATCTGCGGCATCGCGTCGTTCACCATGTTTTCGATGGCCGTTCTCTCGGGCCGCATCGACGCCGCCGCGCTCTCCATTGCGCTCTTTGGCGCCTGTCTGGCCTTTTTGCGCTACAACTTCAACCCCGCAAGCATCTTCTTGGGCGACTCGGGGTCGCTGCTTCTGGGCTTTGCGCTGGGCTCCATCTCGCTGCTCAACGTGAGCCGCACCGCCGCACTCACCTCGCTTATCATCCCGCTCATCGTTGCCGGCGTGCCCATCATCGACACGTTTAGCGCCATTGTGCGCCGCAAGCGCGCCCACATTAGCATCGGGCAGGCCGACAAGGGCCACATCCACCACCGCCTGATCCAAGAAGGCTACAACCAAAAACAGGCCGTGCTGCTCATCTATGCCTGGTGCATCATGCTTTCGGCCGGTGCCGCCGCGATTAACCAGGTCGAGGCGCCCATGCGTGTGCTCATCTTTACCGTGCTCGCCATTGGCTCGGCTGCCTTCGCCAAGCACCTGCACCTGTTTGAACCCGTGCTGCGCCACCATTACAACAAGCGCACGCACGAGGACGAGCTGGTCACCCCCGACGACCCCGCTTTTAAGCAGGAGGAGCAGGCAGCCGAGGAGCGCAAAGAAGAGCGCCACCACAAGCTCTAGGGCAAGCTGCCGAGGATGTGCCAAGGCACCGTTGGCCAAGCGCGGCCGCGCCGCGCCCTTCGCACAAGCCACCTCTCTCCCGCCCCTCGCCTACTTACGCCCCGCCCCTCCAATAAACGCGTTATCATCTTGACCCATGAACATACGTTAGGAGCAATCATGCCAAACGAGAACAGCTACGAAGTCGCGCTGCAAAAGAGCAACGCCATTCGCGAGGGCTTGGCCAATACGCCCGAGAAGTTCACCATGCTCACCGGTGATCGCCCCACCGGCCGTCTGCACCTGGGCCACTACTTTGGCACCCTCAAGGGCCGCGTTGAGCTGCAGAACATGGGCGCCAAGACCAACGTGCTCATCGCCGACTACCAGGTCATCACCGACCGCGACACGACCGAGCACATCCAGGACAACGTGTACAACATGGTCATGGACTACCTTGCCTGCGGTATCGACCCCAACAAGACCATGATCTACGCGCACTCCGCCGTGCCCGCCGCCAACCAGCTCATGCTGCCGTTCCTGTCGCTGGTGTCCGAGGCCGAGCTGGCGCGCAACCCCACGGTCAAGGCCGAAATGGAGGCCTCGGGCCACGAGCTCACCGGCCTTCTGCTCACCTACCCGGTGCACCAGGCCTGCGACATCCTGTTCTGCAAGGGCAACGTGGTGCCCGTCGGTCGCGACCAGCTACCGCACATCGAGCTTACCCGCACCATCGCCCGCCGCTTTAACAACCGCTACGGCAAGGTGTTCCCCGAGGTCGATGCGCTGCTGTCCGAGACCCCGCTGCTGCCGGGCCTGGACGGTCGCAAGATGAGCAAGAGCTATGGCAACGCCATCAATATTTCGATGACCGCCGAGGAGACGGCCAAACGCATCAAGAAGAGCCAGACCGACTCCGAGCGCATGATCACATTCGATCCCGAGAACCGCCCCGGCGTGTCTGGCCTGCTTTCGACAGCCGCCATCTGCACCGGTCGCTCCGAGGTCGAGATTGCCGAGGAGATTGGCATGGGCGGCTCCGGCCAGCTCAAGAAGTACGTGACCGAGGCCGTCAACGAGTACTTCGCACCGATCCGCGAGCGTCGCCAGCGCTACGAGAACGATCTGGATTACGTGAAGGACGTGCTGCACGAGGGCAACCGTCGCGCCAACGAGATCGCCGATCAGACCCTGGCAGAGGTTCAGGACGCCATGGGCATGGTGTACTAGACCGATTTGCTGGCTTGAGCTTTCGATTGCTTTAGGGCGGGCGCTACGACGTCCGCCTTTTTCGGAGCCGGACTGCTTCGGCTCCGTCCATTGCACTCCCCCGATAAACAGGAACGGGCCCGCCGGCAGTCAGTTGCCGGCGGGCCCGTTCCCGAAGTACACCGTTGAATCGCACAGAGGGGAGGAATGCGAATCAAACTCAACAGGGCAGGCTTTTTCATCGCCTATTGCCTGCTCCGTTGTTGAATACAATATAGTTCACCGTGGTTTACTTTGCAGCATCAATATTCGCCGCCATAGCTTCTCCATAAGTTAGCCCCGGTAAACCTGCAACAGAAAACCACCACAAAGGGGACAGGCACCTTTGTGGTGGTTCTGGCCACGGCAGAGCTGTTAGAGTCCGGCAGGCCAACGACAGACGGCCAGGTCGACGTGCATGTCGTCCTTAAACGCCACACCCTCCCCTAGCAAAAGCTCACGTTGAGCATCGGGACCGCCAAAAGCAAAACCCTCGCATATGCGCCCGTCGGCAAACACCACGCGGTGACAGGGAATCTCGCCGGGGCGCGGATTGCTATGCAGGGCATACCCCACATACCGCGCACTTCGTGGTCGACCGGCAAGCAGCGCCACCTGACCATACGTGGCGACCATCCCCTCGGGGATCTGCTCGACCACCTCGTACACCCGTTCAAAAAAGCCCTCAGACGCCATTGCTCGCTCCCTTCCACCCTGAAAAGCATAAACCACCGCAAAGGGGACAGGCACCTTTGTGGTGGTTTATGGCAGGTCAGTTAGTTGGCGGGCTGGAAGAAGGCTACGGCTACGGCGCCAGGGCCTACGTGGGTACCGATGGTGGCGCCGATGGTGTGAACGGGCAACTCGCCCTCGGTGTGGCCAGCCCAAAGTGCCGCGCTGTCCTCGATATACTTCTTGAGCACCGCATCCGAAAGACCCGTATAGCCGAGCGCCAGCGGCATGGAAAAGTCGATGCCGCCCGCCTTTTCGACCTTTTGGTTCAGCAGGTTGCGGCCGTTCTTGGAACCGCGCGCCTTGCCCAGCTGCACGATCAGACCGTCCTCGACAGCCACCACAGGCTTTACGTTGAGCAGCGTGCCCACGGCGCCGGCCGCAGCAGACAGACGACCGCCGCGCACCAGGTACTCCAGCGTCTCGAGCAGGCCGATGACGACCACGCGGTCACGGACGGCCTCGACGGCCGCCGCGATCTGGGCCGCACTACGGCCCTCGTTCACCAGGCGCAGGGCATACTCGACCAGGACACGCTCGCCCAGAGTGACGTTATTGCTATCCACCACGTACACGTCGCCGCCCGGCGCCTCGGCAAGTGCGGTACGGGCACTCTGATTGGTGCCTGATAGCTTAGCGCCCACGGTAATAATCACAGCCTCATCGCCGGCTTCACGAACCTTGGCAATCGCCTGCGAAAACGCGTACGGGTTGACCTGGCCGGTCTTGGGCAGCTCATCGCGCTCCACGAGCATCTCGTAAAAGCGCTGGTGATCGATGTCGATGCCATCCATGTACACATCGGTGCCAAAGGTGACGGACAGCGGCAAAACGGCCAGTGCTGGGTGCTCGACCGGCGACATATCGCTTGCGGAATCGGTAATAATGCGGACGGACATAGCGAATCCTTTCTTGCGCAGGTCCCGCGCAGGGAATTTTGACAGCAAGGCCCCGGCACGGTATACGCGCTCAAACAGGACTATGCAGTTGTTAATTGGAAGCAAAAGCCTTGGCGGCCCTACAGCTCGCGCAGGGTGTTGAGAATCGTGCGCAGCGACGCATACATCTGCTCGCGCTGCTCCACACCCATAGCCTTACCGGTGGTATCGAGCACCTCGCGAATGATGCGGTCCGCTTCGCTCATGCTCTCGCCGCCCAGAGCGGTCAGGCGCACCGGAGCACGATACTTAACGGCGGCATCGCCCGAATCGTCGACCTCGACGTAGCCGCCCTCCTCCAGATGCGCGAGCGTACGCGAGACGGCGGCGCGGGTCACGCCTGCCATGCGAGCCAGGTCAGCGCCAGTCAGGCCGTCCTTGCTGCGCTCAAGATAGTAAAGGCACATAACATCGGAGCCCTTGAGGCCCAGCCTTGCGCCCTCGGATGTCTTAATGCGCTGAATCTCCTTGTAGAGCCCGCTGATCAGTCCGACAAAGTCCTCGAAACGTGTCTCGTCGTTCTGCTGCATGGGAGACGACCGCCTTTCGCTTGCATAATGCTTACGGGTAAACATCTTAGTCGCATAAGGCGACACCCGTACCCAAATACCCCATTTGTTAACCCATCAACATAAAAACCACCACAAAGGGGACAGGCACCTTTGTGGTGGTTTGGGGCATCAATAGGTTCTAGGCGCCGCTACAGCTCCACGCAGGGATTGTCGCGAGTCACAAGCGTCTTAACGACAACCGTCGCTCCCAGATAACGCTCGAGCAACTCAGCGAGGCGATCGATCGCGGCCTGGCATTCCCCCATCCGCTCGGGCTCCACGCACTCAATCGCCAGGAACGCATCGGCCGAATCATCGGACAGCGCCGTGCGAACGCCGTCGCGCCAGTTCCAGCAGCGGCACACAGCGCCCGCATCGTCGATGTAGGCGAGCTCGCCGGGCAACGTCGGATCGTCCGCCTCCTCGCCAAGCGGCAAGAACGCATCGCCACCGTCGGTCACCTTCAAGCGAAGGTCTCCCTCGATCGCATGCAGATCCTCGCCTCCCACGGGCAGCGCGTAGGTCAGCGACACCGTGTTGTAAATATCCACCGCGGGCGTAATGTGGCCCACCGGCTTGCCTTTGAGCACGCGTTTGAGCAAGTTCTCGATCGAGCAGCGCGCGCCTTTCTTGGTCTTGAACAGACGATAGGCCTCGCGCCATGCCTTGACCGGTGCGTTCTCGCTGATAGTGTCGCTGGTCAGATGACGCTCCGCATCGATATTGGCGCGGTCGAGCAACGCCGCAATCGCATCCACGTCCTCTTGAGGAATCTGAGCCGTGGGCTTCATGCCCTCCACGACCACAACACCGACCGCTGCCTGCGGAAACAGCTCCCAGAATGAATCCTCGGCAATAAAGCTCTTCATACGCTCTCCCTTCATTGTGCGCGCCCGAGTGAGGGCGCCTAAACAAAAAGCGCCCTTACGACGGCCACCTTCAAAGTCCTACGGTGCCGTCACAAGAGCGCTTGCGCTGTCCCCATCCGGAGAAGGGGACGATATGTCAGGCGTATTGTAACCCGAGTCTTCCGCGCGAGCAAAACCACCACAACGGTGTCTGTCCCCTTTGTGGTGGATATGGACTCGCGGCGACGCTAGTGGCGAAGTCCCAGCAACCCGCGGCCGCGATGACGAGCGTCGGCGTGTACTTGGGCGTGCGGGCCGGCGGCTTTGACGGACTCGGGCAGGTGCGAGTACTTCTTCTCGAAGTTCTCCTCGAACATCACCGCCAGGTTGTGCGCGGCCTCGTCATAGCGCGCGGTGCTCTGCCAGTATTGGCGCGGCACCAGGATGCCATCGGGCACGCCGTGGCACGTCGTGGGAATGTCGACGTTAAAGATGTCGTCGTGCAAGAACTCGCTGTCCTCGATGGTACCGTCGAGGGCGCGGGCCACCAGGGCGCGCGTGTAGGCAAGCTCGATGCGATGGCCCACACCATAACCGCCGCCAATCCAGCCGGTGTTGACCAGGTACACGCGCGTACGACCGTCGGCGATACGCTCGCCGAGCATCTTGGCATAGACCATGGGGTCGAGCGGCATAAACGGCTCGCCAAACAGCGAGGAGAACGTGGGCGTGGGCTCGGTGACGCCGACCTCGGTGCCGGGAATCTTAGCCGTAAAGCCCGTCACAAAGTGGTACATGGCGGCATCGGCCGTCAGACGTGAGATGGGTGGCAGCACGCCAAAAGCGTCGCAAGTCAGGAACAGCACGACACTCGGAGTGGTGCCCATGCCCTTAGTCCACGCGTTAGGAATGTGCTCCACGGGATAGGCCACGCGCGTGTTGTGCGTGATCGAGATGTCGTCGTAGTTGGGCTTGCGGTTCTCGTCGAGCACCACGTTTTCGCAAATGGCGCCAAAACGGACGGCGTTGAAGATCTCGGGCTCGTGGAAGGCGTCCAGGCCCTCGCATTTTGCGTAGCAGCCACCCTCGATGTTGAAGATACCCATGTCGGACCAACCGTGCTCGTCGTCGCCGATCAGCAGGCGCGTGGGATTGGCCGAAAGCGTGGTCTTGCCGGTGCCGGACAGGCCAAAGAACACGGCGGTCTCGTGCGTGACGGGATCCATGCTGGCCGAGCAGTGCATGGGCAGCACGTCGTCCTCGACGGGCAGCAGATAGTTCATGACGCTAAAGATCGACTTTTTAATCTCGCCGGAGTAGCCGGTGCCGGCGACCAGAATCACGCGTTCCTGGAAGTTGATGACCACCGCGGCGCTGGAGTTGAGGCCCTTGATGGCGGGGTCGCACTGGTAACCGGGCGCTGCGAGCACGCAGAAGTCGGGCTCGCCGGTGCGCGCGATTTCGCGAGCGAGCGGGCGGGCGAGCATCTGCTTAATAAAAAGTGCCTGGCTGGCACGCTCGCAGGCAACGAGCAGTCGACGCGTGTGGTTGCGGTCGGCACCTGCCATGCCGCGGGTGACGAACACGTCGCGCTCGTTGAGATAGTCGACGATGCCGGCCTTGATGGCCTCATAGCTCTCGACGGACAGCGGGCGGTTGACCGCGCCCCAGGCAATCTTGTCGTGAACATCGGGGGTGTCAACGATAAAGCGGTCATTGGGGGAACGGCCGGTACGCTCCCCCGTCTCGATCACCAGCGCGCCGTTGGATGCCATGCGGCCTTCTTCGCGGCGGATAGCGTGCTCGACGAGCTCCGCGGCGGGCAGATCGACCAGCAGACGGGGTTGATTCTCGGCGGGATCTTCGACCAGCGTAATACCAAAATTGGACAGAACTTCTGCAGGGGTAACACCAGGCATGGGGCCTCCTTTAAAAACGCGGCACGTGGACGCGGCGCGCACTTTACTCACGTAAAGCCCGTTGTACCCGATATGCAAAAACGTTTTTGCGGCAAGGGCGGCAAGCCCGCCCAACGGTCAAAAATCGCAGGCAAGCGGCCCAGTCATTGGGGACGTTCTTAAACGACTAGTCATTGGGGACACTCTTGAACAGGCAACATTCAAGGAGTGTCCCCGGATGCCGGCACTTAGGGACGTTCCCAAAGTGCCTGCACATAAGGAACGTCCCTAAGTGCCGAACACTGAATGGCGCCGCCGAAATTATTGAACAACCTGTTCAAAAACACGAATGGATACCACCGCGACTATACTAGAGCGCAGCAATAGAAAGGACCCCGCTTTGAGCATCACGCCCCTCGATAGCATTCGCCGCGCCATCGCCCGCCGCAATGGCGTCGCCGACCCCGCCGTAGCGGGCAGCGGCACCGCAAGGGCCCAGGGCGGCCGCATCGAGAACGGCCTCTTCCCTGCCTCCCACACGGCCGAAGAGCTCGCACGCATCCAGGAGCTGAGTCAGCGCAACGCCGGCGGACCCGATAGCTGCCAAGCCACACGTCGCCGGCGCGAACGCGATCGCAAGCCCGGCCCCGTCCGTCGCATGGTCAACGCTTGGTGGAACCGTCTGCTCGGCGCCGTCTACGGCGGCGGGTTCTCCACGCAAGAGGCTGAATACGAAGAGCACGCCACCAGCCGCGACTATCTTTGGAACGCTCTCGGCACCGCCGTGTGGGGCTTGGCGTTTCCGCTGCTCACCATCGTGTCCACACAGCTCGTGGGCGCCGAAGAAGCCGGCAAGTTCTCCATCGCCTTTGTCACCGGCACGCTCATCATGATCGCATGCAACTACGGCGTGCGCAATTTCCAGGTCTCAGACATCGACGAAAAGACGTCCTTTGCCTCCTACCAGCTCAACCGCTGGCTTTGTGGAGCGCTCGCCCTAGGCTGCGGCTTCATGTACAGCAGCGCCCGCGGCTATGATGCGCAGATGGCGACGATCGGCCTGGGCGTCTACCTGTATAAGGTCATCGACGGCGTCGCCGACGTGTACGAAGGCCGCCTGCAGCAGGCCGACAAACTCTACTTGGCTGGAATGAGCCAAACGCTACGCTCCGTCGGCGTCATCGCGGTCTTCAGCGTGGCGCTGTTCCTCACGCGCAGCATGCCCATCGCGGCCATGGCCATGGGTGTCACCGCGATCGCCTCGCTCGTGCTGGTCACCGCGCCGCTCGCCCTGCTCGAGACCGAAAAATCGCGCCACGTGAGCCTGCGCGAGGTCGGCCACCTGTTTGTCCAGTGCGCCCCGCTCTTTGGTGCACTGTTCCTGTTCAACCTTATTGAGAGCATGCCCAAGTTTGTGATGGAAGGCACGCTGGCATACAAATATCAGCTGTACTTTAATGCCCTGTTCTTTCCGGCGCAGGCTATTTTGCTGAGCATTGGATTTATCTATAAACCGCAGCTCCTGCGCTTGTCGAGCATTTGGGCTAATCCTCGCAAGCGTCGTCGCTTTGACCTGATTATTGTTGCCGTTATGGCGCTGATCGTGGTCATCACCGGCGTGTGCGCCGTATTTATGGCAGGTCCCGGTATTCCCCTCATGAGCTTTATGTACGGCCTCAGCTTTGAACGCTACCGTACGCTGGCGCTGCTAATGGTCGTTGCCGGCGGCGTCACCGCGGCCATCGACTTTATCTACGCCATCATCACGGTGCTGCGCCATGCCGGCGACGTCACCAAGGTCTACCTGATTTGTTTTGCCGTGAGCGTGGTGCTGCCGGTGATTCTGATCAATCTGCTCGGCCTGATGGGCGCCGTCGTGAGCTACCTAGCCATCATGGCCCTACTCCTGGTGCTGCTGATAATCGAGTACGCCCACATCCGCCAACGCATCGAGCGCGACCGGAACCCATACGGCGCCTAATTAGCTGCCCCGGTCACCGGAATTTGCGATGGAATCGCCCCGGCTGGGGTCTCGTTGAAGACAATATGCATCGCGTAAAACTAAGTGAGTAGGTTTTTACCGAATCCCCGACCACACCGACAGAGCACAAGTTTGTGACCTGCGGTTTTATTGAGGCAAATATGTTGGGTGCTCGGCATTTCCAAAAAAGTCTACTCACTTAGCTGGCGGGCAGCCAAATGATTATTTAATCCCCGTCCCAGAGAAATCAATTAGCGGGCAGAAGGGCAAAAGTAGTCAAAAAAGCCCCGTCCCAAATTAGCTACCACTTGCACCGATTATTCGCCCGGGTTGATGTTCGCGTAGAACTCGGCCCCGTCGTCCAGGCGCAGGATGCCCACGCGGCCGAACTCGGAGCCGGTGGCGGCGGCGCAGTCGATGTCGATGCGATCGGGCACACCGGCGGCATCCTCGCCGCCCAGGCGCACGATCTGCCCGCGGCCCGACTCCTCGTCGAGCCCCGCAAGACCACCGACCTCGCAATAACGCCCGAGCGACACCGTTGGCGTGTGACCCCTCACCACGACCGGACCCTTGCC
>CATYUU010000031.1:0-24141 GCA_958413455.1 uncultured Collinsella sp. | reverse complement strand
TAAAAAGCTGGTAAACGGACTGGACACGGGTTCTCGCATTCTTTCTTAGGTTGCACCGTTGCATTATGCAGACTACATATTGCCACATTGGGGCGTCGAGCGCGGCGGTTGAAGACGATTGAGTCTTGCGGTCGCAAACGCGGCAAGGGGCTCGGCTAGATAAGCCCAAAGTGTTCGAGCGCGGTGACGACGCCGTCGTGGTCGAAGCTGTCGGTTACGTAGTCGGCCTTTTCCTTGAGGAAGTCCGGCGCGTTGCCCATGGCGATGCCAACATCGACCGCCTCCATGAGGGCGATGTCGTTGCTCGCGTCGCCAATGCCATATACGGTGCCGTGGTCTGGTCCCAGGGCGTCAAGCACAGCCTTGATTCCGGCCCGTTTGGTGCACTCGCGCGGCGAGATTTCTGTGACCTCGAGCTCGAGCTCGTTGAGGCAGAGCAGAGGTCCAAGCTCTTCATCTTGGGCGATGCGGTTGGCAAGTGGTGTGGACATAAGAATTTTATAGGCGTTGTAGTGCTCAAGTTGCGTGACGGCGTCGCCCACGGTGCGTGCGTATCCGTACGTCTCGGGGGCATCTGCACTCATGCGCACGACGCGATCGATGCCCTCAAAGCGAATGACCTCGCCCGATTGCTCGAGATAGGGGGCGAGGCGCTGTAACATGCCGGGGCTTATGGCAGCGTTTCGCACGACGCGCCCCTCGAGTTCGGCGTAACCGCCCGCGAGGCACACGACGCCTGCCCACGGCAGTTCGAGCAGCTTGGGATGGATGCAGCTGAGGGTGCGCCCCGTACAGATAAAAGCTTTGTTGCCGTTGGCGACAAACGTGCGAATTGCCTGTGCAACCGTCTCGTTGGGATAGGGGGAAAGATCTCGCTCGCCCTCGGGGAGCTCTTGGGCAAGTTTGGGATCTTGCCAGGCGAGCGTACCGTCGATGTCGAAGAAGCAGACATTGCCATACTTTTTGGCGCCATCGCCGGCATGAAAAGGCGAGGCGGCGAATGCAAAACCCGGTTCGAGTCCCATAATCTGATCAAAGTGTTCTTTGACGCGGGGTACCGAGATGCCGATGATTACCTGAGCGGTCTTGCCGGTGACGATGAGGCCTTTGGCACCCGCTGCGACAAAGGTCGCATTGTCCGCGACGATGGAGGGATCCACGACTTCGACGCGCAGACGCGTGGCGCAGTTGGTTGCGCCCGCAATGTTGGAGACGCCGCCCAGAAGCGTCACAACCTGCTCGGCGAGGAGATGATCTTGTGAGGCTTGGTTGCCGGAAGCGCCGGTTTTGGATGAGCGCTTTTCGTCAACGTCGTTTCCCGTCAAGCGTGAGAGCGCCGCGTTGCTGGCGATATGGTCCTCGCGTCCCGGGGTTTTAAGGTCAAAGGTCAGGATAAGACCTCGAAAGCTCAGAAAGAAGATGACGCTAAAGATGAGTCCGATTCCGAGTGCCAAAAGGTAGGAGCCGGCATGCGCCCGCATGAGCGGGATAAAGTTGAAGGCAGCCATTTCCATAAAGCCGCCCGAGAAGATGCCAACGACGCCAAAGAAGTTCATAGCCATGGCGAGGCAGGAAGATAGGGCGGCATAGAGCAAAAAGAGCCCGGGATAGGTGAACATAAAGAGAAACTCGAGCGGCTCGGTGACGCCGCAGACCGCCGAAGCGACGATGGCGGGCAGAAGGATGGCCTTGAGGCCAGCGCGGCGTTCGGGCTTGGCGGTGGTGTAGAACGCAACGGCGATGGCAGGAAGGCCAAAGAGCTTGACCCAGCCGGTGGCGGTGAAACCAGCCCACGGCGCAAGCTCATTGAGGGGGCGCGTGCTATGGGAGAGAATGGGGAGCAAATTGGTCCACGTGGCGTAGATACCGTCGTTAATAACTAAATTGTCGTAGTAGATAGGCATGTAGAGCAGGTGGTGCAGCCCCATGGGCTCGAGTGCTCGCTCCAAAAACGCAAAGATACCCACGCCGAGGGGGCCGACGCCCACAAGTGCGTGGCGCAGCGTTTCGGTCGCTGCGTATACGAAGGGCACGATGGCGGCCGAGATGGCGGCAAGGGCGAACACGGCAAAAAAGCTGATGAGGTAGACCAGCGAGGAACCCGAGAAGGTGCCGAGCCAATCGGGGACCTTGGCATCGTAGAAGCGGTCATGGATGGCGACGACGGTTGCCGATACCGCTAGCGGGCCGATAATGCCGGTGTCGAGCGTCTTGATGCCGTCGATGATGGTAATGCCGCTAGCGGGGGTCAAAGACGACGGGTACTTAAGTCCAAGGTTGTCTCCGCTTAGCTTGATGATCTCGCTCAAAAAGAAGCAATAGGCAAAATAAGCCACGAGCGCCTCGAGGCAACAACGTGCCGGTTGCTTTTGGGCAAGGCCGATGGGCAGCGCTACGGCAAAAAGGAGCGGAAGTCGCTTAAAGACCGTCCACGAGCCGCGCTGAATGATAGTCCAAAAAACGTACCAAGGGGTTCCGTATACGGCGAGGTCGCCGACGATATCCGCAGACGTTGCGAGGGCGGAGACGCCGACCATAAGGCCCGATATGGAAAACAACATGGCGGGCGCGAACATTGCCCCGCCAAAGCGTTGGATTTTTTGCAGCATGTTCTGCCTCCCGTATATCGAGGCGCGTTGCGCGTGGTGAAACGTTTAAACAATGGATTCATTGTAGAGGACCAGACGATTGTCGTACCGGCAGTTTTGAGCGAAACCGGTTTGGGCGCGACAGAAACCGTCAACGGTTAAATCCTGTCGCTTTGCCGATAATCGGTTTAAACAACTTTAAGAAATGCTATGCTGCCTAGCCATACATATTCATTAGAGGTGAAGTCATGCCAAAAGCGATATACGAAGGAATCTACCGAGAAATACGCTCGCGCATCATTAACGGGACCTATGCGTTTCAGGAGATGCTGCCAACCGAAGCCGAGCTGACCGCGGAATTTGGCTGCACGCGCAATACCGTCCGCCGCGCTTTGAGCATGCTGGCCGACGGGATGTTTGTGCAGCCCATACACGGCAAGGGCGTGCGCGTTATTTGGCTTAAGGGCGAAACCGACATGTTGGGCGCACTCGAAGAGGTTGAGTCGTTTGGCGAGTTCGCAAAACGCAACAATGCCGTTGCTTCGACCGAGGTCAAGTCTTTTGAACATCTGGTGTGCACCGAGCAACTTTCTCGACGCTTGGGATTTAAGACAGGTGAGCAGTTGATTCGCGTGGCGCGCGTCCGAAGCCTTAACGGCAATGCGCGCCAAGTAGACCATGGCTACTTTTTGGAGTCGATCGCCAAGGGCCTGACCCCCGAGATCGCGGCAGATTCTATTTACGGCTATCTGGAGCACAAGCGCGGTGTCAAAGTGATGGCGAGCCGTCGTACGGTGAGTGTCGAGCTCGCCAACGATGAGGACTGCAGCTATCTTGACCTCGGCAAATACAACTGCGTTGCCGTCATGGAGAGCCAGTCGTACACCTCGGATGGCATCTTGTTTGAGGTGACGCACACTCGCACACACCCCGAGATCTTCCACTACCGCGTCAACTCCAAGCGATAGCCGGCCAGCTCGCAGCCTGACGAGACTCATGCCCTCAAAGCGAAAGCGCCCGGTCAAACCGACGATGCATCGGCTTGACCGGGCGTTTTCTCTGCATTTGGTAACAATTAATTGTTTATACAAAACTTGTCAAGTATCAAGTTGAAATTACCGTTCACCGAAGTTTTTCTACCGCTCTAGTAATACTTGTTCAAACAAGTAGCCAAATAGCGTATCGTACAAATCAGCAAAAGGGGGAAAGTCCCCGAGCCAATCTCCGAAGGCGGCGGCAAAGGGTGCCGCCACGGTGTGAAAGGGTGGATTGTAATGAAGAACGAAATGAGCAGAAGGCAGTTCCTGGGCTTTGCTGGTTCCGCGGCTGCGGTTCTTGGTCTGGGTCTCGTGGGCTGCGGTGGCTCCGCCGGCTCCGGCTCCTCTGCTTCTGGTGACGCTGCCGAGGTCTACTTCCTCCAATTCAAGCCCGAGGTCGACAAGGAGTGGAAGGAGATCGCCAAGGCCTATAAGAAGGAGAAGGGCGTCGAGGTCAAGATCGTGACCGCCGCCTCCAACACCTACGAGGAGAAGCTCAAGTCCGAGATGTCCAAGAGCTCCGCTCCGACCCTGTTCCAGGTCAACGGCCCCACCGGTCTTAAGAACTGGAAGGATTACTGCGCCGACCTGTCCGATACCAAGCTCCGCGGTGAGCTCATTGACGACTCCCTGGCTCTGCAGTCCGACGGCAAGGATGTGTGCATCGACTGGGTTCAGGAGAGCTTCGGCATTATTTACAACAAGCAGCTGCTCGAGAAGGCTGGCTACAAGGCCGAGGACATCAACTCCTTCGACAAGCTGAAGGCTTGTGCCGACGACATCCAGGCCCGCAAGGACGAGCTTGGTGTTGAGGGTGCCTTCACTTCCGCCGGCATGGACGACTCCTCCAGCTGGCGCTACACCACCCACCTTGCCAACATGCCGCTCTACTACGAGTTTGAGAAGGAGCACAACCAGGAGGACGACGAGATCAAGGGTGAGTTCCTCGACAACTACAAGCAGATCTTCGACCTGTACATCACCGACTCCACCTGCGATCCTTCGCAGCTTGCTTCCAAGACCGGCGACGACGCCACCAACGAGTTCGCAACCGGCAAGGCCGTCTTCTACCAGAACGGCTCTTGGGCCTACTCTGACCTCGTCAAGGCCGGCATGACCGACGATCAGATTGGCATGATGCCCATCTACATCGGTGTTGACGGCGAGGAGAACCAGGGCCTGTGCTCCGGCGGCGAGAACTACTGGTGCGTCAGTTCCCAGGCTTCCGAGGATGCCCAGAAGGCCACCGAGGACTTCATGTATTGGTGCGTCACCGCTGACACCCCGACCAGCATCATCGCCGACAAGATGGGTCTGACCGCTCCGTTCAAGAGCGCCAAGGAGACCACCAACGTCTTCTCGCAGCAGGCCGTTGCTATGGCCAAGGACGGCAAGAAGACCGTCGCTTGGGACTTCGTCTACATTCCCTCCGAGGAGTGGAAGAAGAACCTCAAGCAGGCTCTGATTGCCTACGCTGCCGATAACAGCAAGTGGGACGGCGTCAAGAACGCCTTCGTCGATGGCTGGAAGACCGAGAAGGCTGCTTCCGAGTAAGCAGTTGCTGCCCGAGCTATCTGATTAGCGACAGGGGGGCGGGCAGACGTAGGTTTGCCCGCCCCCCTACATATTGAAAGGACCCTTTTATGGGCAAAGCACTCAAGCGCTGGTGGCCGCTCTTTATGTTGCCCACGTGCCTGGCGTTTATGATCGGGTTCGTGATTCCCTTTATTCAGGGCTTCTATCTCTCGTTCTGCCAGTTTATTATCATTAGTAACGCGCACTTTGTCGGTATCGAGAACTACGTGCGCGCGCTGTCCGATCCGCAGTTCTCCACGTCGTTCTTCTTTACCGTGGCGTTTGCCTTCCTGTCGACGGTGCTCATCAACGTGATCGCCCTGGCCATTGCGCAGGCGCTCACCCGCAAGGCGCTCAAAGGCACCAACATCTTCCGTACGATCTTCTTTATGCCTAACCTGATCGGCGGCATCGTGCTGGGCTACATTTGGCAGATTCTGATCAACTGCCTGCTCTCCAACGTGGGCGCCCAGCTCATCGCCCTTAACTCTGCTGCTGGCTTCTGGGGCCTTATCATCCTGACCCTGTGGCAGCAGGTCGGCTACATGATGATCATCTACATCGCTGGTCTGCAGTCCATTCCGTCCGACTACATCGAGGCCGCCAAGGTCGACGGCGCTACGGCATGGCAGACGTTTTGGAAGGTTAAGATCCCTAACCTGATGCCGACCATCACCATCTGCCTGTTCCTGTCCATCACCAACGGCTTTAAGCTGTTCGACCAGAACCTCGCCCTTACCGGCGGCGCCCCCGCGCACTCCACCGAGATGCTCGCCCTGAACATCTACAACACGTTCTATTCGCGTGCCGGTATCGCATGGCAGGGCATTGGTCAGGCCAAGGCGGTTATCTTCTGCATCCTGGTCGTGGCCATCTCCATGATTCAGCTTAAGGCCACGAGGTCCAAGGAGGTGCAGCAGTAATGAAACGCGATAAGGTTATCAATCGCGCGCTCTCGATTTTCTTTACGATTCTGTCGCTCGCATGGATCTACCCCGTGTTCATGATTGCGCTCAATTCCTTTAAAAAGGCAACTGCAATCAGCACCACCACGGCATTCGATCTGCTCACGCCCGAGACGTTCAACGGTCTCGCAAACTACGTGCACGCTCTTAACGAGCAGGGCTTTGCCTCGGCGTTTATGTACTCGCTCATCATCACGGTCACGTCGGTCGTTCTGATCTTGGTGTGCTGCTCCATGTGCGCTTGGTACGTAGTCCGTGTCAACAACAAGATCTCGAACTTCTTCTATTACCTGTTCGTCTTCTCGATGGTCGTGCCCTTCCAAATGCTCATGTTCACGCTGTCCAATTTGGCGGACCGCATCGGCTTTAACACGCCGTTCAACATCTGCTTTATCTATCTTGGCTTTGGCGCGGGCCTGGCGGTCTTTATGTTCGCCGGCTTTGTAAAGAACATTCCGCTCGAGATCGAAGAGGCGGCCATGATCGACGGCTGCAACCCGGTTCAGGTGTTCTTTAAGATCGTCCTTCCCATCATGAAGCCCACCTATCTTTCGGTCGGCATTCTCGAGACCATGTGGGTCTGGAACGACTATCTGCTGCCCTACCTTACCCTCGACTCCACCAAGTACAGGACCATTCCTATCTTGATCCAGTACTTCCGCGGCGGCTACGGCCACGTCGAGCTCGGTCCCATGATGGCCTGCATCATGATGGTCGTTATCCCCATCGTCATCATGTACATCCTCTGCCAGAAGTACATCATCGACGGCGTGGTGGCAGGTGCCGTCAAGGGCTGATGCCGTAACTGTTTTGCAAGTTTCTGCGGCGCCCCTCAGCGCGGCGCCGCATATCGAAAGGTAAAGACATGGCCGAGATCGTTCTCAAACATGTTCAGAAGGTGTATCCCAACAACGAGTCCAAAAAGAAGGGCTTCTTTGGCAAAAAGAAGAAGACCGAGGAGAAGAAGCACAACCTCAAGGTTACCGAGGACGGCGTGCTCGCGGTAGAGGACTTTAATCTCACCGTTCACGACCAGGAGTTCGTCGTCCTCGTTGGCCCGTCTGGCTGCGGTAAGTCCACGACGATGCGCATGGTTGCTGGCCTGGAGGACATCACCTCGGGTGACGTGTTCATCGACGGCAAGCGCGTCAACGACGTCGCTCCCAAGGACCGCGACATCGCCATGGTGTTCCAGAGCTACGCTCTGTACCCCAACATGACGGTGTACGAGAACATGGCGTTTACGCTTGAGCTCAAGAAGGTCCCCAAGGACGAGATCGACCGTAAGGTTCGCTCCGCTGCCGAGATCTTGGGTATCACCGAGTACCTCGACCGTAAGCCCAAGGCGCTCTCGGGCGGTCAGCGTCAGCGCGTCGCCATCGGCCGCGCCATCGTGCGTGACCCCAAGGTCTTCCTGATGGACGAGCCGCTGTCTAACCTGGACGCCAAGCTCCGTAACCAGATGCGTGCCGAGCTCATCAAGCTGCGTCACGAGATTAAGGGCACGTTCATCTACGTCACCCACGACCAGACCGAGGCCATGACCCTCGGCGATCGTATCGTGGTCATGAAGGACGGCGTCGTCCAGCAGATCGCCACGCCGCAGGAGGTCTTCAACCACCCCGCAAACATCTTCGTCGCTGGCTTTATCGGCGTGCCGCAGATGAACTTCTTCGATGCCCAGCTGGTGCGCTCGGGCGACGGCTTTACCGTCAAGACCGAGGATATGAACGTGGCGCTCGCCCCCGAGACCTGCGCTCAGCTTGCTCTCAACTGGGACGACGGCGACGTGAAGGAGATCACGGCCGGCGTGCGCCCCGAGCAGATTCTGCTTGCCGACAAGGGCGAGGAGGGTGCGCTCCAGGGCACCGTCGAGGTGACCGAGCTCATGGGCTCGACCGAGCATGTCCACGTGACCGCTCCCGACGGCCAGTTCGTCCTGATTATCCCCGTCGTCGACCTCGAGGCCAAGGGTGCGCTCAAGGCGGGCGACACCATCTGGTTCAAGTTCGAGAAGAACGCGACCCATCTCTTCGATAAGGTGTCTGGTAAGAACCTTATCTAGGCCCGGTACATCCAGGCCCTCCCTTTGGGCGACTGCGGTATTGCCATCCTTTTGCCGTGGTCACATATAAGGCTTCCCTCCCGTCCACTGGGCGAGAGGGAAGCCTTTCTTTATGACGGGGCTGTCTGGTCGGTCGTTTGTCTTGATCTGTAACAAGTAGAGGATCGAATTGGCTTTAGATGTTACAGAACGAGATTGAGTTGAGCCGCCTGTCCTTCCGTCTCGATCTGTAACACGAAGGACTGATTTCGGCAGTTACCTGTTACAGAACGAGATTGTTTTAGCCGGCTTATCCATTTGTCTCGATCTGTAACAGTAAGGGCGGATTTCGGACGTTAGATGTTACAGATTGAGATAAACCCTAGGGAAAGAACCGGTTTGTCTTGATCTGTAACAGGTAGGACCGTTTTGGCCGAGTAGGTGTTACAGATTGAGACGATTTGGTCGAGGCGGGCCACGGGCAACGCACGGGCACAAAAAACGGAGCCGTGTTGCCACGACTCCGTTTCTCAAGAGGATGGGTAAGGGGAATGGGTTAGTCCAGGTGCCAAATCTCGTCGTTGTACTGGGAGATCGTGCGGTCGGACGAGAAGGTGCCGGCGTTGGCGATGTTGATCAGCGCCTTGCGCATCCAGGCATCCTGGTCCTCGTAGTCGGCCAGCACGCGCTCCTTGGTCTGGATGTACTCCTCAATGTCGAGCAGGGCCATAAACCAGTCCTTGCCCTTGATGTCATCGTGCAGACGCTGCAGGCGCTCCGCGTTGCCGGTTGCCATAAAGGCGGGGTTGGTGATGAAGTCCACCAGCAGCTTGATGCCGGGCTTGCGGTAGAGCGCGCCGGCGTTGTAGGTGCCGTCGGCGTAGAGCTGCTCGACCTGTTTGGACGAGGCGCCAAAGGTATAGATGTTCTCGTCGCCCACGAGCTCAGCAATCTCCACGTTGGCACCGTCGAGCGTGCACAGGGTCAGGGCGCCGTTGAGCATGAACTTCATGTTGGAAGTGCCGCTCGCCTCCTTGGAGGCCAGGCTGATCTGCTCGGAGATGTCGGCGGCGGGAATCACGCGCTCGGCGGCGGTGACGTTGTAGTTCTCGATCATGACGACCTGCAGGTAGGGAGCCACGTCGGGGTCGTTGGCGATCCACTGGGAAAGCGTCAGGATTAGGTGGATGATATCCTGAGCGATGGTGTAGGCAGGGGCCGCCTTGCCGCCAAAGATGATGGTGACGGGGTGCTTAGGCTTATTGCCGTTTTTGATGTCGAGATACTTCCAGATGATGTAGAGCGCGAGCATCTGCTGGCGCTTGTACTCGTGGATACGCTTGACCTGAACATCGATGATGGCGTTGGAGGGAATGGTCACACCCTGCTCGAGCGCCATGAACTGGCGCATGATGGCCTTGGCCTCGGTCTTGGTGGCAGCCAGGCGCTCAAGAACATCTTTGTCGTCGGCGAACTTGGCGAGTTTGCTCAGATCGCCGGTGCTGCGCCAGTCGGTGCCGATCACATCGTCGAGCAGGTTGGCGAGCGCGGGGTTGGCTCCCTGGATCCAGCGGCGGAAGGTGATGCCGTTGGTCTTGTTGGAGAACTTCTCGGGGTAGATCTCGTAGAACGGATGAAGCTCGGTGTCCTCCAGGATCTTGGTGTGGAGTGCGGCGACGCCGTTGATGGAGAAGCCAAAGTGGATGTCCATGTGGGCCATGTGGACGGTGTCGTACTCGTCGATGATGGCGACACGCGGGTCGTCGTGCTCGGCCTTGGCGACCTCGTCGAGCTTGACGATAATGTCGGCGATGGCAGGGGAGACCTTCTGCAGGCTGGTGAGCGGCCACTTCTCGAGCGCCTCGGCAAGAATCGTGTGGTTAGTGTAGGCGACCATGGAGCGCACGATGGTCACGGCCTCGTCAAACTCGATGTCGTGCTTGGTGGTGAGCAAGCGAATGAGCTCGGGGATGACCATGGTGGGGTGCGTGTCATTGATCTGGACTACGGCGTAGTCGGCCAGGTCGTGCAAGTTGCTGCCGCGCTCGATGGCCTCGTCGATCAGGAGCTGGGCGGCGTTGCTCACCATGAAGTATTCCTGGTAGATGCGAAGCAGGCGGCCCTGCTCGTCGGAATCATCCGGATAGAGGAACAAGGTGAGGTTCTTGGCGATCTCGGTCTTGTCGAAGTCGATGGAGCTGCCGGGGACCAGGCCGTCGTCGACACTTGCCAGGTCAAACAGGCGCAGGCGGTTCTTGGTGGGCTGGCCATAACCGGGCACATCGATGTTGACGAGCTTGGAAGTAACGGCAAAATCACCGAACTCGACGGTGTAGGAGCGGTCGTCGTCGATCAGGATGTCTTGCTCGCCAAGCCACTCGTCGGGGACGGCCTTCTGCTGGTTGTCGACAAAGCGCTGGCGGAACAGGCCGTAATGGTAGTTGAGGCCCACGCCGTCGCCGGTAAGGCCCAGCGTGGCGATGGAATCCAAGAAGCATGCGGCCAGACGGCCCAGGCCGCCGTTGCCGAGCGACGGCTCGACCTCGAACTCCTCGATCTTGTTGAGGTCGTGGCCCGCGGCGGTGAGCTGGTCCTTAACCTCGTCATAGATGCCAAGGTCGATCATATTGTTGATGAGCAGCTTGCCGATCAAAAACTCGGCAGAGATGTAGTAGAGCTTTTTCTTGCCGTTGTTGAGAGGACAGGCAGCAGAGTGCTCCTGCACGAGCTTGACCAGCAGCTTATAAATACGACGGTCATCGAGCTGCTCGAGCGAAGTTCCGAAGGACTGCTCGGCGAGTTCTGCGAGATTGATACGGGGCATGTTTCCTCCTGTGATGGGTTGATTACATGTCAGAAATACAAAAGAAGCCCGCGCGAGGGATTGGAATGGCCTCGCGCGGGGAAAACGGACGCGTCCGCACGATGGAATGGGGTCGGGTGCGGTGGCTCCTATTGGGGAAGCTCAATTTCGGCTTCCGACGGAATGCGGAAGTAGGTTTCGGTCCAGTCGGTGAGCTTGTGCTCGAGCTCGCGGGTGATGGCACCATCGAGCATGCGCCAGGTCCAGTTGCCGCCCAGGGTGGCGGGGGTGTTGATGCGTGCCTCGTTGCCCAGGTTGAGCAGGTCTTGCATGGTGTAGATACAGGTATCGCTCACGCTGGCGGCGATGGTGCGGTTGAGTGCATCGGCCATGGGCTCGCCTGCCTGCTGGTGGGTGTACAGGGCCGCCTGCTCGCGCTGGCGCGGGGTGGCCGTTCCCTCAAACCAACCGCGCGCCGTCTCGTTGTCGTGTGTGCCCACATAGGCGACGGTGTTGGCAATGTAGTTGTGCGGCAGGTAGTACGAGTTGGTGCCCTCAAAGGCGAACTGCAAGATCTTCATGCCGGGGAAGCCCGAGTTGTCGCGCATGTCGATGACGCCGGGGGTGAGGAAGCCAAGGTCTTCGGCGATGATGGGCAGCGTGCCGAGCTTTTCCTCGAGCGTCTTGAAGAACTTGAGGCCGGGGCCCTGCGTCCACGAACCGTAGGACGAATCGGGTGAGGAGAACGGCACCTCCCAATAGGCCTCAAAGCCACGGAAGTGATCCAGGCGGATGACATCGTACATGTCGAGGGCGGCGCGGATACGGCCCTCCCACCAGGAGAAACCGTCGGCCTCCATGGCGTCCCAGTCGTAGATGGGATTGCCCCAGTACTGGCCGGTGGCCGAGAACTGGTCGGGCGGCGTGCCAGCGACACTCACAGGATTACCGGCGGCGTCGATCTTAAAGAGCTCGGGCGTGGCCCACATCTCAACGGAGTCGCGCGAGACATAGATGGGCAGGTCGCCGATGATGAGGATGTCGCGCTCGTTGGCATAGGCCTTGAGGCGGCTCCACTGACGATTGAAGAAGTACTGCGTCATCTGGTGGTAGAGCATGCGCGCGGGATGGGCGGCGCAGACCTTGGCAGAAGCCTCACCGCGGGTACGGAGCTCCGCGGGCCACTCCCAAAATGCCTTGAGACCGCACTCCTCCTTGACGGTCATGAACTCGCAGTAGGGGATGAGCCAGTCTTCGTTTGCTTGGACAAAGTCGTCGAAGTCGGCTGGCTTGTCGGCGGCAAAGCGCTCGGCGGCGCGGTCGAGAATCTGACGACGGCCACCAAAGACGGCGCCATAGTCAACGTTGTTGGGATCGGAGCCCAGGTACACGCCGTCGATATCGCGCTGCTCCAGATAGCCGGCCTCGATAAGCTCGGCAAAGTCGATGAAATTGGGGTTGCCCGCACGGGCCGAGAACGACTGATAGGGCGAGTCGCCATAGCTCGTCGTCGTAAGGGGGAGAATCTGCCAGTAATGTTGTTTGCACGAGGCAAGAAAATCGACAAAGTCGTAGGCATTCCAGCCAAAGCCGCCGATTCCGTATGGTCCTGGCAGAGATGAGACAGGCATGAGGACACCGCTTGCACGCTCCATGAATGCGCTCACCAACCTTCTTGTTGTGGGATCGGCCTGCAGATGGGGGAGCAGCCCGTCCCGAGTTTTAGAGTCGATGTCCCTATTGTAGAACATGTTGTTTAAACATGTACAGGCAAGATAAAAAAGTTGGTCGATTTTCGGCGAATGGTTACATGCCATGAAAAAGCCCCGACCTCGCAACGTGAGATCGGGGCAAGAGCGGTATGTAGGTTTTTGCTACTCGGCGTCGGCGAAGCCGTTGGGGTTGTGGCTCTGCCAGTTCCAGCTATCGCGGCACATGTCCGCGATATCGTACTGGGCCTTCCAGCCCATCATGCGCTCGGCCTTGGAGGCATCGCACCAGTTGGCGGCGATATCGCCGGCACGGCGCTCGCGAATCACGTAGGGCAGCTCCTTGCCGCACGCCTTGGAGAAGGCAGCGACGACCTCGAGTACCGAGGTGCCGGTGCCGGTGCCCAGGTTAAAGATCTCGACGCCGGTCTTGCCGTTCATCCAGTTAAGGGCGGCAACGTGACCAGATGCCAGGTCGCACACGTGGATGTAGTCGCGAACACCGGTGCCGTCGGGGGTGGGGTAGTCGTTGCCAAAGACCTGAACGGCCTCGAGCTTACCGACGGCGACCTGGGCGACATAAGGCACCAGGTTGTTGGGGGTACCCTTGGGATCCTCGCCGATCAGGCCCGACGGATGGGCGCCGATGGGATTGAAGTAACGGAGCAACACGACGTCCCACTCGGGGTCGGCGGTGTGGACGTCCATGAGGATCTGCTCAATCATCCACTTGGTCCAACCATAGGGGTTGGTCGCGGGCTTCTTGGGGTCCTCTTCGGTGACGGGCGGATTGTCCGGATCGCCGTAGACGGTCGAAGAACTCGAGAAGATGATGGACTTGCAACCGTGGTTGCGCATGACATCGATGAGCACCAGGGTGTTCTCGATATTGTTGTGATAGTACTCGACGGGCTTGCTCACCGACTCGCCAACGGCCTTAAAGCCGGCGAAGTGGATGACGCGGTCGATCTGGTGGGTATCGAAGATCTTGTTCATCGCATCGCGGTCGAGCACGTTGGCCTCGTAGAAGGTGAGGTTCTTGGCGGCCTCGTCGCCCACGATGGTCTTGACGCGGTCGACGGCGACGGCGCTGGAGTTGGAGAGATCATCGACGATGACGACCTGGTAGCCACCCTCGAGCAGCTGAACGACGGTGTGCGAGCCGATAAAGCCGGCGCCACCGGTAACGAGGACGCAGGTGTCTTTGGGGTCGAGTGCTTTGGACATGTAGTCTCCTATCGAATCAGGAACACTTCTTCAGGGGAGTATAGCGCAGGCAGGGACGCCAAAAACATGCGCCGTAGGAAAAGCAGAGGATTATGCTAACGTACTCATAGAAGAGTTTGCGTACGCATAACCTGATCTTTGGCATTTGCTTACGAGCCACTGACCTTGTAGTTTCCTGCCGTTCGTGGAAATCGTTGGGACGCGCCATATGTACGCTAATATGTATGAGTTGAGCGACATATAAATAAGCATGTAACGGAGTACATATGTCACCAAACAGCGATTCCATCCTTTCCCAGGAGCTCTCGCGCCGCACTGCCCTCAAGGCCCTGTTCGGCGCCGCTTCTGCGGCAGTTCTTTTTGGCCTGCCCGCTCGCGCCCATGCGGCGGAGGCTTCCAAAGAAACCACCGATAAACTGAATGCCGCCCAGGCCCAGCTCGACGAGGTTCAGGCCCAGCTCGACAGCATCGCAAATGAGTATGCGGCGCTGGCCAACAAGAATGCCCAGACCCTCAACGACATCGAGAATGTCCAGGGCAAGATTGATGACACGCAGGCCCAGATCGATGAAAAGAAGGCCGAGCTCAAGAAGAAGCGCAACGACCTTTCCGATCGCGTGGCCGCCAGCTACAAGTCCGGCGGCACGAACATCCTGTCGCTGCTGCTCGCCTCGGGTTCGTTTGAGGAGCTCGTCGCTAATGCGCACTATGTTGAGAAGATCAACAAGAGCGACCGCGACGCCATCGAGGACATTCAGACCATCCAGGAAGAGCTCGATGCGCAAAAGACCGAGCTTGAGTCGCAGAAAGCCGATTTAGAGAAGCTCAAGGACCAGCAGACTGCTCAGATGCAGGACATGCAGGCCAAGCAGCAGGAGGTCCAGACGGTTCTGAACGGCCTCTCTGACGATGTCAAGGAGCTCATGGCTCAGCGCGATTCCGAGATTCTCGCTGCCGCCCAGGCCGAGGAGGCTGCCAGGAAGGCCGCCGCTGCCGCGGCCGCCGCGAACAAGAACAATTCCTACTCGGGTGGTTCAAGCTCGGGTGGCGGATCGTATGCGCCCGGAACCCCGCAACAGAATGCCGGCTCGGGCAAACAGCAGGCCGTCGTCAACGCGTGCTACTCCACGCCTTCGCCGGGTCAGAACTGGTGTGCGGCGTGGGTTACCAATGTCTTCCGTAACGCCGGCGTTGGCTACTTTGGAGGCAATGCGTGCGACATGTTTAACGCCTGGTGCTACAGCTCCGATCGTTCGGCGCTGCAGGTGGGCATGATCGTGGCCGACTCGTCGCACAGTGGCACCGGTACGCCGGGTCTGCTGTACGGACACGTGGGCATCTATGTTGGCGGCGGCATCGTTATGAGCAACGAGGGCGCCATCACGTCTAAGTCGCTTGACTCGTTCATTGGGTTCTACGGCACTGGCTCTGGCGTGCGCTGGGGCTGGCTTGGCGGTATCGCGCTGTCGTAACGATAAGTTGGGCCGGGACAGTCCGAGAGGCATAAGGTTGCCTGCTCGGACAGTCCTGCTCGCACGGAGAGCACATTAAGTGCTCTCCGGCTCGTGCGGAACTCGCGATCAACCTTATGCCTCTCGGACTGTCCCGGCCCTCTCGGGTCCTGAGCGCGACACACCGGACTGGGTTATCTGAATAAATATGGTGAAGGCCCCTTTCGGGGCCTTCTTTTTTATTAGAGGAATTCGCCTACTCGGTGGACTTCGGGTTGTAGGTCTACTCCGAATTGGTCTTTGACGGTTGCTTGGATGTGGCGGATGAGTTTGTCGACGTCGGCAGCGGTGGCGTGGTCGGCGTTGACGATGAAGCCGCAGTGCTTCTCGCTCACTTGGGCGCCGCCGATAGCGTGGCCGCGCAGGCCGGCGTCCATGATGAGCTTGCCGGCAAAGTGGCCCTCGGGGCGCTTGAAGGTGGAGCCGGCGCTCGGCATGTCGAGCGGCTGCTTGTCCTCGCGGCGCTGACGGTAGTCGTCCATGTCGGCCTTGATCATCGCGGCGTTGCCCGGGGCGAGATTGAAGGTGGCCGAAAGCACGATGAAGCCGTCGTCGGCGATGCGGCTCTTGCGATAACCCAGGTTGAGCTCGTCGACATCGAACTCGATGATATTGCCACTGCCGCGGGTGCCGTCGTCGAGCATGCGAGCGGGCTTGTAGACGCGTACAGATTCCAGCACATCGGCCATGCAGGCACCGTAGGCGCCGGCGTTCATGTAGCAGGCGCCGCCGACCGATCCGGGGATGCCCGAGATGGGCTCCATGCCGGTGAGGTCGGCCTCGGCTGCTGCCGCGGCGACATCGGAAAGCAAGGCGCCGGCTGCCGCCGTGACGTGCGTGCCATCGACGGTGATGTCGGAGAGGCCTTCGCCCAACGCCACGACGACACCACGGATGCCCTTGTCGCCAACGAGCAAGTCGGAGCCGTTGCCCACGATGGTAAGCGGCAGATCGCAGCGATAGCAGGTATCGAGCGTGGCGACGAGGCCCTGCTCGGTGTCGGGTGTGACAAAGACATCGGCCGGGCCGCCGATCTTAAACGTGGTGTGCTCGCGCATGGGCTCGCTCATGAGTACGTTGTCCTCGCCGGCAACGCCAGCGAGCGCGCAGAGCAGGTCCTCGTTAAAAAAGTCGTTCTCGTGCATGCGAATATCCGCCTTTTGGTGGTTGTTGTCATCAATCGATTGCAATATACCCCACCTGGACGGATTTGGTGCGCTGGCGGCGATAAAACAGCCGTCCACCGGATTGGTAAAGTGTTTATCACCGAGGTAGATGGGCAGTCGCTATACTTTCAAGAGATTGCGCGTAAACCCGGAAGGAGCGAGATGGCCAACAAAGTCACCCTCAAGCAGATCGCCCAGGAGGTGGGGCTTTCCCCTTCGTCGGTCTCGCTTGTTCTCAATAATCGGCCCTGTCGCATCTCGGAAGAAAACCGCAAGCGCATCAAGGAGGTTGCGGCGCGCAACCACTATGTTCCTAACCAGATCGCGCGCAGCCTGGTCATGCGCGAGTCGCGCACACTGGGCCTTATCGTTCCCAATATCGAGAGCCGCTTTTTTGCCTCGCTTGCCGGCAGCTTGGAAAAGCGCTGCCGCGAGGACGGTTACGCGCTCTTTATTACCAGCTCGGGTGGAAGCGCCGATGACGATTTGGAACTGCTGCGCCAGCTGGTGACGCGCGGCGTCGATGGTGTCTTCCTGGTGGTAGGCGACGAGTTCTCGGATGACCGTGCCCTGCGCGAAGAGGTCAGCCATCTGCCTATCCCTGCCGTGATGGTCGACCGTGCCATTGAGGGGCTCGAGTGCGACAAGGTGATGTTCGACCACGAGATGGGCGGCTACATGGCCACGCGGTATCTGATTGAGCAGGGTCATCGCCGCATCGCCTGTCTGGTTAACGCGCGTCGCTCCAATACGGGCCGCAAGCGACTTGCTGGCTATGAGCGCGCACTGCGCGAGGTGGGACTGCCCATCGACGCGCGCCTGGAGTTTGAGAGCGAGTACTACATTCCGAGCGCCTACGAGGCCTCGGAGGCGGTGCTCGCAACCGACGCCACTGCCGTGTTCGCAAGCTCGGACAACATTGCCCTCGGTTTGCTCAAGCGCTTGCACGAGATGGGGAAGAGCATCCCGGGCGACATCTCGGTGGTGAGTTATGACAACTCGGCGGCCGACGTTCTCTTTGAGCCGGCACTGACCGCGATTGAGCAGGACCCTGGTGTCCTCGCGGAGCATGCTTTTGGCTGCATGTCCAAGCGTCTTGCCGGTAGGGGCGGTAGACGTGCCGAAGAGGTCGTTCTGGAGCCGGCGCTTATCGTGAAGGGCAGTGTGCTTGACCTTACCGAATATAGTTAAGCGCACTTGTTTGTTTGCATAGATTGCATGCGGAGCGTCCGCTATTTGCCGGCGGGGCCGGGGTGCCTGCTTTGTTTTGAGAAGTTCGCGAATCCCACCTCTCAAAACAAAGCGGGCACCCCGGCCCTCGTCCGTAAACTCTTCCGCTGGGCGAGCCATAGACGCCGCGCACCGATCTACTAAAGGATGAGCTTGAAATTGGTGCTATATTCGGCTTGAGTTGTTTAATGCTAGTACGGGAGGCTGATATGGGGCTGTTCAAGAAGAAAAACCCGCAGGATGCCTTTGATCCCGATGTGTTTACCATCACGGATACGATTTTGGACCCGCCGCGGTTTACGTTTTTGCCGGCTATCTACCAGGATGCCACGCGTCGCAAGTGGGCCGTGCATCAGCGCGGCGGCGAGCCGAAGATTTTTGACTATGCGGACGTGTTGCAGTGCGAAGTAGCCGAGGCGGGCGATCCGGAGGCCGAGGAAGTGGCCTCAAAACAGGAATTTGCCCAGCGTATCCTGGTAAATCCCGCCAAGGCGGCGAAAATAAATGCTGCCAAGCGTAATATGTGTCTTGGTATGGGCGTTGTTGTGGCGGTTCAGACGGGAAAAGACGAGGTTTCCAAATTAGAGATTCCCGTTATGACCGACGAAGTTAAACGCGATTCAAGTCTATATAAGTCGTATCGGAATGTCGCCGAGAAGATCAAGGCCGAATTTGATGCCATGGGAGGGCTGGCCTAATTTTGGCGGCATACGTTTCTGAATGAGGAGTCTGTGCAATGGCAGGCGAATCTTATGCAATTCCCCCCAAAGATCGTGCTGTTGAGGGAATTCTTTGGTATATCCAGCACCATCAGCTTGCCGGCGGTGATCGCCTACCGGCCGAGCGCGTGCTGTGCGAAGAGATTGGCGTTTCGCGTACGGCGTTGCGCGCCGGTATCACGCGGCTCATCTCGTGTGGAACGCTCGAGAGCCGACGCGGATCGGGTACGTATGTGTGTCCTCCCAAGCCGCTGAACATCTTCCAGGAAACGTATAACTTTTCCGATGCTGTGCGGACTGCCGGCCTGCACCCCTCTTCTCGTCTGGTTTCCACCGGGACCATCGAGGCGGATGAGGCACTTGCCGACAAGCTTGGGGTGTCTGTAGGCGCTCCTTTGCTTCGCATGCAGCGCGTTCGACTTATTGAGGGCGAGCCGGCGTCAATCGAGACGGCTCACGTTAACCTGTCCCTGTGCCCATCGCTTATCGAGCACGATTTTGAGTGCGAGAGCCTTTACGATGTCTTGCTCAAAGAAGGTGGCGTGCGTGTTGAGCATGGACGTGAGCATATCTCCATCTCGCGTTTGAACGCCGAAGAGGCCGAGCTGCTCCAGCAAGAAGAGGGAACGCCGGTGTTCTATGAGAGCTCGATCGAATTGGATAAGGACATGCGTTTTGTGGAGCATTGCAAATCGGTGATTTTGCCCACAAAGTTCCGCTTTGCCGATAACGGCGAAGAGAACGGCATGAGGAGCGTGGCAGGTGAACAATGGCTGAAACAGTAGATGCCACCCCGGTCTATATGCGCATTCGACGCCGCATCGAGGAGCGTATCGAGCGCGGTATATATCCCACGGGTTCCATGATTCCGTCCGAAAAAGACCTCGCCGAGGAATTTGGTACGACACGCTTGACCATCCGAAGCGCTGTCGATGAGCTGGTTCGGCGCGGGCAGATTCGCCGTGTTCGGGGAAAAGGTGCCTTTGTGGCGCAGAAAGTACCTGCTTTTTTTGAACGCACGGGCGGTTTCCGTGAATCGGTCCGTGCTTCGGGCGGCGAGCCGTCCGTCCGTATTCTCGCGCGTTCCAAGCGTTATGCGGGGCCATACTACGCCGACCTGTTTGGCATCGCCGAGGACGATTTGCTGTATTCGATTCGGCGTTTGAACTGCGTCAACGGCGACCCTGTATCGATTGAGATGGCGTTCATCCCGTGCCTGCTGTTTCCAACCATCGAAGATATTGACGTGTCGGTCTTCAGTTTGTACGAGACCTATGAGATGCTGGGCCGAAAGCCAGTTATGGCACAGGAAAAGCTCGATATCGAAGCGCTGGGCGCACGAGATGCCGGCCTGCTTGGACTGGAGCAGGGCGATCTTGCCTTGACGCTGGAGTGCGTAAGCTTCGATGCGGGCGGCCAAGCGATCGAGTACGTCAAATCGTTTAACCGCGGTGATGCGGGTGGATATACCTATACGTACTAGCTGGTGTTTTGTGAATAACGCCTGGGAAACTAACTAGTTTTGATCGTTGGGTCAGCTGTATATACAACCTTACAGGGCCCAAAATCGACCGTTCGCCGAAGGGGATAAATTAATCGACAGAGAGGTATCAAAAAGCCGTAACCTGTAACTGTGATTGGTATCAAATACTAATGATTTGTAACGAGGTGAGACGATGAAGATGCTCGATTACGTTCAGCTTGCCCATGTGCGTATGGGGGAGAACCTCGAGCGTTCGTCTGAGCTGGTAGCGCAGCTCGTTGATATTTTCCAGTCCGGTTCTTTTGACGCGCTGCGCATCGTTGCTTCGGGTTCGTCGCGTCATGCCGCCGATTGCGCCCGCGATTACCTGCAAGATGCCCTGCAAATGCAGGTGTCCGTTGTGACGCCCGAGGCCTTCGTTGATTTTGAACACACCTATCCGCAGCATGCGCTCAACATTGCCGTTTCGCAGAGTGGCTATTCGACCAATACGATTGCGGCGCTCGATTACATGCGCGCACACGATATGGCTGCAGTTGCGCTCACGGCAAACGTCGAGGCGCCCATCAAGGAGCACACTGACATCGTTCTTGACTACGGTGTGGGCGTCGAGTCGGTGGACTTTGTGACTCTGGGCGTCGAGGTGCTCGTTGAGTACCTGGTGCTCTTTGGTATTTACGGCGGTCAGGCGCGCGGAACGATTGACGCCAAGGGCGTTGCCCAGCGTCTTGACGACCTGCGCGAGGCCATCCAGGCCAATGCCGTAATGTGCAAGACCGCCGAGGCATATGTCCAAGACCACATGCTCGAGCTTTCTGAGCACACGCCCGCCATGGTCGTCGGCAACGGCCCCAACTATGGCGTTGCCGAAGAGGCGGCCCTCAAGCTGAGCGAGACCATCAAGATTCCTGCCATGCATCACGAAGGCGAGGAGTTCGTCCACGGTCCCGAGATGCAGATCGTTCCGGGCTATCTGGTGTTTATCGTCGACGATCCGCAGGGGTCGGAGCGTCTTGCGAATATCGCTGATGCGCTATCGAACGTTACGACAAAAACGGTGCTGCTCACGGCCCATCCCAAGGGTAGGGCTCACGAGGTTGCGGTGCCTCAGGTGGCTCCGCTGCTCAGCGCAATTCCCAATCTTGTGTTCTTCCAGACGATTGCGGCCATAATCGCCGAGCGTCTGAAGTCATGGGACGTGCACCCGTATCTCGATGCCGTCTCCAAGCAAATGGAGGTCAAGGCAGAGGGCTACGAAGAGTCAGTCAATGCGCTTAAGGCCAAAGCGGCCGAGTGTTACGGAATGTAAGCGGGTTTTGATGCCCGTTGGCATGGGGGATGTGGAAACAACCCCAGAAAGGAGAGACAAATGAAGGAAACCGAGAAGATCGAGATCATGCATTTCGACCAGGAGGGCTATCTCGAGGACGGCAAGGCGCTCTACGAGACCGGCAAGAAGATGACCGCGCTCGCCGACAAGGTCGCCGACGAGGGCTACGACGCCGTGTTCCTGATGGGCGTCGGCGGCACCTGGGACGAGCTCATGCAGCTCGAGTACCTCATGAACAAGTTCGGCGACCGCGACCTCGAGGTCTACCTGATTCACGCCGCCGAGTGGAACGCCATGGGCCACAAGCGCATGACCGAGAAGTCCGTCGTGATCACCGCCTCCGAGTCCGGCACCACCCCCGAGGTCCTCGAGGCCGTCAAGAAGATGAAGGGCATGGGCGTGCGCGTCTACGCCATGACCAAGCCCGAGGGCCCCATCGGCCAGGCTGTGGGTGCCGAGAACTGCGTCGCCATGGCTTCTGACCATGGTTCGGGCGGCTGCGAGAAGGGCTACTACCTCGCCGACTGCTTCGGCCTGCGCCTGCTCAACCGCCGTGGCTGCTTCCCCAAGTTTGACCTGTTTATCGAGCAGACCAAGGACATCTGGAAGGACATGCTCGATATCCGCAAGCGCTTCGAGCCGCGCGCCGAGGAGCTCGCCAAGAAGTACGCCCTGGCCCCCTACACCATGTTCATCGGCTCCGGCGCCCTGTGGGGCGAGACCATCCTGTTCTCGATGTGCATCCTCGAGGAGATGCAGTGGAAGCGCACCCGCTACATCACCTCGGCCGACTTCTTCCACGGCACCCTCGAGCTCGTGGAGCCCGGCGTCCCCGTGTTCCTGTTCATGGGCGAGGACGAGAACCGCAAGCTCGACGAGCGCGTCCGCGCGTTCCTGACCCGCGGCGTGACCGGCGACACCGACATCAACATCATCGACACCGCCGAGTTCGCGATCCCCGGCCTTGACGACGAGTTCCGCGTCATCGTCTCCCCGTGGATTCTGACGGTGCTCGTGACCGACCGCCTGGCTCGCTACTACGAGACGGTCACCAAGCATAACCTCAAGTATCGTCGCTACTATCACCAGTTCGACTACTAAAAAAAACGGGTGCGGGAACGTGCCGGGCTATTGAGAGGAACACAGAATGAGACAGTACATCATCGCCAGCCATGCGCACTTCGCCACCGGCATCAAGGAGAGCGTCGAGCTGCTCTCGGGCGCTCGCGACAACGTCCACGATCTTTCGATGTTCGTCGATGGCCGCATGGACGTGGCCGAGGAGGCCCAAAAACTGCTGGCAGGCATGTCTGCCGACGATGATGTCGTTGTCTGCACCGACCTCTTTGGCGGCAGCGTCAACAACGAGTTCACCAAGATCGTCCAGACGCGTCCCCGCACGTACCTCGTTACCAACATGAACCTTCCTCTGCTCATCCAGCTGCTGTTCTCTGACGAGTCGGCGCCGGTTGAGGAGACGATTCGCGCCATCGTCGCTGCGGACGATACGCGCGTGAAGTTTGTCAACGATCTTTTGGTCGATGGCGACGAGGAAGAAGAGTTCTAATCCGCAGCACCTACTGACACGCCGTAAGACGGCACAAGACCTTTGGGGGGTCACATTATGATTCAGCTACTTCGCGTTGACCATCGCCTGCTTCATGGCCAGGTCGCAGTTTCCTGGGTTCAGGGCCTTGGCTCCAACTGCATCTTCTGCGTGGGCGATAAGGTCGCTAACGACCCGGTTTGGAAGACGACGCTCAAGATGGGCAAGCCTGCCGGCTGCAAGCTCGTCATCAAAGATATGGAGCATGCAATCGAAGCTATCAACTCGGGCGTGACCGACAAGTACAAGATGATCATCTGTGTCGCCACTATTGCTGAGGCAAAGCAGCTTGTTGAGGGCTGCCCGCAGATCAAGTCGGTCAACCTGGGCAACACCAAGCCAAAGGACGAGAAGCGTCCCGATGCCCGTCAGGTCTCTCGTCAGATCTTCTTGACCGCGGCCGAGGAAGCCGATGTGCGCGAGATGCTGGATCGTGGCGTCGAGGTCGAGATTCGACCCCTGGCCGACGACCCCAAGGTCGACTGCGCCAGCGTGCTCTAGGCGTTCAATTTCGAAGAGTCTGAGCTCTTCGTAGTGTCCTATTAGGAAAGGGGGATATATGCTTACCCAAGCAATCCTCATCGGACTTATCGCCGCATTTGGTAAGTTCGACTGCCAGCTCGGTACGCTCTATGCGTTCCGCCCCATCGTCCTGTGCCCGCTCGTGGGCCTGGTGCTGGGGGACCTGCAGTCCGGCCTCGCGATCGGTGCGAGTCTGGAGCTGCTGTTCATGGGCTCGATCTCCATCGGCGCCTACGTGCCGCCTGATGAGACGATCGGCGGCGTGCTCGCCTGCGCCTTCGCTATCCAGCTGGGCCAGAGCACCGAGGCAGCCATCGCGCTTGCCATGCCCATCGCCACGCTGTGCCTTGCCATCAAGAACATCCTCAACGCCGCCCTGCCGATCCTGGTTGACCGCGCTGATGTCTTCTCCGGCCAGGGCAACCTTAAGGGTGTCTATGCGATGCACTTCCTGATCGGTGCCACCGGTATCATCATGGCGTTCCTGCTGTGCTCGCTGTCGTTCTATCTGGGTGCTGACGCCATCCAGGGCCTGCTCGACTTCATCCCGCCCTTTGTCCTTGCTGGCTTTGGCGTTGCCGCCAACATCCTGCCTGCCATGGGCTTCGCCATGCTCGGCCGCCTGG
>CATYUU010000030.1:0-24534 GCA_958413455.1 uncultured Collinsella sp. | reverse complement strand
TCGTCGCATGTGGTGTGCTTCGATCACCATCCGGCGCGCGAGGAATTTGCCGAGCTGAGCCTGAGGTGCGTCGGCGCCGCGGCCTGCGCCATGATCATCGACCGCTTTTTGGACAATTGCGGCATTGTGGCTCGCAACGGTGTCGCGACCTGCCTGCTGTGCGGCCTGGTGACCGATACCGGTCGTTTTCAGTACCAAAACGCCGATGCTGCTGCGTTCCATGCCGCCTCGCGCCTAGTCGCGCACGGTGCCGATCCGGCGCGCGTCGCGCTCGAGGTCTACCAGAGCATGCGCGTAGAGTTCTTGCATCTCAAGTCCATCGTTATGGGTCGTATCAAGACCGTGGCGCACGGTCGCGTGGCATATAGTTATGCGTACCAGAGCGACCTCGAGGCCTGCGGCGTCACTTCGGATGAGTGCGACGGTCTGGTCGATGTGGTGCGTTCGGTGATGGGCGTGGAGGTCTGCCTGTTCCTGAAGGGCATTGAGGGCGATACCAAGGTGCGCGGCAACCTGCGCTCCAAGGGTGACCTCGATGTGTCCGAGATTGCTGCCAACTTTGGCGGTGGCGGGCATCATGCCGCCGCCGGCTTTTCCAACAACGGAACGATTCGCGAGACGCTCGCCGTGGCACTTCCCATGCTGGCCGAGCTGGTAGGGGAGGATCCCGCTTCGGTGACCGTCGAGCTCTAACATTTTGGATGGTACATGGCTCGTCGTACGCCTTCTCAATTGAATATGCTGCTCGCCGTCGATAAGCCGGTGGGCTGTACGTCCCACGACGTGGTATCGCAGTGCCGGCGCGCCCTCCATGAGCGACGCGTCGGCCATGCCGGTACGCTCGACCCCATGGCCTCGGGTGTCATGGTGGTGGGCGTGGGCCAGGCGACCCGTCTGCTGGGCATGCTAACTCTCGATACCAAAAGTTATGTCGCCGACATTTCGTTTGGCGTCGAGACCAACACCGATGACGCGGAGGGCGAGGCCGTTCGCACGGTGCCCGTTACCCCCGAGCTGCACGATCTCGCTTACGTCCGTGTGCAGCTTGCCGCTATGCTTGGTCCGCAGTTGCAGGTGCCGCCAGCTTTTTCGGCCATCTCGGTCAATGGTGTTCGCGCCTATAAGAGTGCTCGCGAGGGTAATGCGGTAGACTTGCCTCCGCGCCCCGTCGAGATCTATGCCGCCGACCTGATCGCCGTGAGCGGCGAGGGCGATACGTGCGTCTGGACCGTGGCGTTTTCGGTAAGCAAGGGCACCTACATTCGCGCGCTCGCTCGCGATCTGGGTCGCGCCTGCGATAGTGCTGCGCATATTTCCGCGCTGCGCCGTACGGCCTCCGGCGTGGTTTCCATTGGCGCCTGCCATGCGGTAGAGGAGCTCTCTGCCGAGTCCGCTGCCGGCTTCGCTCTGGATCCCATTGCCGCCCTTGGTGCCACGCGTGTCGATTTGCCGGGAAATCTTGCAGACGACCTGCTTTGTGGTCGCCGCATTCCCGTTGAACGCGCGCTTGCGGACTTCGATACGGCGAAGGCGCCGTTCGCGCTCGTGCTCGATGGGGGACTGAAGGCGCTTGCTCGTATCGAGGGTGGCCGCTTTGTGATGGAGCACGTCTTTCCGCAGGCGATCGGCGGTGTTCGATGATGCTGGCGCCCCACGAGCTCGCGCGTATCTTTTTCGCGGGTGAGTTGGATGAGGCCCGTATCGTTTCTGCCGATGCTTTTGATGGGTGCGAGTTCTTGGGTGCCGCGTCGATCGCTATTGGCGTGTTTGATGGCGTGCATTGTGGGCACCAAGAGCTGATCGATGCGGTTATTCGCGATGCTCATACCTGCGGCTGCAAAGCGGTCGTGGTCACCTTCGATCCTGATCCGGACGTCGTGGTGAGTCCTTCGCCCGCTCAAAAATTGATGACGACGGCCGACCGCCTGCATGCCCTGGCCAAAACCGGGGTCGATGTGGTGGTGGCCGTTCCCTTTACGCCCGCCGTGGCGGCACTCGACCATGTCGGGTTTCTGGCGCTGTTGTCGCGTGTTGTCGACATTCGCTCCATTCGTGTCGGCAGCGACTTTAGGCTCGGCCGCGGCGGCGCTTCGGGCGTTGCTGAGATGCGCGCCTGGGGTACTGAGCGTGGGATTGACGTTTACGGTCACGACTTGCTCTGCGTTAACGGGCAGACCATCTGCGCCACGCGTATCCGCCATGAGCTGGGCCAGGGTCATGTGGAGCTGGCTGCCGAGCTTCTTGGCCGTCCCTATATGCTGCGCGGCGTTGTGGCGGCTGGTCGTCATGAGGGCTCCGATATGGGCTTTCCCACGGCAAACATCCAGGTGCCCGACGGCATCCAAGTGCCTGCCGATGGCGTCTATGAGGGTCTGGTGCTGGTCGACGATACCGTATGGCCTGCTGCCGTTAACGTCGGCCTGCCGCCGACCTATGCCGATGATGCCGCCTCGGCGCATCTCGAGGCCAACTTGATCGGCTATGCGGGCGATCTGTATGGCGCTTCCGTGTCGCTGGCGTTTACGCGCTGGCTGCGTCCGTCTCGCGTGTTCGATTCCCTGGACGAGTTAATCGCGACCGTCGAGGGTAATATCGACGATATCCGTCATAACTTGGGTGAGCAGGGGGTGAGTATCCGTGATTAGCGATGAGGAGAAAGATCAGGTACGCGCGGCGTCGGACCTGGTTGCCATCGTGCAGGAGACGGTTGAGCTCAAGCCCCGCGGCCATGAGTTTTGGGGATGCTGTCCCTTTCACGGCGAAAAGACCCCCTCGTTTCACATTATCCCTGCTACGCAGGTGTGGCACTGCTTTGGTTGCGGCGAGGGCGGCGACGTCTTTACCTATATCATGAAGCGCGAGAACCTGAGTTTTCCCGAGTCGATCCGCTATTTGGCTGATCGTGCGGGCATTGAACTGCACGATACCGGTGCGCAGCGCGATCGCGGCACCAAGCGCGCCCGCATCTATGACCTGTGCGCCGAGACGGCTCAGTTCTACCACACCATGCTTATGCGCGGTAAGGACAGCCGTCCGCGCGAGTACTTTGCCAGCCGCGGCATGGGCGGAGATGTCTGTCGCCGCTACTGCCTGGGCTTTGCGCCGGGTCGCAACACGCTGGTTTCGCATCTGTCTCAAGCGGGCTTTACCCCGCAGGAGATGATCGATGCCAACGTGGCCGTGAGCCGTGGGCGCGGGCAGCTCGCGGACCGTTTTTACGACCGCGTGATGTTTCCCATCTTTGATGAGCAGGGTCACAATATCGCCTTTGGCGGGCGCATCATGGGCGATGGTCAGCCTAAGTACCTCAACACCGCCGAGACGAGCGTGTTTCATAAAAAGCGAAACCTCTATGGCTTTAACTGGGCCAAGGAGTTTATCGTCGCGCAGGATACCGCCATCGTGGTGGAGGGCTATACCGACTGCATCGCCTGCTGGGAGGCAGGGATCAAAAACGTCGTCGCCACGCTGGGCACAGCGCTGACGGAGCATCACGTTAAGACACTCACCCGTTTTGCCAAGCGCATTGTATATATGTTCGATGGCGACGCTGCCGGTCAAAAGGCCGCTCGCCGCGCGATTCAGTTTATCGAGCAGGATTCGATGGACCTTCGCTGCGTGGTGCTTCCCGACGGCAACGACCCCATGGAGTTCATCACGGCGCATGGCGGCCAGGAGCTTCAGGCGCGCATTGACGCGGCCGAGCCCCTCATGGACTTTGTCTATCGTTCGTTGCAGGAGTCGAGCGACATTACCACACCGGGCGGTCGCGCCAAGGCGCTCGAGGATGCGCTGACGCTCATCTATCCGCTGCGCGACAGTTATATGATCGATACGTACTTTATCCAGATTGCCGACCTGTTGGGTTTGGACCTGGAGACAGTACGCGCGAGCTCGGGCCGTGTGTTTCGCGATGTCGCCAAGCGTGAGGATGCGGAACGCCGGCGTGAGCAGAGCTACGAGCGTCAACGCGCGCAAGCTGAGCGCGCGGGCGGTTCGCAGGGACGAAGCTCGGGCGGCGGTGCGGCTGGTGCGCGCAGTGCCGGTCGCGGTGCCTGGGCCGCGGGTGCGACGCCACCGGTGTCCGCACCGGTCGAGGAGGACCCGTACGACTACGTTCCGCTTGATGCCTATGGGGCCGCACCGGTGGACGCCGACGAGGATCTGCCGCCTATCGATGTGCCGGCGGGGATGGAAAGCACTGCGCCCGTTGCCGATAGCTCAAGCGCGGCGGCAGCTCCGCCGATGCCGATTGTTTTGACCGATCTGGAGCGGAAATCCCTGGCGGGGGAGCGCGAGCTGCTGACGATGCTCACGAGCTACCCCGATCTGTTCCGCACGTATGCCGATCGCATTTGTTCTATCGAGTGGGTTGACCCGCGTCACGAGTCAATTGCGTGGGCCGTGCTCGCGACGCCACCGGGAACCGATCCTGCGGCCTGCATGGATGCGGCGCGTGCGGTGTGTCCCGAGGCGGCGTCGCTTGTCAGCGCCGGGCGCATCTCGGCAACGAGTAAGCACCCGACCGAGACGAATATCGTCTTTATGCTCGATACGCTCGAGCTCTACACCATCAAACGTCGCATGCGAGCTGCGCAGGCCAAGTTGCGTCAGGACCGTTCACTCGACGATGAGGCCCGTCGCGTGCTGACGATGCAGGCGGTGCAAGATTCACAGCGCCAGCGCGAGCTCCAAAAGTCGATCGGTGGCGTGGCCGACCCGTTCCGTTTGATCGGTTTGGAGACCGCAGGTTCCGATCAGGCCTAGATGTTGTGGTCAACCAGCGTATTCTCGCCTATATCCTGTCTTTATTTTGGGTATAGACGTTCATGTGTGTGCTAAAGTATTGAGTCCTGTGGACTACGAAGGGAGAATCTGTGCCAAAAAAGACTGAGAGCACGGGTACTGGGCTGGAATCCTACGTTGCAAAGCTCATGGGCAACGGCTCAAACAGGACTTCGGTAACCGAGGACGAGATTCAGGTCGCCCTGAAGGATATCGATGTTTCTGATGAGCAGCTCAACGCGGTGTATTCCGCGCTGCGCAACAGCGGCATCCAGATTATCTCCGCGAGCGGAAACGACGACGCCCCGATGGACGTCGACGATGACGATAACGATACCGACGATTTCGATGATGACGAGCACGATTCCGGCTCGCTTGACGATCACGAGCTTAAGATGGCCCGCCAGGCCGATGCCGAGATGGGCTCTTCCAAGAGCAAGAAGAAACGCACCGTGCGCACGTCCCGTTCGCGCTCGCGCGTGCGCGGAATCGATGCCTCCACGGTGATGCTGACCGGCGACCCGGTTCGTATGTACCTCAAGGAGATCGGTAAGGTCGACCTGCTGACCGCATCTGAAGAGGTCGACCTGGCCATGAAGATCGAGGCCGGTCTCGAGGCTACCGAGAAGCTCGAGGCTGCCGATGCGGGCGAGATCGAGCTCACCCGCGCCGAGATGCGTCGTCTTACGCGTATCGAGAACGTTGGTCTTGAGGCCAAGCAGGCGCTCATCAGCGCAAACCTTCGTCTGGTCGTCTCCATCGCCAAGCGCTATGTCGGCCGTGGCATGCTGTTCTTGGATCTGATCCAGGAGGGCAACCTCGGTCTGATCCGCGCTGTCGAGAAGTTCGACTACCAGAAGGGCTTCAAGTTCTCCACGTACGCCACGTGGTGGATCCGTCAGGCCATTACGCGCGCTATTGCCGACCAGGCCCGTACCATCCGTATTCCCGTGCACATGGTCGAGACCATCAACAAACTCGTCCGCGTGCAGCGCCAGCTCCTCCAGGACCTGGGTCGCGACCCGACCCCCGAGGAGATCGGTGCCGAGATGGACATGAGCGCCGACCGTGTCCGCGAGATCCAGAAGATTTCGCAGGAGCCCGTGTCGCTCGAGACCCCGATCGGCGAGGAAGAGGATTCCCAGCTGGGCGACTTCATCGAGGACTCCCAGGCTATCGTTCCGCCCGATGCCGCCAGCTTCTCCATGCTGCAGGAGCAGCTCACCCAGGTGCTCGATTCGCTTGCCGATCGCGAGCGCAAGGTTATCGAGCTGCGCTTTGGCCTTGTCGACGGACATCCCCGCACGCTCGAGGAAGTCGGTCGCGAGTTTGGCGTCACGCGCGAGCGTATCCGCCAGATCGAGTCCAAGACCCTGGCCAAGCTCCGCCACCCGAGCCGTTCCAGCAAGCTCAAGGACTACATCGAAAGCTAGTCAAGCAAGAAGCGCCCTCAAGCACATCCGCTTGAGGGCGCTTTCATGTAGTCATTGGGGACGTTCTTAAACGACTAGTCGTTGGGGACGTTCTTGAATGACTAGTCGTTTAAGAACGTCCCCAATGACTGGGTCGGAAAAATTCTTAAAAAAGTTCTTGCCCTTCGTCCAATCGTCCGTATAATAAACTTCGTTGCTTGAGAGCACGCACCTATTCCTCGGTAGCTCAATGGTAGAGCACGCGGCTGTTAACCGCGCTGTTGTAGGTTCGAGTCCTACCCGGGGAGCCAGGTTGTAAAACCCGTCGCTTATGCGGCGGGTTTTTTCATGCCGCGATCGCCGGTGGCGAACGTTACCGTATCAACATTTCGTGTCGAGGATGTAATCGCGAACCCCGCCACCTCAACATGGCGCGCTCGTTGTAGAATATTGGAATGATTGCTCCCACGACATGGTGCCGCGAGCACCAGAAAAGGAGATTCTTGTGTCTGAGACCATTAACGGCAGCCTGAGCGTCTCGAACGACGTTATTGCCGATATTGCCGGTTATGCCGCGATGACGTGCTACGGCGTCGTCGGTATGGCTGAGCAGCTCCAGGGCGCCGAGAGCGTGCGCCTGCTTGCCGGTCAGCGCCTCCGCAAGGGCGTACTTGTTTCCGCCGACGAGAACGGCCTCACGGTCGACCTTCACGTCGTGCTCGAGAACGGCGTCAACATGAAGTCCGTCTGCCACAATCTTTCGAGCTCCGTCGCCTTCACCCTGCAGGAGATCGCCCAGATCGATCCTGCCAGCCTTAAGATCGGCATTCACATCGACGCGCTCAAGAGCCGTCTGAACTAGCATCCGAATACGGAGATTTCACCACTCATGATTGCAAAGACCATTCGCACCTGTTTTCCGATCGCTGCGGCTGCCGTTTCCGAAAAGGCCGAGGAGATCAACAAGCTCAACGTCTTCCCCGTACCCGACGGTGACACCGGCACCAACATGTCGCTCACGCTCGCCTCGGTGACCAAGGAGCTTTCCGCCCTTCCCGCCGATGCCGACATGGAGGCCATTGCTGGCGCCATTACCCACGGCTCCCTGATGGGTGCTCGCGGCAACTCCGGCGTCATTACCTCGCAGATCCTGCGCGGCGTGGCCGAGGGCCTTGTCTCTGCCGATGAGCCCGTTACGTCCGCCAATATCGCCTTCGCCTTCCGTCGTGCCGTCAAGGTCGCCTTCCAGGCTGTTCGTAAGCCCATCGAGGGCACGATTCTCACGGTCCTGCGTGATGTTTCGACCAAGGCAGACGAGTGCGAGAAGAAGAAATTCTCTGCCGAGGATGCGCTCGACGCCATCGTCGTCGAGGCCTACCAGTCCGTCGCCCGCACGCCCGACCTGCTGCCCGTCCTCAAGGAGAACGGCGTGGTCGACTCCGGCGCCTTCGGCTTTGCCATCTTCTTGGAGAACTTTGTTGCCGCTGCCCTTGGCCGCAGCACCGTTGTCGAGGATTTCTCCGCTACGTTTGATTCCGCCGGCTCTGCTCGCGATGCCGCCCTCGACCGTGTTGAGATCGAGGCTAACGACGACTGGGAGGGCTCTGAGTTCCGCTACTGCAACGAGTTCCTCTTTAAGGCCGACGCTCCGTTTGACGAGGACGAGTGCCTTAAGTTCCTGGGCTCTATGGGCGACTGCGAGCTGCTCGTGGGCGCTTATCCCGACTACAAGATCCACGTGCACTCCAACACCCCGAACCTGGTGCTCGAGCACATGCTGCAGCTCGGTCAGATCTATGAGGTCTTTATCCATAACATGGAGATGGAGGCCCACGACCGTACCGCTAAGATCCACGAGGACCAGGAGAAGGCCGCCGAGCCTGCGAAGGCGCTGGGTTTTGTCGCCGTTGCTGCCGGTTCCGGCGAGGCCGACATCCTCAAGTCCCTCGGCGTCGATGTGATCGTGTCGGGTGGCCAGACCATGAACCCCTCGACCGCCGACTTGCTGGGCGCCGTCGACCAGGTCAACGCGACCTCGGTCATCATCCTGCCCAACAACGGCAACATCCGCATGGCTGCCGAGGCCGCTGCCTCCGCCTGCACCGACAAGAAGGTCGCCGTCGTTCCCACCAAGACCGTCCCGCAGGCCTTCTCCGCGCTGTTCGCGGTCCTGCCCGATTCCGAGCTCGAGGATGCCGTTGCCGCCATGGTCGACGCCATCAGCGAGGTCCGCGATGGCGAGGTCACCCGTGCCGTGCGCGACTCCAGCGCCTCCGACGGCTCGCCGATTCACTCCGGTGACGTCATGGGTATCATCGCCGGCTCCATCGACGTGGTCGGCTCCGACGTGAAGCAGGTCACGCTCGACTGCATCAACCGCATGCAGGAGGAAGAGGAGGGCGACGCGCTGACGATTCTGGCCGGCGAGGAGCTGTCCGATGAGGCCTTCCAGGAGATCGTCGACGCCATCGAGGAAGCTCAGCCCGACTTGGAGATTGACGCCCATCGTGGCGAGCAGCCGCTCTATCCCGTGATCTTCTCGATCGAGTAGGCATCTGCCCATGTCCGAGCTCTGCTCCGTGCCGCGCGTCTCGGAGCGCTTTGCCCAGAGCAATGCGCTCGACGAGGATATCGCGCGACTCAAATATGTTTCGGGTAAACGTGAGGAGGCCCTTCGCCGTCTGGGAATTAGGACGGTGGGGGACCTCCTTCTCCATATCCCTCATCGATACCTCGACTTTACCCGTTCGTGGTCCATCGAGATGGCGCCCATCGGTACCGTGTGCACCATCATCGCCACGGTCGACCGCATCGTCCAAAAGCAGCCGCGTCCGCGCATGCAGGTGACCGAGGTATCGCTGGTGGACGAGACGGGCGTGTTGCAGGTCGCCTTTTTCCGCCAGCCCTGGATTGCCCAGCAGCTTAAACAGGGCGACCGCCTGGCCGTGATGGGCAAGGTCGAGTTTGCCTACGGTTTTAAGCAGATGGCCTCGCCGCACTTTGAAAAGCTCGATGACGGGCGTGCTGCGGGCACCATCCTGCCGGTCCATTTCGTGAGCGATGGCGTGAGCCAGGCGTGGATGCGCCGCATCGTAAGCGGCGCGCTCGAGGTCGTCGGCAATCCGTTCGATCCGATTCCCGCGCCGCTGCGCGCAAAGCGGAAGCTCATGAGCAATGCCCGCGCGTTGCGTTCGATCCACTTTCCATCGAGTATGGCAGAGCGCGATATCGCGCGCGCACGGCTTGCCTACGAGGAGTGCCTCTACCTGCAGCTGGCGCTGCGCCTGCGCAACGTCGGCGGCCTGGTCGATGTGGTTCCCTATGCCCACACCGCGGGCGAGCACCTGGCCGCGCTTAAGCAAGCCCTGCCGTTTTCGCTGAGCGACGAGCAGGAGACCGCGTTCCAAGATATCCTGCGCGATATGTGCGATGGTGGGCGCGTGATGAACCGCCTGCTGCTGGGCGATGTCGGTACCGGTAAGACCGCCGTTGCCGCCTGCGCTCTGGCTGTGGCTGCCGATAGCGGTACGCAGGCCTGCGTTATGGCGCCCACGGGCGTGTTGGCGCGCCAATATGCCGATAAGACCGGCCCTCTGCTCTCGCAGGCGGGCATGTCCTGGGCGCTTCTGACGGGTGCCACGCCGGCCTCAGAGCGCGAGCAGATCCATGCCCAGCTTGAATCGGGCGAGCTCGACGTCCTCTTTGGAACCCACGCGGTCCTTTCGGATAACGTTGCGTTCAAGCATCTGTCGCTCGTGGTCATCGATGAGCAGCACCGGTTTGGCGTCGGCCAACGCAACGCCCTGCGCGCGAAGGGCCCCGGTGCCGATCTGCTCGTTATGACGGCAACGCCCATCCCGCGTACGCTGGCGCTTTCGGTCTACGGCGATCTGGACACGAGTATCATCCGCCATCGGCCCGTCCCTGGCGCTGGCGTGACGACACGCGTGCTCACCGAGTCGAGTCGTGACCTCGCCTATGGCGCCATTCGCGAGGCGCACGAGAAGGGGCAGCAGGCCTACGTGATTTGCCCGCTCGTAGAGCCAAGTGACTCGGCCGATGAGCTGGAAGACGTGCCCGGTATCGCCCGCGACGACGAGGGCCGCGTGACGGTCCCCGTGCCGCTGCACGATACGGCGACCGAGCTCGATCGCCTGCGTCTGGCGTTGCCGGGTCTTGCCATCGAGCGCCTTCACGGCCGTATGCCAGCGGGGGAGAAGGACCAGGTTATCGATGCCTTCAAGCGTGGCGAGATTGACGTGCTCGTCTCGACTACGGTGGTCGAGGTGGGCGTTGACGTGCCCAACGCCACCGTCATGGTCATCGAAAACGGCGAGCGCTTTGGCTTGGCGGCGCTGCACCAGCTGCGCGGTCGCGTGGGTCGTGGCAGCGTGTCGGGCACCTGCCTGGTCATGACGCACTCCAAGGGCAACGGCGGCGCATCGGCGGCGCAAGATCGTCTGCAATCGCTCGAAAAAACCTCGGATGGCTTTACGCTCGCCCAGATGGACCTGCGTCTGCGCCACGAGGGCGAAATCCTGGGGTACCGTCAGCATGGTGGTGTGACCCTGCGCTTCGTCGACCTGGATGCCGACGAGGAACTGATCGAGTGGGCCCATTTGGACGCGGTCGAGCTCTTGCGGTATGCTTTCAACCTTGACTCTGTGGCGACGCGTCCCTTGCGCGACGCGGTCGCCATGCGTTATCGACATATCTTTAAGGAGGTCAGCGGAGGATGAGAATCATCGGCGGCGAATGGCGCGGTCGTAAGATCGAGGAGCCCCGTGGTCGCGATGTCACCCGCCCCACGACTGATCGCGTGCGCGAGGCGTGCGCATCTATGGTCATGTCGGCATTCGATTTCGATTTGGACGAGGTTCGTGTGCTGGACGCCTTTGGCGGCTCCGGTGCCTTAGGGTTAGAGATGCTCTCTCGTGGGGCCCGCTCGCTCACGACGTTTGAGATCGATCGCAACGCCGCGCGGCTCATTACCAAGAATATCGAGTCGCTCTGCCGTGACCGTGCGCGTTGGCGCGTGGTCACGGGCGACATGCTGGCGAGTGCCTCGCGCGGTCGTGTACCGGGCGGCCCCTTTGATCTGGTCCTGCTCGACCCGCCCTATGCTTTTGGCGCCGAGCCGGTCGAGGAACTGCTGCAGAACCTAGCTCAGCATGGTCTGCTTGCGGCTGGCGCTTATGCCCTGTTTGAGCATGCCGCCGCCGATGCGGGCGCGCATCCGGCAGGCTTTGAGACTGTACGTGAGAGGCGCTACGGCATTACCTCGGTCGACCTGCTTCTTTGGGTCGACGATAACGATGGTGAAGGCGACAGCGCCGGCGCAAATGCCGAGAACAACGATGCCACGACGCTTCAGGAGGACGCCCATGAATGACACCATCAACCGCGTGATCGTCCCGGGCACCTTCGATCCCATCACGTTTGGCCATATCGATGTGATTCGCCGCGCCCGCCGCATCTTTCCCAGCGTGATCGTCGCTGTTGCCGAGTCGCAGGGTAAAAACGGTGTGGGCACCACGTTTATGCTCGATGAGCGCGTGGCGCTGGCCCGCGAGGCGCTCGGTGATATCGACGGCGTCGAGGTCCTGCCCTTTACCGGCCTCTTGGTCGACTTCGCTCGTGAGCAGGGGGCGGGGGCCGTGGTCAAGGGTCTGCGCGCCATGACCGACTTTGAGTATGAGCTGCAGCAGGCCGACCTCAATTATCGCTTGGATAGCGAGCTGGAGTCCATCTTTGTCATGAGTGCGCCGCAGTACGGCTATATCTCGAGCTCGGTGGTACGCCAGATTGCGTCGCTTGGGAGCGACGTATCGACGTTTGTGCCGCCCAACGTGGTCGAAGCACTCAGACATCGCTTTTCGTGACGTTTCTTATTGCCTGGTGGCATGTGGTAAACTAGCACGATGATATGTTACCTATGAAAGGAGACCGGATGCCGGGCGAGAATTTTCCTGGCGATAGGATCGTCAGCTTGGTCGATGAGCTCGAAGGGCTGATCGAGGAAGCCAAGCCGCCTTTCGGCAAGAACGCTCAGTTCAAGGTCATCGACGCCGACGTGTTCTTCAACATCCTCGACGAGATCCGTATGAGCTATCCCGAGGAGTGGCAGAAGTCCCGCCGTATCCTTAAGGAGCGCGAGGAGCTTATGGCTTCCGCCGCCGCTCAGGCTGATTCCATCATCGCCGACGCTCAGCAGCAGGCCCTCACTATTGCCGGTGAGCAGGAGATCGTCCGCCTTGCGCAGCAGCAGGCCGACGACATCCGCGATCGTGCCCAGCAGTACGAGCGCGAGACGCGTTATGCTGCCGAGGACTACGCAGAGCAGGTCTTTACGCACCTGGAGGAGAACCTCAAGAGCCTGACCGGCACCGTTACCCGTTGCCGTCAGCAGCTCAACGAGGGTGCCGCCCAACAGAATGGTCAGTGGTAATGGCTGAGTTCCCGAGCGTTACCGTCGATCTTTCCGAGCAGCTCGAGTTTCCTGGAGATTCGTATCCGCTGACCGGTAAGGTCGATGTCGCAACCTACACGGTGGGCGAGAAGGAGTACCAGCTTCAGGACGGCATCGACTACGACGTCGTCTTTACCAATGCCGGTACCGGTGTCTTGCTTACGGGCATGGTCCGCGCGCACGCCGCCGGCGAGTGCGACCGTTGCCTGGAGCCCGCCTCGTTTGATATCGCCGGCGAGATCGAGGAGTTCTACCTCTTTGAGGTGCCCGAGGATCCCGAGGCCTACGAGGACGGCTATGAGCTTCTGGGTGAGGACCGCATCATCGATCTGGGTGAGCCCATCAATGACGCGGTCGTTATGGACACGCCGTTTGTGGTGCTCTGCAAGCCCGATTGCCGCGGTCTGTGCCCCACTTGCGGCTGCAATCTCAACGTCGAGCAATGCGATTGCGCCGCCCAGGCAGAGGCAGAATGGGCCGCTGCCACGGAAAATCCATTTGCAGCATTGAAGAATCTCAAGCTCGATGAGTAAAACTGTGGTAGTATCGCTACTTGCGCGTAATCGCCACACTGGATAGTTCATAAGGAAGGTCACTATGCCCGTACCTAAACAAAAGCAGGGTCGTATCCGCACTCACACCCGTCGTTCCGCCAACATGAAGATCTCGGCTGCGGCTCAGTCCACGTGCCCCCGTTGCGGCGCTGTCAAGCTTCCGCACCACGTGTGCCCCAGCTGCGGTTTCTACAAGGACCGCGAGGTTATCGTTACCGAGTAACGGTATACTCTGGATGCGATGCCGTTCCAAATGGAACCACAATGGCCGGCTCAATGAGTCGGCCATTTTTGTATAAGGAGCATGTATATGAGTAACGTTCGCGTTTGTGTAGACGTTGTGGGCGGAGACGAGAAACCTCAGGTTGTTCTCGATGGTATCGAGGCTGCACTTGCCTCCGATCCCGATATCGAGGTCTTGGCAGCTGGCCCCGCCGAAATCGTCAATCCCTTTGCAGCTTCCCATGCACGTGTTGAGGCCCTTGAGGCGCCCGACGTTATCGCCATGGATGACGATCCCATTCGCGCCGTGATGACCAAACGCAAGTCGTCGATCGTGCTGTCGTGCCGCGCCATCAAGAAGGGAAATGCGGACGCCTTCTTCTCTGCCGGCTCGACCGGTGCCATGACCGCCGCTGCCACCGCCTACGTGACGCCGTTTAGGTATCAGGCCGAAGGCAAGAAGCAGCCGGTGCGCCCCTGTTTGACCAATGCACTGCCCAATCGCGCCGGCGGTCTGACGGTGCTGTGCGACATGGGTGCCAACCCCGATGTCGAGGTTGACGATATGGTGCGTTTTGCCCAGATGGGCAGCGCCTATGCCCGCGTCGTCCTGGGCATCGAGCATCCTCGCGTGGGCCTGCTCGCCAACGGCACCGAGGACGAGAAGGGCTCCAACTTTACCAAGGCCTGTTTCCCTGCTATGAAGGCCGCCGTTCCCGGCTTTGTTGGTAACTGCGAGGGCACCGACCTCACCTCAGGTAACTTCGATGTCATCGTTGCCGATGGCATGTCGGGCAATATTGCGCTCAAGGCCACTGAGGGCGCTGCCAAGTTTTTGCTGCAGGAGCTCAAGGGCGCCTTTATGGCCTCGCTCGGCACCAAGATCGCCGCGCTGCTCATTAAAAAGCAGATGCGCGAGATTAAGGCCAAGCTCTCTGGCGACGCCAAGGGCGGCGCGATTCTTCTGGGCCTGCGCGGCGTGGTCCTGATCGGCCATGGTGCCACCTCAGTCGAGGCTGTCAAAAACGGTACGCTCGCGGCGGCCGAAGCCGTGCGCGCCGGGCTGGTCGAGAATGTCGCCAACTCTATGGATGGTATCGTTTTATAAGAGCGAGTTAGAGCGCTGTTATGTGCTTCGCGGTGCACGCCGTGGGGTAGAATCAGAACCGTGTCTTGGTACCGCCCGGGCGGTACCATTCTTTTGGTATTCATGCACTATGAGAGGAAGCGCTATGGACCGCTCCGAAATCTTCGACAAGATCGGCGAGGTCGCTGCTGACGTTCTGGGCGTCGATGTTGCCGAAATTAGCGAGGAGACCACCTTTGACGACCTCGATGCCAACTCGCTCGAGCGCCTGCAGCTGGTTACGGCTATCGAGGACGAGTTCAACCTCGAGATCGATGACGAGACCCTGCTCTCGCTCAACTCTGTCGCCGACGCCGTCGACGCTATCGAAGCTGCCAAGGAGGCCTAAGTCTTGGCTTTATCCGACCGACTTACGCGCGCCCAGGAAATCCTGGGCCACGAGTTCAACAATAAGGTGCTGCTGCGCGCGGCCCTTACGCATCCCTCGGCAGTCGAGGGACAGCCGGTTTCTGCCAGCTATGAGCGCCTTGAGTTCTTGGGCGATTCCATTTTGGGCGCTGTGGTCGCACGCTCCCTGTTTGAGTCCTATCCGGAGTTTGACGAGGGCAAGCTCACGCGCCTGAAGGTGTCGCTTGTCTCGGGCGCTACGCTGTCCGAGGTTTCTCACGAGCTGGGCATCGACGACATCATCATCTTTGGTGCCTCTGAGACCGGTACTGGTGCGCGCGGCCTGCATTCGGCCCTCGAGAACGTCTATGAGTCGCTCGTGGGCGCGCTGTACCTGGATGCCGGCTGGGATGCGGCGGCGGAGTTCATTCACCGTACGCTTAAGCCGCATTTGGCTTCCGAGCGTGCCGAGCATCCTGCGAACCCCAAGTCGTTTTTGCAGGAGTGCGTGCAGGCCGACGGTCACGAGCCCCCAGCGTATAAGCTCGTTGGCTCCGAGGGCCCGGCGCATGCGCCCACCTTTACCGCCGTGGTGTTGATCGATGGTATTCGTCAGGGTCGCGGCTCCGGCTCCTCAAAGAAGGAAGCCGAGGGAGCCGCCGCGCTCGAAGCGCTCGACCGCATGGGTTACACCACCAACGGCGTGATTCTGAACAAGAAGCACGTGTAAGCGAGGAACCGTGTATCTCAAGTCCCTCACGCTCAAAGGGTTCAAGTCGTTTGCCGACCGCGCCCATATGACGTTTGAGCCGGGCCTGACCGTCATCGTCGGTCCAAACGGCTCGGGAAAATCGAACATCTCTGACTCGATTCTGTGGGTCCTGGGCGAGCAGAGCGCCAAGCAGCTGCGCGGCCAGGCCATGGAGGATGTCATCTTCTCGGGCTCGTCGGCGCGCAAGCCGGTGGGTGTCGCCGAGGTCACGCTGGTGCTCGATAACTCGGACCATATGTTGCCCGTCGACTTTGACGAGGTCGCCATCACCCGTCGTATGTATCGCTCGGGCGAAAGCGAGTACCTCATCAACTCGAGTCCGTGCCGCCTGATGGACATTCAGGACATCCTGCACGATTCGGGCCTAGGCAAGGATACGCATTCCATCATCAGCCAGGGCAAGCTCGACGCCATTTTGCAGAGCCGCCCCGAGGAGCGTCGCGCCCTCATCGAGGAGGCCGCCGGCATCTCCAAGCACAAGCGCCGCAAGGAGCGCGCGCTCAAAAAGATTAAGTCGATGGACGAGCACCTGACGCGTGCCCGCGACATCAATAAGGAAATCGCCCGTCAGCTGCGACCGCTGGAGCGTCAGGTCGATCGCGCGCGCAAGTACAAAGAGCTGTCCTCGCGCGCGAACGAGCTTACGCAGATGCTGGCCGTTGACGAGCTGCGTTCGCTGCAGTCGCAGTGGAACGACCTGGAGAGCCGCTCCAAGGAAGGTGCCGCCGAGCTTGAGCTTGCGCAGTACCGCTTGGGCGAAAAGGAGCGCGAGCTCGAGAAGCTCCAGGTCATGCTCGAGGAAAAGGGCCTGTTTGTGGGCGACCTGGGCGAGCAGCGCCGTCATATGCAAGATGTGGTCGGCCGCATTAACTCCGACATGCGCCTGCTCGAGGAAAAGGGCCACAACATGGTGTCGCGCCTGTCTGACATGCGCGGTCAGATCTCGAGCTCCGAGCATCAGCGTCGTCGCGTGGTCGAGGAGCTCGAGGACGCGCGTGCGCAGCTTGAGGAAGTGACCGGCGCGCACATGCAGGCCCAGGAGGACGTTGACGCCGCCGGTCCTGCCGCTGCTGAGCTCCACGAGCGTTGCGTGGCGCTCGACAATCAGATTTCGCAACTCACGCGCGAGCAACGCGATGTGCAGCGCGTGGCCGATAATGTCGCGCTCGAGCTCGCCAAGGTGAAGGATTCCTTGAGCAATGCCGAGGTCGAGGACAACATGTATGCCTCGCGCCTGGAGCAGATTGACGAGCAGCTCGAGGAGGTCACGGCCTCGCTCGAGAGCCGTCGCGACCGCGCCGAGGAGCTTGAGGGCGCTCTTGAGGAAGCGCGCCAGGCTCAGGTCGATGCGCGTGAGGCCACCGAGACGGCACGCGCGGCCCTGAAGGACCTGCGTGCCCGCGAGAGTGAAGCGCGCAACAAGTTATCCGAGGTGCGCTCGGAGCTTGCCAGCCAAAAGAAACTCGATGCCCGCATGGCCGACAGCTCGCCGCTGGTGAGCCGTCTGGTGGGTGCGCTGGGCGATGATGTCTCGGGTCGTCTGGGCGACGTGCTCGAGGCCCCGCGCGAGCTTGAGGGCTTGGTTGAGCAATTGCTCGCCGGCGATATCGATGCACTGCTATTCGACGATACGTCCGCGCTTGAGCGTGCCGGTCGTGCCGCTCTGGACCAGAAGAAGGCCTCGGGCGAGGCGCTGCTGGTGGCGCGCGGCGTGAGCGGCTCTGCTGCCGCCGAGGGCGCTGCCGGTACCCGTCTGGTTGATCGTCTGTCCGTGCGCGCAGGCTACGGTCCCGTCGTCGAGGCGTTGCTCGGCGGATATTACGTAGTGGACGATCTTGCTGCCGCGTTGGCCGCGCCTGTCGTTGACGGCGTGACTTACGTGACCCCCGATGGCGCCCGCGTCGCCTGCGGCGGCCTGGTGCGCGTGGGCCTCGATGCCGGCGAGGCCTCGGGTGCTCTGGAGCGCAAGCGTCGCATTCGCGAGCTGGAGGGCCTGGAGCCCGATTTGGCTGCCGTGTTTGAGCATGTTTCGAATCAGGTCGTCGAGGCCAATGCGGCCGTTGAGGAAGCGCGTGCCGCTGAGGGCGATGCCGCCGGCGAGATCGCCCGTCTTGAGGGCGAGCGCCGCTCGCTGCTCTCCGAGATCGGCCGCTTGGAGCAAAGCGCCAACAATGCCGAGGTCGAGCGCGTGCGCATCTCCAAGCGTCGCGAGCAGGCCTCCGAAGCCGTTCGCGCTGCGCGCCCGCGCGTTGACGAGCTCACCCGTTCGCGTGACGAGGCTCGCGCGCAGGCAAGCAATCTGGGGTTGCAGATTGCCGAGGCCAACGACGAACTCGACCGCGTTCGCCGTGACGATTCCGAGGCTGCCGGCAAGCTCGCCGACGCCAAGGTTCGCCTAGCCCAGACGAGCGAACGCCTGCGTTCGCTGAAGGGCCGCGTGCCCGACCTGGAGCATCGTCTTGAGGGCATCGACCGTCGTATCCGCGGAACACGCCAGGCTTCGCGCTCGCTCGAGCTGCTGCGCCTGCGCGTCGACCCCATGCACGAACGCTATTCGGCCCTGTTGGAACGCGCGTCGGATTGGGCAGCGCGCCTGCGTGACCAGGCCTCTCTGGAGGAGGCGGACTCCGCTTCGCTTAAGAAGACCATCGAGGATGCCAAGGCGGAGGTTGCCCACGCTAAGGAGCGGGTCGATACCGCCTCCGCCACGCAAAACGAGTTCAAGGTCGCGCGTGGCAAGCTCGAGGTGCAGGTAGAGGCCGCCATTAAGGCCATTACCGCCGATGGCACCACGGTACTCGAGGAAGCGCTCATGCTTCCGGCGCCCACGGACCGCGATGCCGCCGAGCGCGAACTCAACCAGCTCGTGCGTCAGATCAACAACCTGGGCCCTGTGAACCAGGTTGCCATGGAGGAGTACGAGCAGCTCAAGCGCCGCGCCGACTACATCGAGGAGCAGCTGGCCGATCTGGAGAGCGCGCGCAAGGCGCTCACCAAGATCACGGTGGCCATTGATCGCAAGATGCGCAAGGCGTTCCTGGTGACGTTTGAGAAGGTCGACGCGAACTTCCGCGAGATCTTCGCTATGCTCTTCCCGGGCGGTCAGGCTCATCTGGAGATGACCGATCCCGAGCATCCGGCCGAGACGGGTATCGAGGTCGTGGCGCAGCCTCGCGGCAAGCGCATTACCAAGATGATGCTCATGTCGGGCGGCGAGAAGAGTCTGACGGCGCTCGCCCTGCTCTTTGCCGTATATCGCACGCGCACGGTGCCGTTCTATGTACTGGACGAGGTCGAGGCGGCGCTCGACGACGCCAACCTGTCCAAGCTCATCGGCGCGCTCGATGTGTTGCGTTCCGATACGCAGCTCTTGGTTATCTCGCATCAGCGCCGTACTATGGAGGATGCTGACGTCCTCTACGGCGTCTCGATGCAAGCCGACGGCGTCAGTCGCGTCGTCTCGCAAAAACTCGATCGCGAAACCGGAAAGGTCGTGAATGCATAATGGGATTCTTCGATGCTCTCTCGCGCGGACTTGAGCGCAGCCGCGAGGCCCTTAACGAGGTCTTCTACTTTGGCGGCGAGGTCGACGAGGACTTTTGGGAGGACCTTGAGGACACCCTCGTCATGGGTGACATGGGCGCCGAGGTCGCCATAAAGGTCTCCGATGACCTGCGCGATGCCGCGGCCAAGAAGAACCTCAAGACCGCTCCGCAGCTTCGCCGCGCTCTGGCCGAGCAGCTTGAGCAGCACTTTGTGCCCATCGAGCGCGATCCGTTCTCCGATACGCCGAGCTGCGTGCTGTTTGTGGGCATCAACGGTGCCGGCAAGACCACGACGGTCGGTAAGATCGCGAGCGCCATGGCTGCCCGCGGCAAGAACGTGGTGATCGGTTCGGCCGACACCTTCCGCGCCGCCGCCATCGAGCAGCTTGATGTGTGGGGCCAGCGCGCCGGCGTTCCCGTCATCAAGCGCGATCGCGGCTCCGACCCGGCAAGTGTTTGCTACGACGTGCTCGACGAGGCCGATAGGCGCGGCAGCGACCTGGTGCTCATCGATACCGCCGGCCGTCTGCACACGAGCCCCGAGCTCATGCGCGAGCTCGCCAAGGTGGTCAATGTGACCCGTAAGCGCGCCGCCAATATGGCCGCCGGTCCCATGCCGGTCTCGGTCGTGCTTGTGATCGATGCCGCGACGGGCCAAAACGGTCTGAACCAGGCGCTCGAGTTTAACGAGGCGCTGGGTCTGGACGGTATTATCATGACAAAGCTCGACGGCACGGCAAAGGGCGGTATCGCCATGGCCGTGGCCGAGAAGCTCAAGCTCCCGATCCTGCGCATCGGCGTGGGCGAGCAGGTCGATGACCTGCAGGAGTTTAATGCCAAAGATTTCTGCCGCGCCCTGGTGGGCGAGTCCAATTAAGGAGTGACTAGTGTTTGATTCCCTGAGCGATCGCCTCAACGACACATTTGACCGCCTGCGCGGCAAGGGCAAGCTGACCGAGGCCGATATCACCTCGGCCATGCGCGACATTCGCATGGCGCTGCTCGAGGCCGACGTCAACTTCAAGGTCGTCAAGGAGTTCGTCGCCAAGACCAAGGAGCGCTGCATGACCGCCGAGGTCATGGAGTCGCTGTCGCCGGCGCAAAACGTCGTCAAGATCGTGCTCGACGAGCTCACCGAGATGCTTGGCTCCACCGAGAGCAAGCTCGTCTTTAGTAACCGCATTCCCAATGTCATCATGCTCCTGGGCCTGCAGGGCTCCGGTAAGACCACGGCGGCCGTAAAGCTGGCCTACCTGCTCAAGAAGCAGGGCCGCTCGCCGCTGCTCGCCGCGTGCGACGTCTACCGTCCCGCCGCTGCCGACCAGCTTGCCACGCTCGGCGGAGGGATCGGTGTCCCGGTCTTCCGAGGCGACGGTGCACACCCGGTCGACATCGCCAAGGGCGCCATTCAGGAGGCCGTCGACCACCTGCGTGACGTGGTCATCGTCGATACCGCCGGTCGTTTGCAGATCGACGAGCAGATGATGCAGGAGGCCGTGGACATCAAGAAGGCCGTCAAGCCCGATCAGGTGCTGATGGTCGTCGATGCCATGACCGGCCAGGATATTGTCAACGTCGTCTCGACCTTCGCCGAGCGTACCGACTTTGACGGCGTGATCATCTCCAAGCTCGACGGCGATGCCCGTGGCGGCGGCGCGCTTTCCGTGCGCCAGGTGACCGGTAAGCCCATCAAGTTCGTGAGCATGGGCGAGAAACCCGATTCGCTGGAGCCGTTCTATCCCGATCGTATGGCCAAGCGCATTCTGGGCATGGGCGATGTTGTCGGCATCATTGAGAAGGCCCAGGAGGCAGCCGACGCCGAGCAGCTCGAGGCTGCCGAGCGCATGCTGCGCGAGGGCTTCACCATGAACGACATGCTCGACCAGATGAAGGCCGTCAAGAAGATGGGCGGCATGAAGGGCATCCTGGGCATGCTCCCCGGCGGCCAGCGTGCGCTTAACCAGATGGGCGGCAACCTGGACGAGGGCATCTTCGACAAGAACGAGGCCATCATCATGTCGATGACCAAGGAGGAGCGTCTGCGTCCTTCCATCATTAACGGCCAGCGTCGTGCCCGCATTGCCAAGGGCGCCGGCGTGACTCCCACAGAGGTCAATAGCCTTATGAAGCAGTGGGGCGAGATGAACAAGATGATGGGCCGCATGCGCACGATGGCCAATCAGGCACAGGCCGGCGGCAAGAAGGGCAAGAAGGGTAAGAAGGGCAAGAAGATGCGCATGCCCAATATTCCCGGTCTGGATGCCATGGGCCTGGGCGGCATGGGCGGCCTGGGAACGGGCGGCCCCAAGTCCGATATGGACCTGCTGCGCCAGATGGAAGCGCAGATGCGCAATAAGAAATAGTGCTGTAATTCCAGCTTGATATGGCAAAGGCCACTCGGTAGCTACCGGGTGGCCTTTGTTGTTGGCTTTGATTGTTGGGTTGCGTTCAGTGTCGCGCCCCGAGTTCGCGGTGCCGTGCCGTTAGTGGCAGCCGCAACCCTCGTGGCCCTCGTGCTCGTGATGGCCGTTGCAGCCACAGGACTCGCCATGCTCATGGGAATGCTCGTGGTCGTGACCGTGGCAGCCGCAGGTGGCCTCGCCGTTCTGTGCGAGCGTGCCGGCGATAAGGGCCTCGACGCACGCATCGCAGCTGCCCTGGGCTCCCGCATAGACGGTGATACCGGCTTGGGCAAGCGCGTTGATAGCGCCACCGCCGATGCCGCCGCAGATGAGTGTGTCCACGTCGCCATTGGCGAGCAGACCCGCCAGCGCGCCGTGACCGGTGCCGCCGGTGCCCACGACCTGCTCGTTGAGCACCTTGCCGTCCTGGATGTCATAGATCTTGAACTGCTCGCTGCGGCCAAAGTGCATAAAGATGTTGCCGTTGTCGTACGTCGTTGCCACCCTCATAGTGTCGACCTCCTTTGCTGGCCATGCGGCCGTTGTCGTGGTGATGGGGGAGTACGCGATATTGCCGCCCTCGATGATGAGCGCTCGCCCGTTGACCAGCGCGTTTGCCACCTTGCGATGCGCGCGGCTGCAGATTGCCGCCACCGTGGCGCGGGCAATGCCCATGTGCTGGGCGACGGTCTGCTGATTGAGGCCTTCCAGGTCGCAAAGCCGCAGGACTTCGAGCTCGTCGACCGTCATCTCGATGGCGTCTCCGCTGGCAAGGCCATCGGGGGTAAAGCCGCGATATTCGGGGATGATCCCAACACGGCGCAATTTTTCGCGTCTTCCTGCCATGCGCACTCCTTATCTGACATATGTCAACAATAGAATAGCGAACGTGCAGATTTGCGCAAGGAATTTCTGTCATATGTCAGAAAATGAGCGCTTATGTTTGGGCTGTGGGGCCGCGTGCGCCTAGGCTACAATGAATCTCGCTTGTAGGCGACTGATAGGAGGGTCAATGAGCAAGGCTGATCAACAGTTTGTAACCATGTGCCGCGATATCTTGGACCATGGCACCACCACCGAGGGACAAAAGGTCCGCCCGGTGTGGGAGGATGGCACCCCTGCCTATACCATTAAAAACTTTGGCGTCACGGCGCGCTACGACCTGCGCGAGGAGTTCCCTGCGCTTACGCTGCGTCGTACGGCGCTCAAGTCCGCCATGGACGAGATCCTGTGGATCTATCAAAAGAAGTCCAATAACGTGCATGATCTCAACAGTCATATCTGGGACGAGTGGGCCGACGAGACTGGCTCCATCGGTAAAGCCTACGGCTATCAGATTGGCCAGAAGAGCCATTACGCCGAGGGCGATTTTGATCAGATGGACCGTGTGCTGTACGATCTTAAGCACACGCCGTACAGCCGCCGCATCATGACCAACACGTATGTGTTTAGTGACCTGTCCGAGATGCACCTGTATCCGTGCGCCTACAGCGTGACCTATAACGTCACGCAGCGCCCGCAGGACGACAAGCCCACGCTCAACATGATTCTCAACCAGCGCAGTCAGGACATTTTGGCCGCGAATAACTGGAACGTGTGCCAGTACGCCATTCTGCTCATGATGGTCGCGCAGTCGGTCAATATGATTCCCGGCGAGCTGCTGCACGTGATCGCCGATGCTCACATTTACGACCGTCACGTCGATATCGTCCGCGAACTTATCGAGCGTCCGCAGTTTGCGGCGCCCAAGGTAACGCTTAACCCCGATGTGCATGATTTTTACGCGTTTACGACTGATGACCTGATCGTCGAGGGCTATGAGCACGGCCCGCAGGTCAAGAACATTCCCATCGCGGTGTAGGTGGTGGGCATGACGTGTAAGCTTTCTGCCATCGTCGCTGTGTGTGAAGACTGGGGCATTGGCTGCGAGGGCGATATGGTTGTGTCCAATCGCGCCGACATGCGCCATTTTGTGGCGTGCACCAAAGGTTGCCCCGTTATTATGGGGCGCAAGACCCTGCTGAGTTTTCCCGGCGGGCGTCCGCTCAAGAACCGCCGCAATATCGTGCTCACCCGCGACGAGAGCTTTGCCCCCGAGGGCGTCGACGTGGTGCATAGTATCGACGAGGCGCTCGCTGCGGTTGCCGATGAGCCCGTTGCCTGGGTGATCGGTGGCGGCGATGTCTATCGGCAGTTTTTGCCGTATTGCGTCGAGGCCGAGGTCACGCATAACCACTGCGTCCATGTCGTGGATACGTACTTTCCCGATTTGGAAGCCGATCCTGCGTGGGAGATTGCGCAGCGTAGCGGGGTCGCGACGATTGCCGCCGGTGAGGGTGACGAGGGCGTCGATTATGAGTTCGTGACGTATCGTCGCATCGAGGCGTAAAACCGATTATCCCTTCGGTATTATCGGGTTGAAATGAATGACGGGGCGGCGCATGGCGTTGCCCCGATATTTGTATAGGTGCTGCAAAGAAAGGTGCGGGCTGGCTGCTATGACTGATGCCGTTGAGGTTCTGCGAATTGATTCGCTCGAGGACGAGCGGCTCGATGCCTATGTGCGACTGACCGAGCGCGAGCTTCGCTGCGTGTTGGAGCCGCAAAAGGGCATCTTTATCGCCGAGAGCGCCAAGGTTATCGAGCGCGCGGTGCGTGCCGGATATCAGCCGGTGAGCTTTCTTTTGGGCGAACGTTGGCTCGACCAGATGATGCCGCTTTTTGAGCGCCTGGTTGTGCGCGAGGGCGCGGATCCGGTTCCTGTGTTCGTGGCCTCCATGGAGCTCATGGAGCAGTTGACGGGCTTTAACGTGACGCGCGGCGCGCTCGCGGCGTTCCGTCGGCCGCGTCAGATTCCGGTTAATGAGTTCTTGGGCGGCGTCGTCGAGGCGGCGGGGGA
>CATYUU010000029.1:0-25077 GCA_958413455.1 uncultured Collinsella sp. | reverse complement strand
CGGGTGGTTCAAAGCTGGCCGCTGCGCGGCCAGCAGACTAAAGTCTTGAACAAAAAAGGCCGAAGTCCCGAAGGGCTTCGGCCTTTGTTTTTCTGCAACGTCCAAGCACAGCTTATCGATTCTCAATACTTCCGATGTTCTTGAGCTCGATAGAGATGAGGCCGTTGGGCTCGTTGACGAACTCAATGTACTCGGAGTTCGAACCCATCTCGGCCGGGAAGCTGATCTCGATACCCGTGTCGGTACGGATCTTATGATTGCGCACCGCCGCGCGTTCGACCTGCTTGCGCTCCACGGGCACACGCTCAGGCACCTTCTCCTCGGTCAGTGCCGCGCGCACGCTCTCCTTGATGACCGGCTCGTCCTCAAAGACCTCGTCGACGATATCCCAAGGCGGCAGCTCCTCGTCATCCTCGACCTTCTCGGCCACAGCGGCCTTAACCTTTGCGAGCGCCACGGCCGTGTTGGCACCGTGCTCCCCGGCGACTTCCTCGACCACACGCGTCACGGTGTCGATGACCTCCTTGCCCGATACGCCCGTGTCGCACTGCAGCAGGCCATCGGGGATAAGCATACGGTCCTCGCCGGCGATCTTGCGTTTCTTGTCCACATAGCCGATCTCCATGGTGCTCGCGCGCACGATGGCATAACTCGGCACCTTTTGCGAGGGGTTCGGCAGAATGGCGTAGTGGCGCGCGATGTCGTTGCGCACCTCCCCTTCCTCGCGGCCCACTTCGTGCATAAAGGCCTGCTTGGAGCCCAGCAGCATCACGGCAAACCAGCGGGCATCCTCATCGTCGTCAAAATCAGCCACGAGCACGTCGGTGGACTCAGCTTTCTCGGCCTTGGTGAGTTCGGAAGAGATGAACTCCGCAATCTGCTGCGACAGGTCCACGAACTCACGCTCACCAAAGAAATAGCTCTTGAGCTCGCCGCCGAATGCGGAGTTCTCGGCAAACGCGGCACGCTTGTTATCGGCCGAAGTGCGCGCGCGACGCAGATGTGTGGTCACGAAGTTGCGGACAGTACGGCTTTCGATATCCAACTCGCGCTGGCTCATGACGTTGACGGCAGAGTCAAAGTCCAGGATATGCAGAATCGCGTGATTGATTTTCATATACGGCATTCCGTTCTAGATCGATTTCGGCACGAATCAGTATAGCGGTCGAGCCCGCCCCAGGCGCTTCGAAGATTGGTGCATCGGGGACAGGTTGCTTGCACCAATGGTTAGCGCAGGAGCTCGGACTGCCAAGCCTCGAGCTGTTCTGCCAAACTCTTGCCGGCAGCGGGCACGTCGATCTGGGGTCGTTTGGGCAGCAGCGCACACTTAAGAATCGCAACGATGGTCTGCGAGACAAAGCGTCGTGTATCCTCGTCAAAGCCTTGCGCAGCCTGGAGCATCACGGGCAGGCTCTCGCGCAGATTCCCAGCGATATCCGCAAACCGCTCAGCACCCGTAGCCTCAAACACGGAGAACAACGCATCTACAAAACGCTCGCGTTCGCTAGGCGACACTGCAAGCAGCATCTCACGAATGGAACCATCAACGTATCGAGCACCGGCAGACAGGCGCTCACAGTACACGAAGTCGTGACCATCAACCACCCAGCTAAAGGGATTGTGCTGCAGCAGGCTGAACTCGGTGCTCTCAACGATGGCATAGTCCTCCTGTGTCTCGAACATCATGCCAAAGATCGACGACCGAGGTAGCGTCTTGTCGATTCGACCGGAAAGATCGGCAAAGGCGTCGCCGTTCAGAAACTCCTCGACGAAGCCCGGGCCATCATGGGAATACGCCCGTTCGATTCGTTCACGGGCAACATCGGAGCACATCGCTGCACCGTACACCGCAAGGTTTCCACCCTTGGAATGACCCCCGCACAAAAGCGGCCCGCCAATCGCATCCGCCGCCTCGTCCACATAACGTGCCGCGGATTCCTGGGCCGGCACAGGACACCGGAACGCCATGTTAAAGTCTTCTTTCCAGCCCACAATCGTACTATCGGTCCCCCGGAAGGAAAGATAACTAAACCCCGCCGGAAACCGGAACGCCATGGCTGCAAACTGCTCCGTCGCCACCATATCGCTCACAGCACGATAGCCGCAAACGTGCACGCCACGGTAGCGAGGACTTGCTGCCACGGCCTCCAACAAGGCCCTGCCCCCCTCCGGGTCCCACAAGTCGTCAATCATGTCCCGGTAGCACTCGGCACGCAGCAGCTCGCGTACGTCTAGGCCCTGCCAGTTCGTCAGCTCCGCCATATCACCCGGCAAACGCAAATAGGATAACCACGCAAAGACGAGGCTATCCACCGCGCAGAACGGCCGCTCCTCAAACGGATCAAACGCCGTCTGGGCATAGGTCAAAAAATTAGGCGAATCCGACATGGCCCTCCCATCAACTATGGTGCATTGGGATGGTGCATTGGGGTCAGGTTACTTTGCACCAAAAAGGCGCCCGGACCGTGTGGACCCGGACGCCTTCATTGTAGCTTTTCGCTCTAGCGAGCTTGATTTAGCAGGAGAAATCGACGCTGTCGATGATGTCCTTGAGGGCCTTGGCGGAGACGGTGAGCTCATGCTGCTCGTCGTCGTTCAGCGGCACGGGGACGCGGCAGACAACGCCGTCGCGGCCAACGACGGTCGGCATGGAGATGGCAAGATCGGACAGGCCATACTCGCCCACCATGAGCGAGGAGACAGGCAGAACGGTCTGCTCATCGCGCATAACGGCGGTGCAGATGCGCTTGACGGCCATGGCGACACCATAGTAGGTGGCGTGCTTCTTCTCGATGATGGTGTAGGCGGAGTTCTTGACGTCCTCGGCGATGCGCTTCTCGGCAGCCTCATGCTCCAAGTGGCCGTGAAGCTCACAGAAGGTGTTCAGCGGAACGCCGGCAACCTGAGCGCTGGACCAAGCGACAAACTCGGAGTCGCCGTGCTCGCCCATGACATAGGCCTGGACATCGCGCGGGTCAACCTCGACGTGGGCACCAAGCATCTGCTGCAGGCGGCCGGTGTCGAGCACGGTGCCGGAGCCGATGACATGGCCCTCGGGCAGGCCAGACATCTTGATGGCAGCATAGGTCAGAACATCAACCGGGTTGGAGACGATTAGCAGAATGCCGTCGAAGCCGGACTTCTTAATCTCGGGAATAATGGACTTGAAGATGCTGACGTTCTTGTTGACCAGGTCCAGGCGGGTCTCACCGGGCTTCTGGGCAGCGCCAGCAGTGACGACGATCATGGCGGCGTCGGCGACATCGGAATAATCGCCGGCGTAGATCTTCATCGGCTCGGCAAACGTCATGCCGTGCGCGATATCCAGGGCCTCACCCTCGGCACGGTTCTTGTCCACGTCGATGAGGACCATCTCGGAGAACAGACCACTCTGCATCAGTGCGAACGCCGAAGACGAACCGACGAAACCGCAGCCGACAATAGCGACCTTCTTCTCGTTAACCATTAGAAACTCCCATCTCTCTCCACAAACAAGCCGCCCGGGAACGACCCGAGCGGCTTGTCGTAATCCCAATACATCCAATCGGGACTTTGATTATGCCCCTATTCGCAGCCAAAAATCGACCGTTTACCGAAATTGTTTGCAGTATTCGTAAAATAACTGCGCGAAATCGGTTTCGAGCTATTGACGAGTCGAAATAGGTTTCTAATACAGGCCCGCCTCGCGAATGGCCTCGACAGCCAAAGCGATCTGATCGGGCGGTAGGACCAGCGCCATGCGCACGTGTCCCTCGCCCGAAGGACCAAAACTCGCGCCCGGCGTCACCACAACGCCGGCCTTCTCCATGAGCTCCTCGCAAAACGCCATGGAATCGGTGCGACCACCGGGAAGCTTGGCCCACACAAACATAGAGCCATGCGCGTTGGGACGCTCCCAGCCCAGACCCTCAAGACCATCGCACAGGGCATCGCGGCGCTCCTGGTACTTCAGACGCTGCGCCTCGACCTCATCGCGCGGGCCATTAAGGCACGCGATGGCGGCCTTCTGGATCGGGAAGAACATGCCAAAGTCGATCTGGCCGCGCAGCTTGGCAAAGGCCGAGACCACATCCTCGCGACCGACCAAAAAGCCGATGCGGGCACCGGTGACGTTAAACGACTTGGAGAGCGAGAAGAACTCCACGCCCACCTCAAGCGCACCGGGATACTGCAAGAAGCTGCCGCCCGGATCGCCGTCGAACACGATGTCGGAGTATGCGTTGTCGTGAACGATCAACAGATCATGTTCGCGGGCAAAGGCGATAATCTCCTCGTAGACCTCGGGCGTGCCCACCGAGCCGACCGGGTTCGCAGGCAGCGACACGATCATATACTTGGCACGATCGGCGACCTCGGGGTCGATGCCCGCCACATAGGGCAGGTAATTGTGCTCGGCGACCAGTGGATAGTACTCGAGCTTGGCGTCGGCGATCTTGGCGCCCGCCTCAAAGACCGGATAGCACGGATCGGGAACCAGAATGGTGTCACCCGGATCGAGCAGGGCCAGGCCCAAATGGCCCACGCCCTCCTGCGTGCCGTTGCACGACTGCACCATAGACGGCGTAATGCCCGAAACGCCAAAGCGGCGCTCGTAGTAATCGCACACGGCCTGCTTAAGCTCGGGCAGATCGCGCAGGGCATACTTCCACATCTCGGGATCTTGGGCCGCCTGCGTGAGCGCCTCGACCACGTGGTCGTACGGCTTAAAGTCGGGCGTGCCCACGCTCATGTTGTAAATGGTCTTGCCCTGAGCCTTCAGCGCGAGAAGCTTGTTGTTGAGCGAGGCGAAGACCTCCGCGCCAAAGCGGTCGAGACGCTGCGATGCCTGCATGGTGCCACCTTTCGATATGAAAAACGCGGCGCTCCGACAAGAGCGCCGCGCGATACGGGCCATCAGATTGCAAAAGTGTAACGCTTACAACCCCCGTATTGGTTCAATTTAGCCAACCTTAGTCAACTGGATTGAGCGCGTCGATCTGCGCAAGCCACAGACGCGAGCTAGCGTCACTCGGCATACGCCAATCGCCGCGCGGGCTGAGCGTCACCGAGCCCACCTTGGGACCATCGGGCAGACAGCTGCGCTTAAACTGCTGGGCAAAGAAGCGACGGTAGAACGTACGTAGCCACGTGTGGACGGTCTTGGCGTCGTAGACGCCCTCGAAGCTCTTGAGAGCCATGCGGTAGATCTTGCCCGGCTCAAAGCCAAAACGCAGCAGGTAGTAGAGGAAGTAGTCGTGCAACTCGTACGGGCCCACCAAATCCTCGGTCTTCTGCGCAATCTCGCCGTCGCCCGTGGGCGGCAGAAGCTCGGGGGACACCGGCGTATCGAGGATATCGAGCAAGACCTCGGCAATGCGCCCGCCAAAGACATCGGCAGCATAGCGTACCAGATGGCGCACAAGCGTCTTGGGCACGCTCGCGTTGACGGCGTACATGCTCATGTGGTCGCCGTTATAGGTAGCCCAGCCGAGCGCCAGCTCCGACAGGTCGCCCGTGCCAATGACAAAACCGCCAGCCTGGTTGGCCAGATCCATCAGAATCTGCGTACGCTCGCGCGCCTGGCTGTTCTCGTAGGTCACGTCCTGCACGGCCGGATCATGCTCAATGTCCTTGAAGTGCTGCTCCACAGCCGCGTGGATCGAAACCTCGCGGAAGCTCACACCCAGGTCGCGAGCGAGCGACTCGGCATTCGACTTGGTGCGATGCGTCGTGCCGAAGCCGGGCATGGACACGGCTGTGATACCAGTGCGCGGCAGCCCCAGCGCATCGAAGGCACGCACGGTCACAAGCAGCGCCAGCGTGGAATCGAGACCGCCCGAAAGGCCGATAACGGCCGCCTTGGTGCCCGTATGGGCAAGGCGGGTCTTGAGGCCCGCGGTCTGCAGGTCGAGGATGGTCTCGCAGCGCTCAGCCAGGTCACCATGGTCGGCAGGCACGAAGGGCGCGCGGGGGAAGACACGGTCTATGCCGAGCGCATCGCGCAGGACAGGCTCTTCGGCGAGCGAGCCCTCAAACGAGAACTCGACGGTCACGGCCTCCGGCGCATCGTCCGCGCGCGTCCATGTCGTCGAGCGACGGCGCTCAGCAACCAGGCGGTCAAGGTCAACGTCGGCGATGGCCATATCGCAGGTAAGCAGTTTGGTCGCGGCGAGCTTGGAGCCGTTTTCGTAGACGAGGTTCTCGCCCGCAAAGACCATGTCGGTCGTGGACTCGCCCTCGCTCGCGTCCGCGTAGGCATAGGCGCAATACAGGCGCGCGCTCTGGTTGGAAATGAGGCTGCGGCGGTAATCCGCCTTACCGATAATCTCGTCCGAAGCCGACGGATTGAGGATCACCGTCGCACCGGCAAGCGCCATCTCGGTCGAAGGCGGCGCCGGTACCCACAGGTCCTCGCAAACCTCAACGCCCAGCACCATATCCTCGGCACCCTCATCACAGCAGCGGTAGACAAGCCCCGAACCCAGCGGAACCGGACCCTGACCGGCAAATTCAACCCACACGGGATCCGCAGGCGACGGAGCAAACCAGCGACGCTCATAGAACTCGCCATAGTTGGGCAGATACTTCTTAGCCGTAAGACCCAAAAGCTCACCCGCACAGCACACGGCGGCGCAGTTGTAGATGTTTTCAGCCACCGCAACGGGTAAGCCAACGGTAAAGACGATCGGCAGCTCACGGGTTTCATCGAGGATGTGCACCAGCGCTGCTTCGCAGGCATGCAGCAGCGTGCGGTTATGGAACAGATCGGCCGCGGTATAGCCGGTCAGGTTAAGCTCGGGCAGTACCAGCGCGCGAACGCCACGCTCGGTAGCCTCGCGAACAGCCGCCAGCGCCACCTCGGCATTGCCCTCGACATCGGCCACACGCATCTTGGGCGAGGCCGCCGCCACACGCAAAAAGCCATCAGACTGAGAAAGGTGAAGATTCATAAGAATGCTCCCGTGCGTAAACGCCATTCACAACAATTAGCAAGCCCTATTGTAGTTCAACCGCCGGGTGTAACCGCATCCCACCAACTTGGTGAGCTATTGATGAGTTGATGGTATCTGTTAAATGTCACGTACGATTCACATCTGGTGGGTACCCTGATGGCTACACGAAACGAAGCAGATTTACACCGGGAGGACCCCGTATGACAACCAAGTACACCGACGCGCCACGCACGCGCGTCATGACGCCGGCATCGCTCAACAACGGCGTGCACGAGAACCATTCCATCGGACAGACCATGGCCATCGCGCCCAAAAAGGGCCTGTTTGACGACATTTCCATTCCCCAGATCATCGCCGGCGCCGCAGCTGCCGCCACGAGCGTGGCGCTTGCTTCAAAGATCGGCATTGCCGGCTCGGTGATTGGTGCCGCTGTGAGCTCAGTCATCACTGTTGTGTCCTCGCAGGTCTATCGCCACTTTATCTCCGCCAGCGCCGAAGCAATCAAGGGCACGCATGCCGCTGTCGACTACCCTGCCGGCGCCTACGAGCCCGTTGAGCCCGATGTCGAGGAGCACCTAGGTGGCGCCGCGACCACGCAGGAGATGCGCCAGGTTGCGGGACGCGCGACCACGGCGCGCGTCGCCCCCAACAGCCTGCGCGCCAAGGCGGCGGCAGAGCGCAGCCAGACGCAAAAGAAGGTCATCGTCTTCTCGATCGCTATCGCCATCGTCGCGGTCATCGCCTGCGCCGGCGCCATCCTTATCACCACTGCCGGTGAGGGTCTGGGCGAGCGTCCCGAGCCAATCCTGTCGTCGCGCACAACCGAGAGCGATGCAAATGGCAACACCCAGTCGCAGGATCAGCAGGCACAGACGGACGATACGCAAGACAGTTCTACCTCTGCCAATTCGTCCTCGAACACCCAAAACCAATCGCAGGGGCCCGATTCCTCTACGGCCAACAGTGGCACGCCGTCCGGCACGACCGACTCAAGCCAAACGACTGACGGTTCGCAGCCGAGCACGGGCGGCCAGACGAGCGACACCACGTCGGGAACGGGCACAACAGACAGCAGCAACACCAACAGCTCGAACAGCTCGAGCGGAACCGCGTCCGGCACGGCATCTGACAACTCGAGCCAAGGCGCGGCATCGGGCAACTAAGCACATTTGCCTCTCATAGATAACCGACCTGTATAACGGGCGCGAATCGACAGCGGTTCGCGCCCGTTTGCCTTGGGCGCCGCCATGGCGAACGCTATGCGATGGTAAGATGCTTTACATGTGTAAAGAGGAGATTTGCCATGAGCAAGACAATAGTTAGGCCCACGCTTTCGCTGGGCAACCACATCTATCTGTATCGCCTGCTACGCGATGCGATTGGATGCGGCAAGCAAACGTTTATGACGCAGGTCGAGGAGGCGCTCGCCGCAGGCGACATGACTGCTTATGACCTGGGCTTTGAGTCCACGCGCGAGCTGCTCGAGGAACTTAACGACTGCATTAAGCTGACCGTCTTTAAAGGCGGCCGCCTGTATGCCACCGTCATCGCCAACGAGGCCTGGGATGCTGCGCTTGCCAAGGGCGAGGACAAGCCCAAGACCGCCAAGGGCGCCAAGCAGTCCTACAAAAAGAAAAAGCGCGGTGAGAAGGACCTCAAGGCCGTGCGCCCCAAGCACGTTAAGCGTCCCGAGCCCGAAGCCATGGTTGAAGCCGCGCCGGAACCCGAGCCCGAGACAGAGATCGAAGTCGCTATTGAGGTAACGGCAGAAGCCGAAACCGAAATCGCCGCCACGACCGATTCCGAAGTCATATCCGAGCAGGAAGCCGCTGTGGAGCTCAACGAAGCGCCCAAGTCGGCAACCGAAGAAGCCGCTGACCAACCCGAGCCGTCTGCGTTCCAAAACAGCGATGTCTTTGGCGACGAGGCCGAGGACGATCAGTCCGACGAGCCCGCAGATCAAGACGCTACCGAGTCGGCGCCGGAGCCCGAGACGCCGCAGCCCGCCATCTCGCTCACGGTCGTCTATGACCCCGAGAATGCCAATGCCGGCATCACCACCATGGCATCCACGCCCATCGAGGCAAAGTCGAGCGTCGAGAATGAGAACGCGACGCAGGTTGAGCTCGACACCGCGACCGCAAACGCACCCGCCATCGTCGAGTCTGCAGATTCCGCGGCGATGCCGAAAGTGGGCATCGAATCAGTGCTCGGCACCGAACCCGCGCCCGTCGTCGAGGTGACGCCCGTCAATGAGCAGGCCTTCGCACCGGCGATGGTACCGACCCCCGCACCCGTAGCGCCCGCCATCCCCGAGGACTTCCCCATCGATTTCGCAACCGAGGTCTTCTGCCCCGGCCCATTGCTACACCAGCTGTCGACCTATCTCCCCTACGGCGCCGATACCCTCGGCATTGTCGGCGAGTACTACTGGATCGCCCGCGAGCGCGGTACCATCGAGGCCGCGCGAAACCGCGCAAGCTTCCCCCTGCGCTACACGCAGGCCGGCGAGCGCCACGAGGTTGCCGTGCGCATCCGCCGCAACACCACCGGCGGTCTCGGATCCACCTGGGCCATCGATAAAGTCGAAGAACCCGAGCAGTAACGACAAACGGCTCAAATCCAAATCAGGATTTGAGCCGTTTTTATTTGTTGATGTTGCGTAACCAACAGCGAGCGGGCCGCAAGTGCCCCAGGTTGCCGTGAAAGAGGAGCGACGCGTACTTCGGTACGCGAGCGACGGCTTGAACGGCAAGATGGGGTGCTTGCGACCCGCGCAGCGTCGAGCAGTTACGCGGTTTGGAAAACCGCGTAACGATCTAGTCGCGCGTCAGCTTACGGTGAATACGATGCGGCTGGGCTGCGTCCTCGCCAAGGCGCTCGATGCGGTTGGCCTGATAGGCCTCGAAGTTGCCCTCAAACCAATACCAGTTGCCCGGATTCTCGTCGGTGCCCTCCCACGCCAGAATGTGCGTGGCGACGCGGTCCAGGAACATACGGTCGTGGCTAATGACCACCGAGCAGCCCGGGAACTCGAGCAGCGCCGCTTCGAGCGAGGACAGCGTCTCGACGTCGAGGTCATTCGTGGGCTCGTCGAGGAGCAGCAGGTTGCCGCCCTGCTTGAGCGTGAGCGCCAGGTTCAGACGGTTACGCTCGCCACCGGAGAGTACGCCAGCGCGCTTCTGCTGGTCCTGGCCCTTAAAGCCAAAGCTCGCCACATAAGCGCGGCTGGGGACCTCGGTCTCGCCCACCATCATGTGGTCCAGGCCATCCGAGACGACCTCCCACAGGTTCTTATCGGGGTCGATGCCGGAACGGTTCTGGTCGACATAGGAGATCTTGACGGTCTCGCCCACCTCGAGCTCGCCCGAAGTCAGCGGCTCCAGGCCCACGATGGTCTTGAACAGCGTGGTCTTGCCCACACCGTTGGGGCCGATGACACCCACGATACCGTTGCGCGGCAGGGTGAACGATAGGTCGTCGATGAGCACACGGCCATCGAACTCCTTGTGCAGGTGATGAGCCTCGAGCACCTTGTTGCCCAGACGCGGGCCCACGGGGATGCGGATGTCGGTCCAGTCGAGCTTCTGGCTTGCGCGGGCCTCGGCCTCCATCTCCTCGTAACGAGCCAGACGGGCCTTGTTCTTGGCCTGGCGAGCCTTGGGCGAGCTGCGTACCCACTCGAGCTCGGCCTCCATGCGCTTGGCGAGCTTGGCGTCGCGGTTGCCCTGCGCCTCGATACGGGCGGCCTTGGTCTCCAGATACGTGGAGTAGTTGCCCTTGTAGGGATAAAGGTGACCGCGGTCGACCTCGCAGATCCACTCGGCAACGTTATCCAGGAAGTAGCGATCGTGCGTGACGGCAAGCACCGCGCCCTGGTAGTTGTGCAGGAAGTGCTCGAGCCACAGGATCGATTCGGCGTCCAGGTGGTTCGTGGGCTCGTCGAGCAGCAGCAGGTCGGGAGCCTCGAGCAGCAGCTTGCACAGGGCCACGCGACGGCGCTCGCCGCCGGAAAGTACGTTGACCGGCATGTCGGAATCGGGCAGCTGCAGGGCGTCCATGGCCTGGCCGAGCTTGGAATCGATATCCCAGCCGTCGGCGGCGTCGATCTCGTCCTGGAGCTTGCCCATCTCGGCCATGAGGGCGTCCATGTCGCAATCCGGGTCGCACATCTCCTCGCCGATCTTATTGAAGCGATCGACCTTGGCGATCATATCGCCAAACGCCATGCGCACGTTCTCGATGACGGTCTTGTCGTCGTCGAGCGGCGGCTCCTGCTGCAGGATGCCCACAGTGTAGCCGGGAGTGAGCCTGGCATCGCCGTTGGAGACCTCCTCGATGCCGGCCATAATCTTGAGCAGGGTCGACTTACCCATGCCGTTGGGACCCACGACGCCGATCTTGGCACCGGGGTAGAAGCTCAGGGTCACGTCGTCAAGGATTACCTTGTCGCCATGGGCCTTGCGAGCCTGATACATCTGGTAGATAAACTCCGCCATATGTCTGTTCTATCCTTTCTACCTGCTGTTTCCCTATTCTTGATTCGCTTTAGTGGAAACGAAATGAGGGAACCAGCTCTGAAACGTAACGAAAAAGGGGCATGGTTGCCCACACCCCCTAATACTACCTGGGAAAAGTCCCCCGGAACATACTATGAACTGCGTACGCTAGTTTTCCGCAACCTTAACGAGCGGCTCGCTGCGATTTGCGCCACAACAGATACGAGTAGACGTAGACGGCTCCAACCGAACCAAACGCCAGAACCGCAATCACCGCGGCGACGACTTCACTCGAAAGCACGCTGCCTGCCACGCCCATCACAATCAGGCCAATACCCAGCACCATAAAGCAGGCGCCGCCAAAACGCTGAGTACGGCGCCAGTTCTCGGGATCGGCAAGCGCCCAAGGTGTCTTGATACCGAGCGTATAGTTCTGCTTCACACGCGGCAAGTAGTTGCCTACGCCGATGAATAGCAAACCGACAACACCGGAAATCAGCACGTTAACCGAACCGACCGACGGCACCACGCCCCAGACCGTAAGCTCTCCCAGCCAGCTTATGGCGCACATGAACAAGGTGAAGGCGATTACGAAGCCCTGGTAGAACTTGCCCGAGGTTCGATATGCCTCACCTTTGGGGTCGATGCGCGGCACCATGCGGAACATTGCGAGAAGCGCCAGAGGCAGCACGCCGAGCGCGGAGGCCATCCAGCTAGGACCCCAACCGTCGACGGCGCCGTTCGCGCCCCAGTGCGTGGGAATCTGCGCAGGCAAGCTCGGCATCACCATGAGGTGCGCTACGACATTGGCGACGCACAGAGCGACCAGCGCAATCCACACGCGCGACGATACCCCCGTGGGGTGAATGCCCTTGTTTTCGTTATTCATCCTTATCACCTTCAGTGTTTGTAAAGCCCATAAACCAGCCAATTAAATCCTGCATGACGGTGGTGTTTAAGCTGTATACGATGTTTTGGCCATGGCGCTCGTCGGTCACCAACCCGGCGTTTTTGAGCGTCGCCAAGTGATGGCTCAGCGACGGCTTACTGATATCGAAATGCTCGGCAAGCTCCCCCGCCGTGCAATTGCCCTCGCGCAGCAACTCCAAAATGCGCCGTCGCGTTGGATCGGCAAGCGCCTTAAAACCCTCTCCCGGCATAAGACCTCCTCTCATCATCTCTCATGACGTGCACACTATACTCGATATTTAGATGTTTGTCTAACTATCTAATCGCAATGCTTCAAACCACATCAAAGCAAACGCCATCGCAACCTATGGGCGATTACCTATAATGACGATAGCTAAAACACGATTCGCTTCCCCATCGGAGGATGTCTATGACCGAAACCGCTGCCGCTCTCGTCGAGACACGCGACACCAAGCTCGAGATCATCATGGGCCGCGAGGCACTCGATAAGCTCGCCGATGCTACGGTGCTGGTGCTCGGCTGCGGAGGCGTGGGCTCCAACTGCTGCGAGGCACTCGCCCGCGGCGGCATCGGACATTTCGTCATTCTGGATAAGGACGTCATCGCGCCCAGCAATATCAACCGTCAGGCCATCGCCTTTCACAGCACCATCGGAAAGCGCAAGGTTGATGTGATGGAAGCCATGATCCACGACATCAATCCCGCCGCTGCCGTCATCAAGCGAACTGAATACTTGCTGAGCGACAACATCGATGATTTCTTCGCGAGCGTTTTGGAGCAGACGGACGGCAAGCTCGACTACGTCGTCGACGCCATCGACACCATCTCGGCCAAGCTCACCATTGCCAAATATGCTCAGGACCACGACATTCGTTTGGTTAGCTCCATGGGCGGGGCCAACAAGCTCCATCCCGAGTGCCTCCGCTTTGCCGACATTTTCGATACGGTACGTGACCCCATGAGCCGCATTATGCGCAAAGAATGCAAGAAACGCGGAATCAAGAGCCTGCATGTACTGTTTAGCTGTGAGGAATCGGTTAAGACACAGCCCCGCGACCCTTCCAACATCCACGAGCGTACCGAGCTCGGAACCGCCAGTTTTATGCCGCCCATCATGGGTCAGATGATTGCCGGCGAGGTTATCCGCCAGATCAGTGGGCGCGGCACCGAGCGCGTACGCTCCGATGGCCAGCGCCTGGACTAGCGGAGCGCGCCGAGATGGAGCCCCGGTTATTTGACGCACACTGCCACCTTAATTTAATGGCTCACCCGGACGCCGTTGCCGATGAGGCGACGGCGCTGGGCTTGGGTCTATTTGACTGCGGCGTCAATCCGCGCGACTTTTCGGCCGCAAACGAGCGCGCCCGTCGCCAACCAGGCATCATCGCCGGTGTTGGGCTCCACCCCTGGTGGCTCGCCGACGGCCGCTGTGGTCCTGCCGAAGTCAATCTGCTTTGCGAAGTTGCTGCTCAAGAACGCTACATCGGTGAGATCGGGCTCGACTTTTCCGCTCGTTTTGCCGGAAGTGAGCCGCTACAAATACAGGCATTTGACCGGCTCTGCGATACACTCGTGCAGCATCCTCTTACCGGACGCGTGATATCAATTCACGCCGTTCGTTCAGCAGGAGCCGTACTGGACGTCCTCGAATCGCATGGGCTACTCATCCCAAACCACGACTCCCCCGCTATCATCTTCCACTGGTTTAGCGACACTTCGGACGAACTCGCCCGCGCGCGTAATGCGGGCTGCTATTTTTCCGTGAACGATCGCATGCTCGCCACCAAGCGCGGCCGCGAATACGCACGACAGATTCCACTCGATCGTTTACTGCTCGAGACCGATGCACCAGCCGAACCAAACACAGAAACAAGCGCACAGTCGCTCATCAGATCGCTCACAAGGACCTCGATGCGCATTGCCTCACTCAAAAACTGCGATGTACAGCACATTGAGTCGGCAGTTTTAGCAAATGCGCGCTCTGTTTTTGACCTTCGCTAACCCCTGTGGGCAAAAATGCCAAGGGACATGCGAATCGCACAACGCAGCCCCTATTGGTAGACAGTACAATTCGGCAGCATTACACCAATTCGTGCATGAGATCACGGTTGCGTGCATACAATTCGTCGAAGATATGACGGCGCGACGCATATAACTCGTGGGCAGCCATATCGGGCTCGATTGTTTGCGCAACGCCAAGGACTTGGGCGAGCTCATCCCATGATGCATAGGCGCCACCTGCGAGAGCTGCCATGATGGCATCACCGAAGCATGCACCCACCGTAACCTTGGCAACCGAGACCTCGCGCCCGCATACGTCGGCGATAGCCTGCATCCAAACTGGATTCTTGGTTCCACCTCCGACAAGCATAATGCGCCCAATTGGCAGTCCATGCTCTCGCTCGATAATGTCGACATGGGATGCAACGGTATACGCGACGCCTTCCAAGGCGGCGCGAACCATATGGGCTCGCGTATGCCTTCCGGTCAGTCCAAAGAAGACGCCACGCGCCTCGGGATCGTTGAGCGGAGTACGCTCCCCCGCAAAGTACGGCAGACACAGGAGCCCATCGGCACCCGGCGCCACGTCGGTGGCATCATGCGCCATAACCGAATAGGCATCGGGGCCACCGTGGTCCTCGGCCTCTACGGCGTCGCGATACAGCTCTTGGCGCAGCCACGATGTGAGCGCACCCGCCGTATTGGTCCCCGCGCAGATCCCGTAAGTTCCGGGAATGATAAACGTCCCCGGCCACAGGCGGGCATCATCGATCATATGATCAGCTAGGTAGATGAAATACGCTGTACTCCCCAACTGAACCATCATATCGCCGGGACGGAATACACCCGTCGAAATGGCCTCGGCACCAGAGTCGCCCGTTCCCATTAAGACAGGTGTCCCTACCGCGAGCCCCGTCGCCTCAGCCGCACGCTGCGTAATCACCCCCGCAATATCGGTAGCCGACATTACCTCCGCCATCTGGTCAGGCCGGCAGAAACGAGCACATTCCCGAGCATCAACCTTCCAAGTGAAGCGGTCGTATAGGGGAAGAAAATCCTCCGCCAAATAACGGTCCACCGTAAAACGCCCCGTCAACTTTGCGCATAGAAACGACGACGCCGTCAGGAACTTCGCAGCACGTTCGTGCACCTCGGGCATATTCTCCTTAAACCACAAGATCTTGGGAGCAATATCTGACGAACAGGGATCGTGCCCGAAAAGCTCGCGTGCGCGGTCTGACCCATATTCGGAAAGAAGCTCGTCAATCTGCGGCTTCGAACGTGCATCGACTCCATACAAAATCGCGGGCGCCAGCGCGTTGCACTCGGTATCGACCGGCACACAGTCGCAACCCAATGCGGAAAGGCCCACGCATCCGATCTGTGCCGCGTTAACCCCCGATCGCGCCACCAGCTCGCGCGACAAGCGGCAAAAATCGCCCCACCAGACTGCCTCTGCATCATGCTGGTACCATCCGTCACACGGGTTGTCCGTCTCATGTCCACAAGAGGCTTGGCAAACGATATTGCATCGATCATCGATTAAAACGCCTTTAGAGGCGCTTGTCCCAATATCAATACCCAGATAGAGCGCCATAGGTGCCTACTCCCCTCGCGCCGTACGAGCGGCAGCCATAAAACGAGCTACCCGCTCAACATCAACCGGAGCATCCAGCTTTCCGTCGCGCTTTAAGCAGGTGCCGACAAACGCGCCATCGTAGTGAGCAAATACGTCAGCCACGGTATTTTCGCGACAACCGGTGCCACATACCACGGGTACTTCGCCAACACGCTCGCGGACTTCATCGGCAAGCTCGCCCGAAGCGCCACGACCGGCAGCCGAACCGCCGATGACCATTGCATCCGGAAGGCAATTAAAGAGAAGTGAATCGGCAATGTCCGCAGTCGTGCGGTCGTTGAGATAAACCTCCCCCTCGCTCGTGATGAAGTGAAAAAGCTTGAGGTCATCCAGGCGCAGCGCCGCCTTGCGACGCATGGTGTGCGCGAAATCTCGGTTAATCAGCCCGAGATCACCGGCCCAGGCACCGCAAAAATTGCAGCGCGTGAACTGCGCATCGACGGCAGCGCACAGCTCGATTGTGGCATCACCATCGTAAATAGCCTCAGCTCCCCAAGGAGTCGACAGATCATGGGATAGAGCCCCGATAACATAGCCCATCGATGCAAGGGTTGAGGGAGAAACGTGCTGCTCGTAGGGCATCGAGAGCTCATTGGTAATCAAAATGCCATCGACACCGCCCTGCTGCAACGCCTCGAGATCGCGCTTGGCGGCTTCCACGACCTGCGACACGCTTCCGCCCGGGTAATACAGTGGATCGCCCGGCAGAGGACGCAGGTGCAGCATTCCGATAACCGGCTTTTCGGTCTTGAACATCGAGGTTAGAAACGACATAACGTGCTCCTTCATAGGGTTATTGCAGGGACGTTACTCCCCCAGCACCTCGACGTACACTTTTCGCTTCTGCGGACCGTCAAACTCCGCAAGATAGATGTTCTGGGCACCTCCACACACGATGTGGCCATCTTGGACGGGAAAGAAGCAACTGTTTCCACAAATCATGCTCTTGATATGCCCACAGGAGTTGTTGCCGGTGGCTCCATAGCTCGGCAGGAAGTGTGCGTGCGCGTAGGGGGCATCGAGTGGGGCGATGCGATCGAGCGTCTCCATAAGATCCGTCTCCACGCAGGGCAGTCCCTCGTTTACCACGATTCCACAGGTCGTATGCGACAAAATAATCGCTGCCAAGCCATTGGTCACCGAGCTGCGTTCGATGGCGGCGTGCACGTCCTCGGTAATATCGATGAACTGGTCCGGAGCAGTCGATAGATAGCTCAATGTCTCGAGCGTCACCATGTTCACTCATCCCCTTCAAGAAAACGCAGGGCATTACCCCAGTAGAGCCTTTCTCGCGCATCATCGCGCATGGGCACGGTATCGAGCGCCCGCTTGAGTTTGAATGCACGGAAGCGCGGCGTATTGCTGGCGAACATCACTTGGTGCGATAGCGCGCGCTCATACCACAGCGGCCCCATATCGACCGTGAAAAGACGCTGCATCATCTCCTCGGGCGAATCGATGTAAGTGATAGAGGTGTCCGTGTAGCAGTTGGGATACTTGAGCAGCATCGCCACGGTCTCGCGCACCCAGGGCCAGCCAAAGTGGGCCAAACTAAAGCGCACATTTGGATGCGTTGCGATTGTGTGCTCAAATGCAAGCGGGTTACTGCGCGAGAGCTCTGCGCCAGGCTCCCAAGACATACCGGCATGGAAAACCACCGGCTTGTTATAGCGCTCGCACAGCTCGTAAAGCGGCTCGGCCACAGCATCATCGGGGGCAAAACCCTGCTTTGCAGGATGCAGGCAAAGCCCCTTTGCCCCCAACTCGGTAAAGGCGCGCTCCAATTCGTCTGCGGCACCGCTCACCTGCGGGTCTACGCTCGCAAATCCCCACAGACGATCGGGATGCGCGGCAACCAGCATGGCAATCTGGTCATTGGTGCCAAAGTGCCCTCCGCATGCCGTGGTTACATCGAGCGGCATGAGCACGCTCTTCTGCACATCGCAGACGTCCATCTCGACTTGAAGCTCATCCCAATCCATGGGGCCCATATGCCCCATACCAAATTCTCGTGACCAAAAGCCGAATCCATCAGGCTCATCACCCGGCGTACAGATCTCGCCGTAGAGCATAGGATGGACCAACATGTCGATAACCATTTCGTACTCCTTTCCAGGCATTTGACCCTAGTACGGCTCAAACGAACCAATCACTCGGGACGACAGCTCAGCGCCCGCCTTCATACACGCCGGAATATTAAGGCCATCGATCACGCCCTTGGTAAACCCGGCAATATACGAGTCGCCGGCACCCACGGTATTAACGACCTTCTCCGCCGGTACGATCCCGCACTCATAGAAGCGCTCACCGTCATAGGCAATGCTTCCCTTCTCGCCAAGCGTGGCAACCGCAACGCGCGGTCCCAATCCCTGCACGTGGCGTACCCAGTCTCGTAGCTCCGGAGTGTCCTCTTCAAACGACATGAATGCGTAGTCAACGTAAGGAAAATGAGCCTCACATGCATATTCGGGATCCTGGCTGAACACCGAGAAGTCCATAACCACCGTCTTGCCCGCATCATGCCATTCGGGCAGGAGGTCCAAACAATTGCCAAACAGGTCGGTATGGATGATGTCATGCTCTAGGATAAATGCCCGGTCGTCTTCATTCGGTCGATATGTCTCCATTACGCCATCGATTGCCTCGAGATGCACGCGATCGACGCCGTCTTTCAATGCCATGAGCATCACCGAGGTGTCGCCATCTTCCACCCGCAGATGTGAGATATCGAACCCCTCAGCGGCCAGCGCCTCTCTCATCTTGTCTCCGTACTCGTCCTTGCCGACAACCGACACGGCGGATACCGAAACGCCCATTCGTGCAAGATGGATACCCCAGTCAATGCCATTACCAGTCGGATAGAACACGCCGATGTTTTGATAGACGTCCGCACAGCAAAAACCAGCCGCGCACGCTTTAATACCCATGGTCTTCTCCAATGTTCAAAAGGGGACCCACCACATGGCGAGCCCCCTTTTCGCGTTTCGCTTATTGTTTTGCATCGGCCGTCCAAGGCCTCATAGCCAGACCACCGTACGCTTTCTTAAGCTATTCGACGATTGGTGCTCCGTGGCCCCAAGAACCTTCCATACCGCACACGGTCGAGGCAAACCCGGCAGCAAAGTCGAGCGCGCGCTCGATGGCCTCGGCGCCATCCTCACCGCGCTTGGCGGAATCGAGATAGCACATCAAAAACGAGGTGAGGAACGAGTCGCCCGCCCCCATGGTGTCCTTCATGTCCGTTACCGGTTTAGCCAGCTGGCGGTAATAACGCTCGCCGTCGTAAGCAATGCAGCCCTCGGCGCCCGCCGTAGCCGACACAAAACGCGGACCCAGGCCCTTCACCCATGCCAGACGCTCGCGAATCTCGTCCTCACTCGCAGCATCCGCCGCACTAAAGAAAGCGAAATCGACGTAGGGCGCAATCTGCTCGTAGTACTCGTCGGTAGAGTCGTCCGAAAAGTCAAAAGAGACCGTGACGCCCGCAGCCTTCAACTTGGGCAGCTCGCGCTCGGTAAAGCAATAGTTTCCCGAATGAACCACATCGAACTGCTTCATGTACGAAAGGTCAAAGCGATCGAGGACATAGCGCGCATCGCCACGGATACCGCCCTCGTTGGAGCCGAGGAAGACACGGTCACCGTCAACGACGGTCACGCGAGCCGCTCCGTTCTCGCCAATCATCTGCTCGCACTTGTCAAGCTCGATACCCTCATCCTCGAGGCTTGCAATGACATGCTCGGCAGCGGCGTCATTGCCAAAAATGCCCATGTATGCAGAACGTGCGGCACCGCATTTCTTGGCATAAACGGCGAAGTTAACCGCGTTGCCGCCAGGATACATGGTGTGGATATGCTCGTAGCGATCGACGACGTTGTCGCCAAATCCGAGCGCGTTAACGTTAAATGCCATGGCCTTTGCCCCTTCTAGTACTCGACAACACCCATATAGCGACGGAAATCGGGATCGTGATCAAACACCTTGCCGCGTGCAGCACGCAGCTCGCAGTTCATGGCGTAGAACAGCACCGGGTCCAGATAGGCACGGACGCTCGCCGGCACGGCTTCCATACCGTACTCCTTGGCATCGAGCACCATCAGCGTATCGGTATGCGTCTTAAGGAACGCCAGGGCGCGCTCGTCCATAGCACGGCACTCGCTGGAGCCCATCTGCAGGAAGTAAAAAACGCCATCCTGAGTAGCCTCGAAGGGGCCGTGGAAGTACTCGGCAGAGTGGATGTAGCTGCAGTGCTGCCACTGCATCTCCATAAGAGAGCAGATAGCGAAACCGTAGGTCTGGCTAAAGTTGGGACCGCTGCCCAGAATATAGAAGAACTCGTGCTCCTGGCAAAGCTTGGCAAAACGATCGCCCAGCTCGGCATTTACCTTCTCACGTGCCGGGGGAAGAATCTTATCCATCTCGGCGATACCGGCATACATATCGGCAAGATCGGCGTAGCCCTCCTGCTGATCGAGCAGCTCGGCCGCAAGCGACAGCGAAATGCCAGCGGGGACCTCGGCCTGCGGCACGCCCTCGCCCCACGGGTAGACCCACGTGGTCCATTTACCGGTGTCGATCTTAGATCCAGCGTTGTCGGTCTGGGCGATCACCGTAGCGCCGGCAGCAAGGGCAATCTCGCAGCCCTCGACGACCTCAGGGGTGTTGCCACTGTGGCTACAAGCGATGACCAGGGACTTCTCGCCCAGACGACGCGGACGCATGATATCGAACTCGCGAGCCGTATAGATATACGAAGTGAAGGTGGTTGCCTCGCGCTGCAGAAGCTCATGAGCCGGGATCAAATCGATCATGGAGCCACCGCAAGCAATCCAGTAGACGCTGTCGAACTTGCCCTTCTCGGCAATTGCCTCTTTGATCAGATCGTGTGCGTTCATATCCAGTTCCTTTCTTATTTGGCCCGCAATCAATGACGTTGGTTGCGTGGCCGATGGTTGTTTTAGTCAATCAGATATTTCTCGAATGCGGCCATGTTCTTGGCATCTGCCGCCGCCGGATCATCGTAGTAACGACCGTCCGTGATTTCCTGGCCCAGCATGCCGTCGAAACCATGGGCGTTGAGCGTGGCGACGAAGGCGTCCATATCGTGCTTGCCATCGCCCCACACCAGATGGCCATACGGGTCACCGTCGATAAAGTGCATCTCGTGAATTGCCCCATCACCAAAGGCGGCAAACCAGTCCTCGAGCGTCTCGCCTGCAACGCCCATCGCGGTTGTATCAACCATGGGCTGTAAGTACGGGCTCGCGACCTCGTCAATCATGCGCTTCGCATCGGAAACCGTCGTCACAAGGTTGCTCTCCTCGGGACGCAGGCTTTCCATCGTAAGCACCAGACCGTGCTCGCCGGCATACTCCGCCAGAATGGACAAGTGCTCGCGGCTGCGCTTCCAGGCTTCCTCGCGGTCCTCGTCCCAGTCGCCCCAGCCCGAGTTGATGGACATGCGGTCGCACCCAAGTACCTCGGCAAGCTCAATGCCGTGCTTAAAGTACGCCAAGCTGCGCTGTTCATGCAGCGGTTTGCGTGCGCAGTACTGCCAAGGATAGACAACATTCTCGGGACACAGAGTACGATACCTAAGCCCACGGTCTGCAGCCTTTTTCGCCAGGACCTCAGCTTCAAAGTAGCCCGTGTGGTCGAGCGTCACATGCGGCTCCGCACACCACAGCTCAATGGACTCAAAGCCCAAACGCTGCTGCACATCAAGGAAGTAATCGAGCGACCACATGATGTAGTGGATATTCATGCCCGCAATCTGTTCGCGGTGCAGCGTCGGTTTGGATTCAGACATCTTATGCCTCCTTATTTCGATCGAACACGATTTGTCCGTCCGACATCGTCATGTCAACCGCAAGATCGCGTGCGTCGCGATAATCGAGGTCGAACACATCCCGATTGAGCACGCAGATATCGGCAAGCTTGCCAACCTCAAGCGTACCCAGCTCGTCTTCGCGCATCAGATCGTACGCGCCCCCGGCAGTCCAAGCGCGCAAGAGCTCAACAAGCGTCAGCGTGTTGACCTCATTCACGGGCAGTCCGTCGGCGAAGAATCCGCCGCACGCGCTGTAGATTGACTCGCCCAGGCTCGGAATCAGCAGCGGCAGATCCGTGCCGCAGCACACTGTGCATCCGGAATCTTCCATGCCGCGGCGATTCCAGCTGTGCAAAAGTCGCGTCTCGCCAATTTGTCGACGCATCATCGACAGGCAATCCTCGCGCCGGTCCAGCGTCAGAATCTGCGGATAGACCTCGCAAATTCCACCTAACTTGCCAAACTCGACAAGATCGGTCGGGTCAGAGTTCTCGAGATCGGTAATCGCATGGCGGCGAAGCATCCGTCCATGCTCGTCTCGAGGCAGCGAGGCATAGAGTGCCACGGTGCGGCGAACGGCGCCATCGCCCTGGCAATGCAAGGAATATCGGAAGCCGTCAGCATCAATTGCACGCAGCTCGTTCTCAATCAGATCCCACTCTGGCTCCTCGACGACCGTCTTGCCGGCAGCGCCCGCATCGGCCGTGTCCTCATAGGGGTCTATCATCTCGGCAAGCCCCACCCATACGCCGCGATCGGTCATACGGTTGAAGCCAGAAAAACGAACGAACGGTCCCCGGAAGCGCTCTCGCGCCTCGCGGGCATATGCCAGATTTGCACCGGCGCCCACCGGCTGCGACATCATAGAGACGCGAACCGTCAGCTCACCAGATTCCTCACGGCGAGCCATTTCGTCGGCAAAGCCGTAGTAGTCATCAAACGCCATTTCCTTGATGGCGGTAACGCCGCGCTCGTTAAGCATGCTCATGTAGTCCGAATACCCGGCACGCACCTCGGGCAGCGCGAGGAAATCGCTCATCATGCGCCAGATCTTCTCGGCATAGCACGCCTGGGGTGTAAAGCCGTATCGCGCACTGGCGGCAGCATTGAGAACGCAGGTCTCCGCACCCGGTGTAAAGCAGACGACAGGGATATCGCCAAAACAATCGTCAAACACAGCTGCCGTATTTGCGTTCTCGGCATCCGATGCCAACGTTTCGGGTAGGTTGTGGCCAAAAGCCGCCGCGCAATCCGGATGATCTTCTTTCCATGCACGCAAGAGCGACACAGCCTCTTTGGCATCAGCGATGCCGGACAGATCAGACCCCAACGTCCGCAGCGCCCAACCTGTATAGAAGGTATGCACATCGATCAGGCCGGGCATGACAGTGCGGTCGCCCAGGTCAACTACCTCGTCCGCCTGGGTCAAATACGAAGCTACCTCACACTTGGTGCCAACAGCCTCAATTCGATTGCCACGGACCGCTACGAAACCTTCAAACGGCAGGTCCCCCGTACCGGTAAAGACGCTCTTAGACGTCAGGACCGTCAAACGATCAGACATCACAACCACCTACACCGGAAGCATGCCAGAGATTGCCGTTACAATCACGCCAAAGACGACCATGAAAATGAAGAACTTCCAAATGGTCTTCCACCATTGGCCAAACGAAATCCTAGCCACGGCAAGACCGGCGACCGTCATGCCCGCCACGGGGCTGATGGTGTTGATGGTCTGGTTGGCAAACTGGAGCGCGGTGACGGCTGCCTCGGGATTGAGGCCCATGAGCTCGGTCAGGGGGCCCATAACGGGCATGGTGAGCGCCGCCAGGCCAGAACTCGAGGGAACCAGCAAAGAGAGCAGGCCAAGGACGATATACATAAACGTGGTGTAGACGGCGGCGGGTGCACCGGCAAGCGCGGTAGCGAGCGCCTGGAGGATGGTGTCGATGATCATTCCGCCCTCGGCGATGACCAGAATACCGCGAGCGATACCGATAACGATGGCAGCGTACGCAAAGTCGGCAAGACCCTTAACGAACTCCTCTGCGATCGTCTGCTGGTCAAGGCCGCCCAGGATACCGGCAAGCAAGCCCATGCCAAGGAACACGGCGGAAATCTCATTCATGTACCAGCCCTGGGTAACAAGACCCCAGACGATAATGCCCATACCGCAAGCAAAATCGATAAGCACGAGCTTCTGACGGATAGTGAACTCTTCCTCGATGGAGGCATCGGTCACGGAAAACTCAATACGCTTGAGCTTATCGTCCTCGTACACAATGGACGACTCGGGGTTTTTCTTGACGCGCATGGCGTAGCGCATGGCCCATGCGATACCGACGGCAGTGAAGATGACCCAAGAAACGGCGCGCAGCCACAGTTGCGGATTACCCTCGATGCCAATGATGCCTTGGGCGATCAAAACATTAAACGGGTCGATGGTCGAAGCACAATATCCCAGGTTAGGACCAAGGAAGCAGATGATGAATGCCGTCATCGAGTCATAACCGATACCCATCATGATGGGAATGAAGATGGCATAGAACGGCAGGGCTTCCTCAGACATACCAAACGTAGTGCCGCAAATGGACAGCAATGTCATCGTGATGGGAATGATGAGGATGTCCTTGTTCTTGAGCTTTTTAATCACACGGCTCATGCCGGCATTCAAAGCGTTGGTCTTGGTGATGATCGCGAACGATCCGCCAATCAATAAGACGAACGCAACGACGTCGGCAGCCTCTTGGATACCCTTGGTGGGCGCTTGCAGAACCGCGAAGATATCCTGGCCCAGATTGATGGTCTCGCCGGTCTCGGAATCGGTGTAGTTCTTATCGACCTGTTCATAGGTTCCAGCAACGGCGACTTCACGCTCGCCCGCCGCTGTCGAAATCGTCTTGCGCTGATACTGACCAGAGGGAACGATCCAAGTCAGGACCGCAAAGACAACGATCAGCAAGAACATGATCGTATAGACATGCGGCAATTTGAACTTAAAACGTCTGTTTGTATTCTTCGCCTTCGTATCTGACATAGATACCTCCAAAGAACTCGAGACTGCATCGCATCTCGCTTCAACGTTTGCACAATGCAAACGTTCTATGACGTCCCATAGATTACCAGCAGCTTTTCTCGTCATCAAGATAATTTCAAACTGATTGCCGCGACACGGTTGACCGGTTGCGTTCGCGCCGTGAACGGTATGGTGACGCCCGGTGAGATGATCCACCGGGCGTCTCCATT
>CATYUU010000028.1:0-26552 GCA_958413455.1 uncultured Collinsella sp. | reverse complement strand
GCCCACAACGTTTATCCCCGCACTCGAGGAAAGCGGCTTTGTAGTGACGCTCGATAAATATGTTTGGCAGGGCGTCGCCATGTGGCTCCGCGAGCGCCTCAATCGAGGACTTCGCGTGGTTCCGATTTCCCTCAATGTGTCGCGCGTAGACATTCTTGCCTGCGATGTCGCCGAGCATATGGGGTCGCTCGCCGCCCAGTACAACCTGCCGCCCGAACTCATGCACATCGAGATCACCGAGACCGCCTATACCGGAGAGTCCGAGGCCGTGGATAAGCTGACCGCGGATCTGCACACCCGTGGCTTCTCGACCTACATGGACGATTTTGGCACCGGCCAGTCCACGCTCGCGATGCTCAAGAACGTCAACGTCGACGTCATCAAGCTCGACCGCACCTTTGTGCCCACCGACCGCGATCAAGGCCGCAGCACGCAAATCATTTCATCGATGCTCGAAATGGCGCAGTCGCTCCATCTGCCCGTCGTGGTCGAAGGCGTCGAGACAAATGAGCAGGCGAACATGCTACGACAAATGGGCGCCCGCTACGCTCAGGGCTTCCTCTACTACCGCCCCATGCAGGCGAAGGATTTTGAGGCATTGCTCGATGGCGGCAATAACAACTGATACGCTCGCGCGCAAAACGCCACCGTCGAAGGGGATATTTGTCTCCATTAGCTAACTTATATCCCCAATTCAAACCGAATTGGGGATATGATACAAACCGTTGTTCCGCCCAAGGAGGTTATCCATCATGAACGAGTCGTATCGCCTGGGCGAGCAATCGATTATTGCCTATCTTCAGCGACTTGCGAACGGCGTCTCGACCGCCGAACTCGATGTTGCCGCGCTGCCTGCTGGGCTACGCGCCGTTGGCGAGCAACTGCAAAAGACGCATGCCATCCTGCAACAAGAGCGCCAGCTGCTTGAGCGCAACGCCTATATCGATCCGCTCACCAACTTGGGCAACCGCAACGGATTCGACCGTCACGTCGAGCAACTCTGGCGCAAAGGCGACCCCTTCACCTGCGCCTATATTGACATCGACCATCTCAAGCATTGCAATGATAGGTTTGGCCACGCCGAAGGCAATCGCTATATTCTGAGCATCTGCCGCACGCTCTCCGAAACCATGGAGCACGATGAGATGCTGTTCCGTATCGGTGGAGACGAGTTTGTGCTCATCTCGCTCTCCGCAAACGAGATTGAACTCGAGCAGCGCTTGGAGCAGGTACGTACCAGGCTGATCGAGGCGAGCTCAGGTGGCAAGGCGCCCATGATCGGCAGCTTTAGCTTTGGCTGCTCGCGCGTCGATCCACTTGCTGGCGACACGCGTCGCCAGATGACAATGGATGCCGATCGCAAGATGTATCGCTATAAGCTTATGCATCGTGTGCAGCAACCGAAAGACGATGACGCGCCGCAACGCCCAATCGTCGATCAGCTTCCCTGCAACGACCGGGTGTTCCAAGCGATCTCCATGAGCTCCGAGACGCGCTATCCGTTTATCCTCAATCTCGATACGGGAGAATCGCAATGGTCGGTTAACGCCGTGCGCGATTTTGACCTGTCCTCCCAGCACCCTTTTAACTCACTCGACATGTGGCTCGCCCGCGTTCATCCCGAGGACCGCGACAACGTACGTGCCGAGCTCGACATGGTGATAAACGGCACGTGGCACTTCCACTACATGCAGTATCGCGTAATGGATGCCACCGGAAAATACGTGCTTTGCGACTGCACGGGCTACCGCTTGGACGGCACCGATACCGAGCCCGGCATGTATGTGGGCATTATCATCAACCGAAGCTTGGCAGATACGACCGATTCCGTGACCGGCTTGGGCGATATTCACGCCCTGGTCAACGCCATTGGCGAAATGCGTCGCGTGGCGCGCAAGGCTGGTTTGATCGCCATCAAAATCGACGATATCGCTCAGGTCAATGCCCGCTTTGGCTTTGATGCGGGCGACCGCGTTTTGGCAGAATGTGCCGCCTGTCTGGTGGAATGCTCGCGCGGTAAGGGTCGTATGTTCCGCTCGACGGGGCCGATGTTCGTGGCTCTTTTCGACGACTTTGATCCCGAAGAAACCGATGCGATTGCAGAGGAAATTGAGCGGTTCCTGGGTTCGCCCGTGCTCTTTGGCCCATTTGAATATCAGCCACCCATTCGCGTGGCCACGCTCCATCTGGACGGCGTCGACCGTCAGCCCGTTTCCATTTTGAACGAGCTCAAAACGTTGCTCGGGAAAGCCGTGCAGGTGCCAGGCACCAAACTGGATTAGCGCCGCGCCCGCGCCGCCTCCCCCATCGTGCGATAATCCTCTGCAGAAGTCACCAAAAGCAGAGGGAGTTTGTGATGAAGGTTCTTTTGGTCAATGGCAGCCCCAAGGCAAACGGCAACACCGCCTGCGCACTCGCCGAGGTCGCCGAGCAGCTCAACGCCGAAGGCATTGATACCGAGGTGTTTCAGCTGGGCGCCAAGCCCATTCGCGACTGCATCGGCTGTGGTCAGTGCGGCAAGCTTGGCGGGCGCTGCACCTTTGACGATGACGTGGTGAACGAGCTCATCGCTGCCGCCGAGCAGGCAGACGGCTTTGTCTTTGGCTCGCCCGTCTACTATGCGCACCCCAGCGGCCGCATCCTTTCGGCCCTCGATCGCGCCTTCTATGCCGGCAGCAAGGCCTTTGCGCACAAGCCGGGCGCTGCCGTCGCCGTCGCCCGTCGCGGCGGTACGTCGACCACCTTCGATGTGCTCAATAAGTACTTCACCATCAACCAGATGCCCGTGGTTGCCTCCACGTACTGGAACAACGTGTTTGGTCGCGTGCCCGGCGACGCCAATGGGGACGCCGAGGGCCTTGCCACCATGCGCAACATCGGTAAGAACATGGCTTGGCTCCTGCGCTGCATCGAGGCAGGACAGGCCGCCGGTATCAATGCGCCCGAAGCCGATCGAGCAACGACCAACTTCATCAGGTAGAACGGCGGAACAAATACATGAACGTGCAGATTTTTGGCACCAAAAAGTCCTTCGATACCAAGAAAGCACAGCGCTTCTTCAAAGAGCGCCGCATTAAGGTGCAGTTTATCGACCTTAAGGAAAAGGAGATGAGCAAGGGCGAGCTCACGAGCGTGATGCAGGCGGTCGGCGGTATCGACAAGCTGCTCAACCCCAAGGCCAAGGACGAAGAGACGCTCGCGCTCATCCAGCACCTCACCCCCAGCCAGCGCTTCGACAAGTTGCTCGAGAACCAGCAGGTTCTAGCCGAACCCATCGTGCGTAACGGCAAAAAGGCCACCGTCGGTTATTGCCCCGATGTATGGGGAGCCTGGGAGTAGCCTGTGTTATTTGCCAGCGCGTGGGTATAAGAGCAGGCGTTTGGCATATGATTCAACTGTAAGCCATGTCTAACAAAGGAGGGCACATGCCCAACAAACCCGTGAAAATCATCATGCTTACCGGATACCTCGGTGCCGGCAAGACCACGCTGCTCAACCACATCCTCGCTAACGATGGCGGTATCCGCGCCGCCGTAATCGTCAACGATATCGGCGAGATCAATGTGGACGCCAGCCTCATCGCCGACGGCGGCCTTTCCGAGACCGACGACCTCATCCCGCTCACCAACGGCTGCATCTGCTGCACGCTTTCGGATGACCTGGCCAACCAGCTGCAGGGCATCGCCGATTCGGGCGACTTCGACTACATCATCATCGAGGCATCGGGCATTTGCGAGCCTATCCCCATCGCCTACACCATCTCGAGCTTCTGCGACGAGGCCAAGGTGGGCGGCGAGCCCAAGCTCGCGCTCGACAACATCGTGGCCGTGGTCGACTGCGCCCGCATGTACGACGAGTTCAACGGCGGTCGCGACCTGCTGGCTGAGGATATCGACGAGGACGACATCGAAAGCCTGCTCATCCAGCAAATCGAGTTCTGCTCCACGCTGATCCTTAACAAGACCGATACCGTAACGCCCGAGCAGATCGCCGAGCTCAAGGCCATCGTGCGCAGCCTGCAGAAGGACGCCGTGATCGTCGAGGCCCAAAACGGCGAGGTCCCCATGGAGGAGCTGCTCGACACCGACCGCTTCGACTTTATGCGCGCCTACAACTCCGCCGCCTGGATCGATGCCATGGAACATCCCGAGGAGCACGATGACCCCGAGGTGCTCGAGTACGACATCGAGACCTTTGTTTACTCGCGCCGCAAGCCGTTTGACCTGCAGAAGTTCACCGATTTTGTTGAGCAGGAGTGGCCCGACGAGGTCATTCGCGTCAAGGGTCCGCTGTGGCAGACCGGCGATCCGGACATGTGCTACATGTTTGAGCAGGCCGGCCACCAGATGCGCCTGATGGAGAACGGTCTGTTCGTTGACTCCGCGCCCGAGGGCGAGAAGCAGAAGATCATCGACGAGAACCCCGAGATCATGCAGATTTGGGACGACGAGACGGGCGACCGTATGACGAGCCTGTGCATCATCGGCCGTCACATGGACAAGGATGCGCTCATCGCCTCCCTCGATGCCTGCCTGACCGACTGGCACCGCGCCTAGGTTTATCCAAGCGGGCATTTTTCCGCCTACGCAACCGCCAAACCACCACGAAGGTGCCCTTCGTGGTGGTTTTTCGTTCTGAGCCAAGGAGATTCATGTTCAACATTGTGCTGTACGCGCCCGAGATTCCGGCCAATACGGGCAATATCGGCCGCACCTGCGTGGTTACCGGCGCCCGCCTGCATCTGGTGGAGCCGCTGGGCTTTTCGCTCGATGACAAGACGGTGCGTCGCGCCGGCCTGGGCTACTGGCAAAACTTGGACGTGACAACCTATGCCGGCTGGGAGGATTTCCTTGCCCGCAACGGCCTCTCCCCCGCCGACGAGCGCCTGCATCTGCTGACCAAAAAGGCACGCCGTACCTATGCGCAAAGTACCTACCGCGATGGCGACTACTTGGTCTTTGGCAGCGAGAGCTCAGGGATTCCCGAGGAGCTACTCGCCGCGGCGTCCGAGCGCTGCGAGCGCATCCCGATGCTGCGCGATTGCGACTCACTCGATAACGCCGAGGCCTGGGAAGCCCACGAGGAATCGCTGGGGCACACCGAGGGCAGCCACGAAGCCATCCTTCAACAGGATATCTGCGGCAACTTCGTCAACCCGGACGACTACCGCATCAGCGCACTCAACCTCTCCAACAGCGCCGCCATCGTCCTTTACGAAGCCCTGCGCCAGGCAGGCTTTCCGGGAATGTGATAAAGGGACAGTCTCGTTGTCATATCGGACAATTGTCACATTGACACCCTTCAAACGAAATCAGAGATGCCCGCTATCGCAACGTAAGGCATCGCGATAGCGGGCATTCAGCTGAATCAGTAATTTGATTTCAAAGGTAGATATTAATCTTCGAATTCGACATTGACCCTTACGTCTGGACCACAGAACGTCGACACCTGCTTTTTCACCAGTTTTACTGCACGTTCATCAGATTTTTCCAGCATGCCACTTTCTTGAACCTTTTGCCTCTGGTCCTTATCAGCCTGCTGAAGCAATTTATTTAAATCGTCCGTACTGACCTGATTCCAATTAAGAAAACCATTGTCCTCAACGTACTTTTTAAGCGAGTTCGGATCCGTTGACAACGTCACGATCTCGGAATGCGGAAGCGTAACATTAACAGATTTTATTACCGACTCGTTGTTTTTCGAACGATGGACTTTGACCTTCAGGTTCTCATCGTCTACGTTCAGGCCGATATCCGCCTTGCCATCGATGGTCGCTACATATCGCTTAGTAGTAAATGGGTTGTTAAAACCAAACGGATTCCCTGCATCGTCAATATATAGAACCTGAGTAAAATCGTATTCGTAGGTAAGCAACTTCGTTACCGGCTTAATTTCTTCCCGAATCGAATCATCGCTTATAACGGTCTGATCGCGCGTCAACCACAGGTGCACGCAGCCGCCGCAAGCTGCAATCAAGCCTAACGCCAATAGGGCGACAATTATCTTCTGGCCAATTGTTTTAAACGGATTGGAAACGCTCATTTAGCCCTTGTCCTCCAGTTGTCCTCAGGGTAATTACGGACTCAATTCATTTATATTGGGTTTTGATGTCAACCAATTCAGAAAGGAAGGACTTAAATCCAACATAATATAAATACACATTCATACGTTAATTTAATACCTATTCTGCTGCACGTAACTTTAGAAAGATTGGGGCACAGACCATAGGCCGGCACCCCAATCCATACATAGGCATCATAACGCGTTGATCATTCGATCATATGCCCACGTTAATCAACTGAAACGCTGACGTCCATCCGCTGATCTCGGTCGCTATATCCGATCATCAGTTCCCGTCCCTTTTTATCCTTTGCGCAAAAACTGCTGTCATACGAATATTCGATGTCCTTGTATCCCTTTTTCTTGCAAGCTTTGATGTATTTGTCGTACCCATCACGATCGATGCCAAATGCGACAAACGAAAGGCAGTCTTTTTCGTCTAACGACGTATAAACGATAGGGCAGTCAGGCTTCGGCAAGGATTTTGCAAGGGCTTTTGTTGGCCAGTCATACGCCTTGACACCGCCCTTTGATGAAGTCGTATAGGTTTTCGACTTGAAACTATAGTACTCGAGATATATCTTTCCATCGCCGCCTAGATAGGCAATAGTCGCCACTGAAGGCTCCATCAGGTCATATTGATTCTGCTGGGCATTGGCGACATAGTCACCATGGGTAATGCACGGAACGCTATCAACCGATTCTCGCTTCTCGACGATTCGCTGGCTATCCGCCGTCATTTTCAGCGTTGAATAATCGTGCACAGCCTCTTCCTCATCAAAAACGTCAGTAAACAGAAGTTTCTGTTCGTCAGTCAACTCCCCTTTCGGCTCAAACTGAATAGTGAACTGAGCAATATCGAAGCTCGATTTATTGTCATATTCAAATGTCATCATCTCGACGCCATCAACAACGCCTTCTGAGACGCTCCAGTTTAGTTGATCGATTTTTACTGAATCCTTCTTACCTGGCTTTGGCTTCTTTCCACTTTTCTTAGTCGCTGCAAATGCGCATGTCGGACTCCATCCGCGACCCGTAATTCCGAGTGGTAGAGAAATGCCGATTAGCGCCGCCGCGCTAAAAGCCAGAACTGCCGTAAATAACTTTTTCTTCATTACATATCCTTTGGTAGTCGTTTAACCCCCCCTCGTCAAATAGCAGACGAATTGGCGACGCGGTGGCACTATTTGATTCAAGGGCGTGAACTGGATAAACATCGAGGGAAGGAGTGGGCCCTGTGCAATAAACTCCCCTCGTCAAAATGTCTAGCTAAAGAGGACGGGCAGACGGCGAACGGTCATATCCGTTCGCGTCCGCCCGTCTCCAACGATCAAACGTCGATGCGCTAACGTTCAAAAGCATTGCGGCCTCTTGCCTCGTAACCTCACCTCCTTCGAATGATTTGATGACATCGCGGTAGTTATCCGGACGTTCGAGCGTCGGTCTCCCAAATCTCACACCCCGCAGACGCGCCGACGCGATACCCTCCGCCTGGCGCTGCTTTATGTTTTCGCGCTCCACCTGAGCCACGTAGCTCAAAACCTGAAGCACTAGATCGGCAATAAAAGTCCCCGTAATTCCATTGGGTTGTTCGCGTGTATCAAGCAATGGCATATCGAGCACCACGATGGCAACGTGTTTGTCCGTCGTTAGGCGACGCCATTCATCGAGAACTTCACGGTAGTCGCGACCCAATCGATCGATACTCTTAATCACCAGAACGTCCCCTTCGCGCAGACGACGAAGAAGACGCCGGTACTGAGGACGCCTGAAGTCCTTTCCGCTCGCTTTGTCAGCATAGATCAAATTCGTTTGGACCGGAAACCGCTCCAGCGCATCCAGTTGGCGATCCAGGTTCTGATCTGCTGACGAAACTCGAGCATACCCATAGATTCTGTTTTTCATGATTGCCCCTATCAGCCGCACGATGGCAGCTTCAGCTCATCTGAGAGCCCACTCACAATAGGGCGTGCAAATTTCGCGAATGGGTTGAACCCATTTTCGAGCTCCAACGTAAGCTATTCAAGCACCGCTTCGATAACGCACGACGCCAACCTTATGCTTTGAAATGAAATTAATCGTTTTTAATTGAGATTAACTAGAATAAAATGAAATTAACCCGAGACGCTAAAGGAGGGCATTGTGGAATACCTCGAAAACCCGTTTACCCCTAGCTTTGGCGAAGTTCCTGCCCATCTCGCTGGCAGACAACAGATTATTCGGGATTTGGACCGTGCCTTCTTGAGCCAGCGCAGGCGCCCAGAATTAACCTCGATCTTCTCAGGCGCGCGTGGAACCGGTAAAACCGCTCTCATGTCGTCGCTCGCGACAAGGGCGGAATCCCACGGCTGGATTGCCGTAAAGACGACCGCGCTCCCGGGAATGCTTGAGGAAATCGAGCTCGGGGCGAAACGTGCTGCCGGCCATCTTATCGACCCGTCCAACCACTTCGAAGTCACCGGTCTCGGAATTGCACCGCTCGGCAGCATCGAGGTCAGTCGCGTTCACGATGCCTCAACCTGGCGTTATCGCATGAGCGACATCATCGACCAGCTCAACGAGGCGGGCACCGGTCTGCTCGTCACGGTTGACGAGGTGGACCCGACACTCAACGAGATGATTCAGCTCGCAGCGACGTATCAGCACTTTGTGACCGATGGGAAACGCGTCGCTCTGCTCATGGCGGGACTTCCCAACAACGTATCGACGCTACTGAACCACAAGACGGTCTCGTTCCTTCGCCGCGCCCAACAATATCATCTGGGCCGCATTGCCGACTATGACGTGCGCGAGGCCTTGATTCGCACAATCCAGGAAAACGATCGCCTGGCAGATGCTGAGGGAATCGATCGAGCCGTTCGCTCGATCTCTGGTTTTCCCTTCCTATTGCAACTCGTAGGCTACCGTGCCTGGGACCTCACAAGCGATTCGAAGGAAATCTCGTCACGCGACTTTGACCTGGGAATCAAAATCGCGCGCGACGAGATGGACGACCGAATCCTCGCGGCAACCTATCGGGAACTCACGGCAGAGGACAAGCGATTCCTCATCGCCATGCTCGATGACGAGGAAGAGTCCACCACCGCTGACCTTGTCGAGCGCCTTAAGCGTTCGCCGCAGCAGGTCTCCCGCTACCGACGCCGCATGATAGACGCCGGCATCATCGGGGAGCGAGGACGAGGGCTCGTCGCATTTGAATTGCCATTCTTCCGCGACTATCTCGCAGCTCAATGCGTGAAATAGGTATCAATGAGGCAAAGGGACTGTCCCTTTGCCTCATTGTCTATAGGTAGCGGCCAGTAACGCTCTTGGGGCAGGCAGCGATATCCGTCGGCGTGCCGGCACAGACGACTCGCCCGCCCGCATCGCCACCGCCCGGGCCCATATCGATCACATAATCGGCATTTCGGATAAGGTCGAGATCGTGTTCGATCACGATAACCGTGGCGCCCTTGGCAACGAGGCCGTCAAACACACTCAGCAACACCTGAACATCGAGCGGATGCAGGCCGATCGTGGGCTCGTCAAACACAAACACGGCGTCGTCCTGCACGCGGCCCATCTCGCTCGCAAGCTTAAGGCGCTGTGCCTCGCCGCCCGAGAGCGCCGGCGTGGGCTCACCGAGTGTGAGATAGCCCAAGCCTAGGTCGTGCAAGGTCTGCAAGCGCGCCTGGACTTTCTTGAGTCCCACCGTGGCGTCGAGGGCCTCGTCCACGCTCATGTCCATGAGCTGCGGCAACGTAAGCAAGCTCCCGTCCTTGCCCTCGCGATGGATATGCGAAGCCGCGTCTGCATAACGTGAGCCGCGACATGCCGGGCAGACGATCTCGACATCGGGCAAAAACTGCACGTCGAGCGATATCGATCCCGTGCCGTCGCACGTAGGGCACCGCAAGGCGCCAGTGTTGTAGCTAAAGGCACCCGCCTTGTAGCCGGCTGCCTTGGCCTCGGGCGTACGGGCGAAGGCGCGGCGCAGCTCATCATGGATGTCGGCATAAGTCGCTACCGTCGAGCGCACGTTGGCGCCGATGGGCGTAGCGTCAATCAGGTTTGCGCGGGCAATACCCTCGGCATCGACCCAACGCACGTGCCCCGGCAGGCGCTCGCCAGCTGCCTGCGCCTTGAGTGCCGGGATGAGCGTCTCGAGCACCAACGTCGTCTTGCCCGAACCCGAAACACCCGTAACCGCAACCAAGCGACCGCGCGGGATATCGACTTCGAGCGGCTTGACGGTGTGGATGGTATCGGTTGCCATGCGGATATGTCCCTGGTCGAACATGTCGTCGTCAGTCACCTGCGGACGCAAGCGCTTGGGCTCTGCGCGCAAAAACGGAGCGATGCGGCTGCCCCGCGATTGCTCGACCTCGTCTACCGTGCCTGCAGCAATCACATTGCCGCCGCCTGCTCCAGCAACGGGACCCATCTCAACCAGATAGTCGGCTTCCGCCAGTACGCGCGTATCGTGGTCGACAACAACCACGGTGTTGCCATCATCCACCAGATCGCGCATTACGCCCACCAAGCCGTCGACATTGGCAGGGTGCAAGCCGATCGAAGGCTCGTCCAGTACATAGAGCACGCCCGTCGATCGGTTGCGCACCACACGGGCGAGCTGCACACGCTGGCGCTCACCCGTGGAGAGCGTGGCACCGGCGCGGTCGAGTGAAAGGTAATCGAGACCCAGGTCGACCAGGCGACGGGCCGCACTCAAAAACGAATCGCAGATATCCGCTGCCATGGGCTGCATCTCAGTCGGCAAGGATGCAGGCACCCCGCGCACCCACTCAATCGCCTCGCCTAGCGTCATGGCCGCGGCCTGCGCCAAATTGATACCGCGCACCTGAGGCAGGCGCGCAGCCTCGGAGAGACGCGTGCCGCCGCAATCGCGGCATGGCCCCTCGCGCAAAAAGCGCGCAACGCGTTTTAAACCCTTATCGTCCTTAACCTTGGCGAGCGCATTCTCGACGGTATAGACGGCGTTGTAATAGGTAAAGTCGAGCGGCGTGGCGCCCTCGCCGTTTTTGGGGACGTAGAGAATGTGCTTCTTAACCGCCGGACCATGAAACACGATGTCGCGCTCTTGAGGCGTGAGCTGGTTAAACGGCACGTCGGTGCGCACGCCCATCTCGCCGGCCACCTGCTTCATCAGATCCCACATGAGCGTGCCCCAAGGAAGCACCGCGCCCTCGTTGATAGTCTTTGACTCGTCGGGTACCAAGCTCGCCTCGTCCACCTCGCGCATGACACCGGTGCCGCCGCAGGTGGGACACGCACTGCCGCTGTTAAACGCAAGGTCCTCGGCGCTCGGCGCGTAGAACTCACGACCGCATGCAGGGCACGCGAGCGACAGGCCTGCGGCAACGTTAAGGCTCGGCTCCACACGCGCCCCGCAATGCGGGCACACATGATGGGCGCAACGGCTAAAGAGCAGACGCAGGCTATTGTTGAGTTCAGTCATGGTGCCAAAAGTGGACCGCACGCCCGGCACGCTCGGACGCTGGTGCAGCGCGAGCGCCGCCGGCACGTGCAGCACCTCGTCCACCTGGGCGTGTTCGGCCTGCGTCAGGCGACGTCGAGTATAGGTGCTAAGTGCTTCCAAGTAGCGACGCGAGCCCTCGGCATAAAGAACCCCCAGTGCCAGCGAACTCTTGCCCGAACCCGACACGCCGGCAATACCCACGAGCTTTCCCAGCGGGATATCAATATCGATGTCCTTAAGGTTATGGACACGCGCGCCACGCACCTCGATAGCCTGCGGGCTCATCTTCTGTTCCGTCACCTTTATCACCCTACTCATGCCATAAAACTCGATCGCGAATGTACGCGCCCAGCATGGGCACGGTAAACCGGACGAGACCGTATCCGGCAGCCTCGATGACGCGCTCGCGAATCAGGCTTGCGCGATATTTGCTCGCCCAACTCTGAGTACGGTCGCAGCGCTCGATGATATCCGCCATGCGCGTCGGCTTGCCCCCGTCAGCCGCCATGGCCTCGATAAAGAGGCGTTGCGGGCTGCGCAATCCATAATACAGGGGCGCGTCGACCGCTTCGTAGAACTCGGAGACGGCATCCGCATGGCCATCCTCGACATCGCACCTTTCAATGACCTGCGAGTTGCGTCGGACAGCAGAGCGCCACATGTAATAGCCCACCAGCTGAACCATATAGGGATGCCCCATGCTCTTGCGTGCCGCAAGGTCCGCCGTCTCCGCGTCAACGTAAAGACCAGCGTCTTTGACCGTCTGGATATATGAATCGCGCACCTTGGGCAAAGAAATCGCCCCCAGCGTACGCTGCTGGGCACGGCGCAAAAACGTCACGCTCGGCTCTTCGAGCAAGTCATCAACCATACTGGGCAATCCAGCGAACACCAGCGCAAGACCGCGCTGGTCGCTATCGGGCAATCCCGTAGCATCCTGATCTCCGAGCACTTGCTGATAGAGAACAGCAAGAGCCGCCAGCTCCTCGATAGACGCAGACTGCGCCTCGTCAATCGCAAACAGTATGCCCTTTCCCGGCCCGAGTTTCTTGAGGCGTTCGTTGACCAGCCCTCGTAACGTCTCACCTTTTGCCCGCGCCGCCTCGACCGACATCCGGCCAAATGACGGCCCAAACTCCATTGACGTCACAACGGGTTTATTCGAGCGAAGCGCGTCGGTCAATCGGTCGCATAAGCCAAGCGAAGCGGAATCGGAGACAACCGCCCATCCGCGCTCGCTGGCTAAACGCTGCAGCTCCCGCAGGAGAACCGTTTTGCCACAGCCGCGGTTTCCCGTAATGAGCATGAGCCTGCCCGGCGCTCCGGCGCCGTTGTCGAGTCCTTCTTCAAAATCTTCGATAACCGACTCGCGACCGATGAGTATCGGAGGCCGCTTGCCCGCCGTGGGCTTAAAGGGATTTTGATTCATGTCGGCCTCCTCGGATTGGCAAACCCTGGTAATAGTTATACCAACTTATACCGAGTTATACCAACTGAATCTGACAAAGGGACCGTCCTTCTATCACCTATGGCAGAAGAACTCCGCGTCTGCTGCTCGCCAGGGGCGGAATGTAGCGGGATCGACCTTTACGTGGGCTGCCTCGGGGACGTCGTACCACTTGACGGTGTAGCCAGCGCCGTGAGAGCAAAAGACCGAATCGGGCGTGTTGGGCAGATCGGCCTCGGGCTCATAGGCGGCCGTCTCGATGACGCGCTCGGCATCATGGCAAGCCGCATAGCCGGCAAACTCTAGGTACAGATGTCCGCGACCACTCGTGTAGGCAGCTACCTCCAGGGCATAGTCCTGCACCTCGGATGCCGGCACGCGACCCACAAGCTTCGCCCGGTCTCCCGCCATCGTCGGCGGCTCGTACTCGGCACCCATGTGCGTGGCATCCGAGAGCGCCCGGCCCACACACTCCCCCGGCACCTCGAGCTCAAAGCGATACCACGGCTCCAGCAGCACCGCAGCATCCGCCTCACGCGCCTGCATGAGCCCCTGGCGAATCGCGCGATACGTGGCTTGGCGAAAATCGCCGCCCTCGGTGTGTTTGGCATGCGCACGGCCGCCCGTGAGCGTAATGCGCACATCGGTGATGGGCGAGCCGGTCAGCACGCCCAGGTGGTCGCGCTCCATGGCGTTGGTGAGCGCCAGACGCTGCCAGTTAAAATCGAGCTCGTCGGTCGAGGTCACGGTGCCAAACTGTACGCCCGAGCCCGCCGGCAACGGCTCCAGGCGCAGATGCACCTCGGCATAGTGGCGCAGTGGCTCAAAGTGGCCCACGCCCTCGACCGGCTGCAAAATCGTCTCCTTATAGAGGATGCCGCCGGGCTCAAACTCGACCGCAAGGCCAAAACGATCGGCCAACACCCGCTGCACGACCTCGAGTTGCACAGCGCCCATCAACTGCAAATGAATCTGCTCAAGATGCGTATTCCAGCTTACGCCGAGCATGGGATCTTCATCCGCCAGCTCAGTCAGTGCTTTGAACACCGCATGGACATCGTGTTCGCCCGGAAGCACCGTATAGGTGAGGACCGGAGCGATGACGGGCGCATCGCCCACGGGCTCCGCGCCCAGGGCATCCCCCGGACGAACGTGCGTAAGACCCGTCACGGCACAAATACCGCCAGCAGCAACTTCTTGGGCAAGCTCATACTTCTCGCCGTTATAGATGCGGACCTGATCGACCTTCTGCTCCCATGTCTCGGCACCGGAACGTCCGTCAATCATCTGCTTGGCATGCAGCGTGCCGCCGGTCACTTTAACCCAAGCCAAGCGCTCGCCGCGATCCCCGCGGCTGACACGATAGACGCGCGCGGCAAACTCCGGGAGCCACGTCTGTTCACGCATCAGCGCGCATATGCCATCCAGCAGCTCGTCCACGCCTTGGTCCTTGAGCGCCGAGCCGGCAAAGCAGGGAAAGAGCTTGCGCTCGGCAACCATGCGCGACAGCGTTGCGACAGAAAGCTCACCCGCCTCAAGAAACTCCTCGAGCGCTTCCTCGTCTAACGCAGCAGCGTCCTCCTGAACGGCGCCGCCCGCCAGCAGTTCGTTGGCATCCAGGCAGCCCTCGGAAAGACGTTGCCCAAGTTGTGCCAGCAAAACATCGCGGCCGGGATTCTCCAAATCGATCTTGTTGATGAAGATGAACGTCGGGATGTCATAGCGTGCAAGCAGGCGCCACAGAGTTTCGGTATGCCCCTGCACGCCATCGTTGGCACCCACGACTAAAATCGCGTAGTCCAGCGCGCGCAATGTGCGCTCCGCCTCGGCAGAAAAATCGACATGCCCCGGCGCATCCACGAGCATGACATGGGCATCACCATGGTCGAGCACAGCCTGCGACGAGAAAATCGTGATGCCGCGCTCGCGCTCGATCGCATTAGTGTCCAGGTGCGAATCGCCATCGTCCACGCGGCCGCGCTTGCGAATGCGACCCGCGTTGAACAGCATGGCCTCGGCCAGCGTGGTCTTGCCGGCATCGACATGCGCCAAGATTCCAACGACCGCTTGCTTCGACATGGCTCTCCTCTTATTACAAGCCCATCGCACGCGGCAACGGGCACTCACGCTCCACACTGGATGATACAATTTACGGGCCGGCGGGCGAAGCGGGCCCTATCCCCCGACCGAGCTCATCGCCCCGCGTTGCCGCGCGGCGATTTTCGTAGGTTCGCGCCTTGCGAAAGCCGGCACCTCCCCTTTTTGTCTGCCCGGGCTCATCTGGGGCGATAACAACGCGAGCCCCACAACAACGCGTTTTACCAAAAATGGCCCCACTCGGGGCCACTTTCATTTCGGTGAAACGCTGGTATGTGACTCGGCCTTTATGCCTCGCGCAGCCAATCAAACGCGACGCGCGGCGTACCGTCCGACACATATACGATACCGGCGCGCTTAAACCCGGCCTTGGCGATGGCGCCCTGCATAGGCAGGTTATCTTGGTGCGTGTCGATACGCAGATGGTCGATACGCTCCTTGGCAAAGGCAAACATCGCAGCCGCGATACCGTGCGCGGTGCCGTCGGACGCCACGCGGTGCAGCACAGCATACGGAGTGTCGCTGCGCCATTGGCCGTCCTCAATTACGTCATAGCACTCGTCCGGACCCGGTAAAAAGGCAAACGTCGCCACCACGCGACCGTCGACTTCACACACGTAACTACCACCAGCGGCAATATCGGCAGCCAGTTGCTCGGCAGAAGGCGTGCCCTCGGGCCACTGCGTGGCGTTGCCATGCGCACGCATAAAGGCACGGGCGGCGTCATAGATAGCCATGACGGCGGGAATGTCGGTATCGAGGGTTTTTCTGATCATCACGCGGCGACCTCACGTTTATTGGTATCACTTTGATTGGGCAATGATACCAGCGTTTGGAGAGGGACACGAAGCAGATGGGAAGCAAAAAGCGAGCCGCCTGGTCAAAGGCCAAAAGCGAGTTTTTGGGCGCTGCCACCGGCGGCGATATGAGCGACCTGTTTGCACGCGAGGACGAGCGCCGCGACGCCCTGGACGCCGAGCGCGAAGAAGCCTGGCGCTACAAGTCGTGCGAGCGCAAAAACCGTTACGACACGCGCGCCGAGGCCGAGGCAGTTATGGCCGACTGCGAAAACCGCGGACGGCGCGGTTTGGCCTGCTACAAATGCGAATACTGCGGTGGATGGCACCTGACGTCGCACCCTTGGAAATAGGCGCCGCATCGGCACGGCACTGACGGAGTGCCAGCCATCGCACGCAAACTACGGGCGCGGCGGCACCAAAACATCGTAGCGAACGGCCTTGCCCGCGAGCTGATAGCTCGGCTTAACGCCGGCAAGCAGTGGCCCCTTCACCGGTCGCTTGATAACGACCTTGCGCGGGTGCACCGCAAGCGCAGCTTCGACCAGCGTTTCCTCATCGGTACACGGCTGTTCCAAATGGTGCAAGAGCTGGAACTTCTTTTTGACCGCCGCGCTCTTGGTACGCCCGGGAAACATGGGGTCCAGATACACCACGTCGGGAGCGGTGAGCTCGCTCTGCCCGATCAGCTCAGCTGCATGGCGAAGGCCGGCAATGCTGTCCTCGCCCGCATGTAAGCGCATGCGCGCCACGGCTGTCGCAAGCGCCGGATCATCTGCCGCGTGATCCAAAGCATCCTTGAGGAGCGCCGCGATCACGCAATCCTGTTCATACAGATCGACGGTAAAGCCCGCAGCCGCCAACAGCAGCGAGTCCTCGCCAAAGCCTGCTGTGGCGTCAATCGCCCATGGGTTCTCGATGCCTTTTGTGCGCGCAGCCTTTACCAACAGCTCTTGCTGCAGACGGCCCTGCTTGAGCCGCGGAAGCATGCGGGTAAAATCGGCACGCAGCTCCATCGTGCCGTCGGTGAGCGTGAGGCCCTCGGACTTCCCGGTCAGCTCAAGCCCCGCGGCCCGAGCAACAGAAAAGGGATCGATGACGCCCATGGACACTCCTTAACAAGCAAAACGAATACGTGAGCGCCGTTTATGTCGGCACCCAACCGTCCGCTATTGTCCCACATGCGACATGGCCCACAGCATCCCAATGCAAAGCACCGCCATCAATCCCGTGCACACGGCAGCGATCACAGAATCACCCATGCGCCTTCCCAACGACCGCGGCTCATGCACTTGCCCTGCTCCGTACATCATGGCTCCTCCTTGAGACCAGCTCTTACCATGGACCCATCATCGCAGCGCCGCGCATACGCTGCCATCGATTTGACTTACGCCCAGCTTTCCTTTTTGAAAGGTTGGGTTTGGCTGCGCGGGCTCAATACGCTTTCAAACGCATGCATCGCCGCGTTGAACTACAATGTGCTTCACCATATGTGCAGTACATTGGGTGCGCCAAGTTGGCGTACTCGTATCGAAAGGACCAGCCATGAGCTTCACTCGCAAGACTCTCAAAATCCTTGCTCTCATCTACTTTGTTTTGGGCATCGCCAGCCTCGTCACCGCCGGCGTCGGTATCGCCACGGGCGGTCTCGATTCCACGTACGGTTCGTACGCCACGCTCGCAGCGATCGTGCTTATCGCCAAGGGTCTCGTCGACCTTGCCGCAGGCGTCGCCGGTATCAAGGGCGCCAACAAGCCTTCGCAGGTGGACGGCGCGTTTAAGCTCGGTATTGTTGCCGCGGTCGCCACGCTTGCCCAAGCGGTGCTCACGCTTCCCGCGTTTGGCGGCGACGCCATCAACTTTGGCGCCTTTGTCATCGTGGTGTACGACCTGTTCTTTGTTCAGCAGGCACACGCCGTTAAGGCCGAGAACAAGGACCGCCTATAAGCGCTCGCTTCTCATAACCTCTGCAGCCAAGCAACTAAAAAGGGCCGATCGCGCATCTCCGCGGTCGGCCCTTTACGTTTGCCCAGATAAAACCTACCAAAATAAACCTGTCCCTTTTTGGCAGGTTGTTAGCTGTGGCGGTACTCGGCGATGATGAAGTCGATGTCAGTCTGAAGGGTATCGAGGTTTGCCAGGCGCTCTTTGTCGGCGGGGCGCGTGCGGTAGTAGTACGGCGTCATCTGGAACACCGCCTCGATGTCCGCCTGGGTCTGAAGCGTAATATTCGCAGACACCCGCTGCGTTCCGACCAACTCGAGCTCGATGGTCTTCGGCAGCTTCTCATCGTTAAGGTACGGCGTGTCGTAGAGTACCTCCTTGAGCCCAAAGAGGTGACGAGCACCCGGCACCACGGTGTAGAGCGAGCCCTCCGGCGCCAGCACGCGGGCAAACTCGCGCTCGTTAAAGGGGGCAAAGAGTTCGGTCACCATATCGAAGGCGCCATCGGCCACGGGGATGTCCTTCATGTTGGCCACGAAGTAGGTCGCATCGCCGCGCTTGGCAGCCAGGCGCACCATCTCTTTACCCAGGTCAAAGCCGTAAGCATCCACGCCCGAAACCGCGCCCATGGCACTCGTGTAATAGCCCTCGCCGCAGCAAATATCGAGCAGCGTCATGGGGCAGTTCGTAGACGCAGCGTGCCCAGCCGCCCGCTCGCACACCAGCTCAACCATCGCATCGCGCAGCGGCGCGTAGTAGCCGCGGTTCAGAAAGTCACGACGGCTGCGTGCCTGCGACTTGGGATCGCCCATGGAGTCGCCGCTCTTGGACGAGCGCAATAGATATAGATAGCCCTCGCGCGCACGGTCAAACCGGTGTCCGCCCGCACATGCAGCACCACGCTCGTTATCCACCAGCGGCTCATGGCAAACGGGACACAACAACATGGCAACTCCTTAGCGCGAACAACACAACGCCCACCATTGTCGCACGCCTTCCCCACCTAGTCATTGGGGACGTTCTTGAATGACTAGTCGTTTAAGAACGCCCCCAACGACTAGTCGATTAGGAGTATCATCGTCTGCGCAAATAAGCACGATATAGCATGCTAGAGATTGAGAGCGTATGGCTGACACCGTATCTAAGCACATTGACATGACCACCGGCTCGCTGTGGCGCAATATTCCCCTGTTCGCCTTCCCCGTGGCCGCCACGAGCATCTTGGAGCAGCTGTCGAACCTCATCGCCACGGTCATCATCGGTAACTTCTCGGGCGACCAGGGAACCCTCGCCATGGCGGCGGTCGGCTCCAATGTTCCGCTTACCAGCCTTATGCTCAACCTGTTTATTGGCATGTCGCTTGGCTCCAACGTGGTCATTGCCAACGCTATCGGCCGCAACGATCAGAACATGGTCAAACGCGCCGTCCATACCTCGATTTTAATGGCGCTCGTGGGCTTTATCGTCATCGCGCTGGGCGAGATCTTTGCCGAGCCCATGCTCGCCGCGCTCAACGTTCCTGCCGAGACCATGCCGCTCGCTTCGCTCTACCTACGCGTCTTTTTGCTGAGCATGCCCTCGATCTTGCTTTACAACTTTGAGGCCGCGATCTTCCGCTCCGTCGGCATCACCCGCATGCCGCTGCAGGCGCTTGCTGTGTCCACCGTCCTCAACATTGGCCTGGATCTCATCTTTGTCCCCATACTCCACTGGGGCGTCGCGGGCGTCGCCATCGCCACCGCCATCGCCTACACCGTCAGCGCCGCTACGCTCTTTGTCCGCCTGCTCAAGACCGACTCCGTCGTCCGCGTCACCCTACGCGACCTAGCTATCGACCCCGTCGCCCTCAAGCGCATCGTCAAGATCGGCCTACCCGCCGGCATCCAGAGCGCCGTCTTTGCCGTCGCCAACATCATCATCCAGTCTGCCATCAACAGCCTGGGCACCGAGGTCATGGCGGCATCGAGCGCCGCCATGAGTCTGGAGTACGTGTGCTACAACCTGCTCAACAGCTTTAGCCAGGCTTGCACCACCTTTGTGGGACAAAACCACGGTGCCCGCCAGATCGACCGCTGCACCAAAACGCTCAAGGTCTGCCTGGTCGAAGGCGGTATCGTCGCGCTCACCACAATTATCGTTATTGTCGGCCTGGGGCGCGAGATCCTATCGCTGTTCAACAGCGATCCCAACATCGTCTCGATCGGCTATATCCGCGTGTGCTCGATCTTCCCGGCGTACGCCTTTAGCATGTTCTACGAAAACATGTCAGGCTACCTGCGCGGCTTTGGTATCTCGCTCACACCCGCCCTCATCACCATGATCTGCGTCTGCGGCATCCGCTTCTATTGGGTGTTCTGCGTGTTCCCGCACTTCCGCACCTTTGCGAACATCATGATGGTCTACCCCATCAGCCTGGGCACCACGGCGTTCTTTATGGTCGTAGCGGTACTACTCTGCCACCCGGCACGCACCTATCGCGCCACCCAAGCCAAAGCGACAGCCCGCTAAACACCGCACTCAACGCCACGCCAATCATTAATTGACAATATGCGAGCTCATATAGTCGATAAAGCGCCTCGTGGCGATAGGCATGGTGTCCCAGCTGCGCCAGGCCGCCACTACGTCGCGCGAGGGGGCGTGCACGATGGGACGTACGCGAATATCGGCACGCATGCCCTCCACAGTACGACGGTAGAGCATACTCACGCCTAGGCCCTCCTCCACCATCGCCATGATGGTGTAGTCGTCGGTGACCTCGCTCGTCACGTGCGGCGACAGGCCATGCGCCGCGAATGCATCGAGCACCAGGCTCTGTTCGCCCTCATCCAGAAGCACAAACGGATTGGAAGCCAGGTCGGCGAGCGTCACCTTTTCCTTTGCCGCCAGCGGATGCGCGGTCGGTAGCAATGCCACCAACTCGTCGTGATAGACCACGCGCTTCTCGAGCCCTGCGGTAAAACCGCGTGCCGTAAAGCAAAAATCGACCACGCCATCGTGCACCCACTGGGCGTTGCGCGTGTAATCGCCCTGCTTGAGGGTAAAGTGCACGCCCGGGTGCAGGGCTCCAAAGTCGCGAATCACGCGCGGCAACACGGTACGGCTCACGTTGGTAAACGTCGCAATGCGAATATCGGTCGACGAAAGCCCCAGCAGCTCCTGGCGCTTGCCCTCAAGCTCAGCCTCGGCAGTTACGATCTGTCGCAGATACGGCAGATACTGCTTGCCATCGCGCGTAAGCGACACACCCTGCTTGCCGCGCTCGATAAGCGTGGTGCCCAGCTCACGCTCGAGCGCCTTGACGGCCTGGCTCACCGCACTTTGCGTATAGCCCAGCTCGTCCGCCGCGCCCTTAAGACTGCCGCGATCGACCACCATACAAACAATCTGATACCGCGATGCCATCGTGCCTCCACATCAATGCAGCCGTAAAACGTTTTGCCAGCGCTTTTCGCACCAACTTTAGTATTTCTTAATCATACTGAAGATACATTCGCTTTACTACATCCACATCTGGGAGCAGAATCCTTTTTACGAAACCGTTCTGTAACAAAAGGAGTCCCATGGATCGCAAAAAAGCAATCGCGCTCTCATTTTCCGTTCCCGTCGCATGGGGCTTTTCGTACCCCCTCATGAAGATCGGCATGAACAGCATGAACGCCACGAGCATCGTCGCGCTACGCTGCATCATCGCCTTTGTGGCCTGCCTGCTGCTCTTCCACAAGCACGCGTTGCGCATCAACCGCGACCTTATGGTCCGTGCCGCCATCATCGGCGCCATTATGGCAACCGAGCTCACCTGCATGTGCCTGGGCTCCAGCCTCACCTCCGCCTCCACCGCCGGCTTTTTGCAGAGCCTGACGGTCGTGATCGTGCCGTTTGCCAACGCCGCCCTGCTGCGTCGCGCCCCCGAGCGCAAAGTGCTCGTCGGCACCGCCATCGTCACCTGCGGTATGTTGCTGCTCTCGGGCGCAGACTTCACCAGTCTGAACCCGGGCGCGCTCATCATGCTGCTCTCCGCCTTTGTCTACGCCGGACACATCATTGTCGCCAAGCGCTTTGTCGAAGATGTCGACCCGCTGGCTCTGGGCGTTTGGCAGCTGGGCTTCGGCGGTTTATTCTCGGGTATCGCCGCATTCGCCTTTGGCGGCTTCACGCTTCCCAGCACGCCGAGCGAGATCATCGTTGTCGTTGCCCTCGCGCTCATCTGCTCTGCCTATGGCTTTATCACCCAAACGCTCGTGCAGCCCCACGTGCCCGCCGAGACCACCGGCTTCGCCTTCTCGCTCGAGCCGGTCTGCTCCGCTGTCTTTTCGTTCTTCTTGGTTGGCGAGGTCCTGAGCCCCATCGCCTTCTTTGGCGCCGCCCTCATCCTAACCGGCGTCATGGTGGCAACCGTCGAGCTTCCGCGCCTCCGCGCACATGGACAGGCTCGCATGGCAGGAGCGCCCGAGCACGTCTCGTAGGCCCCGCTCTTCATACAGCCGCGGCATAAAGGTCTCCAGACGCCTTTACAATAGATGCCAACAGAGCATCTGCCATAAAGGAGCCTCATGGACACCGCAACTCGCGACCGCAACATAGCAACTTGGTTGGGCGATGCGCCGCAGCCGGTACGTGACACTACGAACCAGCTGCTCGAGCGCATCGCCCTTTTGCGTGCCGAGCAGACTATCTACCCGGCACAAGACGACATCCTCAATGCCCTCGCCTACACACCGGCCGACCAGGTCAAGGTTGTCATCTTGGGTCAAGATCCCTATCACGGACCCAACCAGGCAATGGGGCTGTCGTTTTCGGTTCCCACGACGCAAACCAAGTTGCCGCCAAGCCTGCGCAACATCTACAAGGAACTCAAAGCCGATCTGGGTTGCCCCATTCCCGCCACGGGAGATCTAACACCATGGGCACAACAGGGCGTCCTGCTTCTCAACACCACGCTCACCGTGCGCGAGTATGCCGCCAACTCGCACGCCAAACTAGGCTGGAGCACGCTCACCGACTACGTTATCGAACGCTGCTGCCAGCTGCCCCAGCCGGTCGTCTTTTTGGCATGGGGCCGCTTTGCCCAACAGATGGTCGAAGGCAAGCTCGCCGCGACCGGCGCGGGCAAGGCAACCGGCAAGTTCTGCCTGGCCTCCACGCACCCCTCACCGCTTTCGGCCAACCGTGCCACGGCAGAACTCCCCGCTTTCATGGGGTCGCGCCCCTTCTCGGCAGCCAATCGGCTACTCGAGCAGCACGGCTCGACCCCCGTCAACTGGACTTGCCTCGGCTAAAAATCGATACATCAAAAACGCGCCCGACGGCTTTCCATCGGGCGCGTTTTACTACTCGGGCCAGATAAACTGGGTGCGGCCGGCCTCGCCGCCATCGATCAACAGGCTCTGCCCGGTCATAAACCGGTTGGTCACGCCCACAAAGTAGATCCACTCGGCAATCTCTTGGGCGGTGGCCCAGCGTTTAAGCGGCGTGAGCTCCATAATCTGATTCCACAGGCGCTCGTCTTCCATCACGCAACGGTTGAGCGGCGTGATAACGCCGCCCGGGTCCACACTGTTGGCGATGGCCTGCGGTGCCAGGCGGTTTGCAAGGTTCTTGGTGTAGGCAATAACGCCGCCCTTGCTGGCAGCATAGACGGGAAACTCCGATCCCGTATGCCCACTCGCCGACCCCACATTGACCACGGATTTGATAGACGGCGCCGGCTTGGCGGCAAGCCCCTCCCCCACAAAGGCGTAGCGCTCGGTCACGTTGATGGTGCCACGCAGGTTGGCGGCGATGTCGTCCGCCGAATCCTGCGTACCGGCAATGTTCACGATCACCTGGGGTTCAAGGTCGCCTGGAAACGCGTCCGGCTCGCGGACATCAACAATCAGATGGCGATAGCGCTCGTGTTCGATCGCCGCCGGCAGCAGATCAAAGCCCACGACCTCGTGGCCCTCGTCCAAAAAACGCTGCACGCATGCGGCTCCGATACCGCCCGAAGCGCCCGTGATCAAAACCCGCATACTTGCTCCTTAGGCGGTTGCGTGGCGCTCGAGATACTCGGAGCCCACGTTCTCGCGCTCCCAGCCGCGCACGACCTTGTAGCCCACGGGGCTCAGGAAGACCTCACACAGCAGCTCGGCGACAGCGCCGGTCAGCGAGCACATAAGGACCTGCACCCAGGTCCAACCAAAGAACGTGTGGCTCACCACAATGGCAAAGACCAAGTTGTCGATAAACTGGCCAACACCCGTGGACACATAGGAACGGAAGGCGAAGCTCGCAAAATTATTCTTTTTGAGCATGCGGCCGAGCGACTGGTTGAGCGTGGAATTAACCACGGCAGAGACGAGCATTGCCAGCGAAGAGCCCAGCACCACGTACCAGGTGCCGCCGATGGTGGCGTTAAGGGCGGTGTTGACCTCGATCATGCCCGTGTCGTAGTAGGCGCCCCACATGCCGGGCGTGAGCGAGCATGCCCAAAAGCACAGGCTCACGGCCAGGTTGACCAGCAGCGCGAGGATAGAGATTTTGATGGATGCCTTGGCGCCAAAGCGCTTGCAAATCATGTCCTGGCACAAAAAAGAAACCCAGCTCACCACAAAGCCGCAATCGAGTGCCAGATACGGCAGGCTGATGAGCTCCTTGTTGGCCAGCAGGTTCATCATGATGACGCTCACGAAAAACAGCGAAACCGTTGCCGCGGGAATGCTCCGCAACAGGACCTTGTAGTCCTCCATGACCTTCTTGATCATTATGTACTCCTTTGGTTTTAGGTTTAACGAGCAGGATATCGGACCCGAACTGCTCGGACGCCCCGGTCTTGAGACGCCGGTGGGTATGATAGCCGCTCGCACGGCATCAGGCAAGCAAACGGCGCGGCAGCCCCGCAGGGCCACCGCGCCGATGCGTTAAAAGGCCACGTTGCCAAACTCCGACAGGATAAGGTCGGGGTTGTGGTCAGTTGCCCAATCCACGTTCCACGGGCTCGTGAACAGCAACAGCTTACCGCCGCGCATGTCCTCGACGCGCAGCGTGTCGCGCGTGAGCGAAAGAGCCGGGATATCGATGGTATCGGGGTCATTCTGGATCCAACGAATGTCCGTATAGGGCAGCGGCTGGCGACGAACCTCAACACGGTACTCGGCCTTGAGACGGCGCTCGAGCACCTCAAACTGCAGCACGCCGACCACGCCCACGATGACGCTCTCCATGCCGGCACCCAGCTCGCGGAAGATCTGGATGGCACCCTCCTGGGCAAGCTCCTCCATACCCTTGACGAACTGCTTGCGCTTGAGCGTGTCGACCTGCGTAATGCGAGCGAACATCTCGGGGGCGAACGTCGGGATCTGCGGATACTGCACGTGGCGCTTGCCGGAGCACACGGTGTCGCCGATGCTAAAGATACCCGGATCGAACAGGCCCACGATATCGCCCGCGTACGCCTCGTCCACGATGGCGCGGTCATCGGCCATCATCGACGTGCCCGTGGCAAGCTTGAGCTTGCGGTTGCCCTGCACGTGGAAGGCATCCATGCCGCGCTCGAACTTACCCGAGCAAATGCGCACAAAGGCGATGCGGTCACGGTGGTTCTTGTCCATGTTGGCCTGGATCTTAAACACAAAGCCGCTAAAGTCGTCGCGGCAGGGATCGACAGGCTCGCTGGTAAGCGTATCGGTATAGGCACGCGGCGTCGGGGCCAGACGCAGGAACTCCTTGAGGAAGGGCTCCACGCCAAAGTTGGTGAGCGCCGAGCCAAAGAACGCCGGGCTCAGCTTGCCGCAGGCCACGGCATCCAAGTCGAGCTCGTCGCCGGCACCATCGAGCAGCTCGATGTCGTCCATCAGGTTCTTATGGTTCTCCTCGCCGATGAGCTCGTCCATGGCGGGGTCGCCCAGCTCGGCCTCGACCTCGGCGACCTTCTTGGTCGCGTTGGCGTGGCCGTCGCCCTCAAAGGCAATGACGCGACGGGTCTGACGATCGAACACGCCGCGGAAGTTGCGACCGCTGCCAATCGGCCAGTTCATGGGATACGTATTGATGCCCAGGACATTCTCGATCTCTTCCATGAGCTCAAACGGATCGCGAGCCTCGTGGTCGAGCTTGTTCACAAAGGTGAAGATGGGAATGTGGCGCAGCGTGCAGACCTTAAAGAGCTTTTTGGTCTGGGCCTCGACGCCCTTGGCGCCGTCGATGACCATGACCGCGGCGTCGGCGGCCATAAGGGTACGGTAGGTATCCTCCGAAAAGTCCTGGTGGCCGGGGGTATCGAGGATGTTGACGCAGGCGCCGTTATAGGTGAACTGCAGCACCGAGGAGGTAACGGAGATACCGCGCTCCTTCTCGATGTCCATCCAGTCCGAGACGGCATGCTTGGCCGAGCTCTTGCCCTTGACCGAGCCGGCGGTCTGAATGCTGCCGGTATAGAGCAGCAGCTTCTCGGTAAGCGTGGTCTTACCGGCGTCCGGGTGGCTGATGATCGCGAATGTGCGGCGCGACGAGATTTCATCCGACAGGCTTGCCATGCGGATCCTTTCTTGCATTGAGTGCATTACGTCGTTGTAACCGCACTATTGTAGCCGCGAAATCCCGCCATAGGGCACCTATCAGGACAAATTCATCAGTTAGGGCCAGGGTAGCAGTCGATGGCGGCACTCCGCAGCAGTTTGTCTCGATCTGTAACATCTAGACGGTTTTTGAACCTCTACCTGTTACAGATTTAGACAAACAGGTGGGGCCCGCC
>CATYUU010000027.1:0-26842 GCA_958413455.1 uncultured Collinsella sp. | reverse complement strand
CCTTTGGCATGTTTATCTCCGAGTTCCTGACTTTTGTCGCCGGTGTTACCGCCGGTCCCATGTGGCTGGTCGTCGTGGTCGCCCTCGGTCTTACCGTGGCCATCTCCGCGCTCACCCGTATCGCACTCAAGTCGGTATTCGGCCATGCACCCCAGGGCATGGGCAAGCATGAGGCCCCGGCGCTCATGCTTATCCCCGAAATCATCCTGGCTGTCATGATCTTGTGGTTTGGCATCGCCACCCCGCTGCCTCTCGTGCACGGTGTGGAGACCGCGACCGGCATCGTGCTCGAGCAGAGCACCGAGGAACTTCACGCGACGCCGATGTACCGCGCTGTGTTCGGTACCGAGACCGCTCAGAGCGAGGTGGAGTAACGAATGATTGAAACTGAGAACAAGGTGTATGCCCGTCGCTGCGAGAGCCATGTCGAGGCCCTGCGCCGCGCCCTTCCGGGCTGCATCGAGAAGGTCGAGTGGCAGTGCGAGGACCAGCTGACGATTACCGTCAAGCAGGACAAGCTGCCCGAGGCCGTCCACTACCTGTATTACGAGCGCTACGGCTGGATTCCCGTGATCATCGGCAACGATGAGCGCAGTCTGTGCGGCCGTTACGCCGTGTACTACGTCATCTCCATGGAGGGGGAGGATCCCGGCTGGGTGACCGTGCGTACCGAGGTCGATCCCGCCAAGATGACGTTCCCGTCCGTGACGCCGTTCGTCCCCGCCTGCGTGTGGGGTGAGCGCGAGCTGCGCGATATGTTCGGCCTGATCCCCGAGGGTCTGCCCGATCGTCGCCGCCTGGTGCTGCCCGATGACTGGCCCAGCGGCCTGTACCCGCTGCGCAAGGACTCCATGGACTACCGCTTCCGTCCCGCTCCCGCGAGCGACATGGAAAACTACGAGTTCTTGGCCGACACCAAGGGCAAGGAGACCACGCTCGTCCCCATGGGCCCGCTGCACATTACCTCCGACGAGCCTGGCCACTTCCGCCTGTTCGTCGAGGGCGAGACGATCGTCGACGCCGACTACCGTCTGTTCTACGTGCACCGCGGCATGGAGAAGGTCGCCGAGACGCGCCTGAACTATGACGCCGTGACGTTCCTCGCCGACCGCATCTGCGGCATCTGCGGCTGCGCCCACTCGGTGGCCTATGCCGAGGCCGTCGAGCGCGCCCAGGGCATCCATGTCCCGCCGCGCGCCCAGTACATCCGCGCCATCATGCTTGAGGTCGAGCGTCTGCACTCGCATCTGCTCAACATTGGCCTGGCGTCGCACTACACGGGCTTCGACTCCGGCTTCCAGCAGTTCTTCCGCGTCCGCGAGAAGTCCATGGATCTGGCCGAGAAGCTCTCCGGTCACCGCAAGACCTACGGCCTCAACGTGATCGGCGGCGTGCGCCGCGACATTTTGGCCGAGCAGAAGCTTTCCACGCTCACGACCATCCATCAGCTGCGCTCCGAGGTTCAGGAGCTCGTCGACGTTTTGCTCTCCACGCCCAACTTTATTGAGCGTACGAGCGGTATCGGCATCTTGGACCGCAAGATCGCACGCGACTTCTCGCCGGTCGGCCCGCTCATGCGTGGCTCGGGCTATGCCCGCGACGTGCGCTTTGACCATCCCTTCGACGGCTACGCCGATCCGGATGTTCAGAAGATGCATGCTGCCACGGCCGACACCTGCGATGCCTTCGGCCGTACCGCCGTTCGCATCCAGGAGGTCTACGATTCGATCGACATGATCGAGACCATGCTCGAGAACTGCCCGTCGGGCCCCATCCTCACCACGGATTGGGAGTACACCCCGCACAAGTACGCCATCGGCGCCACCGAGGCGCCGCGCGGCGAGGACGTGCACTGGGCCATGCTCGGCAATAACCAGAAGTGCTACCGCTGGCGCGCCAAGGCCGCCACGTACAGCAACTGGCCGGTCCTGCGCTACATGTTCCGCGGCAACACCGTGGGCGACGCGGCGCTGATCGTCGGTTCGCTCGACCCGTGCTACTCCTGCACCGACCGCGTGACGGTGACCGATGTCGCCGCCAAGCGCGACCATGTGCTCGACAAGGAGCAGTTCGAGAACGTCTGGCGCGACAAGTCGCCGCTTGCGGGCGAGGGCACTATGGCCGCTCCGCTCGATGAGGAGGCGCTCTAATATGCTGAAGCTTTGGAAGGTTAACGCCAAGGCCGGCGACGCGACGGTCAAGTACCCGTTTGCGCCGTTCCCCACCAATAAGGACATGCGCGGCAAGCCCGAGCACAATGCTGAGCTCTGCATCGCTTGCGGTGCCTGCGGCGTGGCGTGCCCGGCCGATGCCATTCGCATGGACACCGACCTTGCGGCCGATACCATCACCTGGTCGATCGACTACGGTCGCTGCATCTTCTGCGGCCGCTGCGAGGAAGCCTGCCCCATGGAGGCCATCAAGCTCACCGAGGAGTTTGAGCTGGCCGTCATGAGCAAGGACGACCTTACTAGCAAGAGCGTCTATACGCTCGAGCACTGCTCGCGCTGCGGCAAGCCGTTCGCCCCGCACAAGGAGATCGACTACGCCAAGCGCCTGCTGCAAAAGACCGACGGCATGGAGGCCATCCAGGCCGCCCGTACCGTCGGTATGTGCCAGGAGTGCAAGCGCGAGCTCGACGCCCTGCGCGCCGCCTCGGCCGTAAAGACCGGCAACGCGCGCGGCATGGCTGCCAACGAGACGCTTGCGTCCGGTGAGCCCCAGGGCCCCGGCATGGAGTATCTGGGCGGCCACGGCGTGAACCCGGAGTACGTCGACCGCGACCTCAACCCCGATGCGCCCGAGATTCCCGCTGGACCTGCACCGGTCGAGGGCATCATCATGGATTTTGATACGAAGGAGGAGTAACCATGGCCGAACCCACGCTTTTGCCCGAGCGGCTTCAGTACCGCCCGACCAAGATCGAGCTCGACGAGAGCATCGAGAAGGCCAAGGCGACCCTTCTTAAGAAGATCAAGCGCTCGGTGTATGTCTACCGTGTTGACTGCGGCGGCTGCAACGGCTGCGAGATCGAGATCTTCGGTTCCATCACGCCCGTCTTCGACGTCGAGCGCTTTGGCATCAAGGTCGTGCCCTCGCCCCGTCACGCCGATGTGCTGCTGTACACCGGTGCCGTGACGCGTGCCATGCGCATGCCGGCCCTGCGCGCCTTTGAAGCCGCACCCGATCCCAAGATCGTGGTGTCCTATGGCGCGTGCGGCTGCACCGGCGGCATCTTCTACGACAACTACTGCGTCTGGGGCGGCACGGATAAGATTCTGCCGGTCGATGTCTACATCCCCGGCTGCCCGCCCAGCCCCGCGCAGACCGTCTACGGCTTTGCCATGGCGCTCGGTCTGCTGGACCAAAAGCTCCATGCCGAGACCACGGTGGAGGCCGCCGGCGAGCAGGCCGATATCCTGCACCCCGGCGTGCCGTACAAGCTGCGCGTTGCCATCGAGCGCGAGGCTCGCGCCATGAGCGGCTATCGTTACGGCCGCGACCTGGCCAATGAGTTTATGGATACGCTCGAGGGCGCGCCCAAGGGCGATATCCGCGGTGCCATGGCGCTGCTCATCGACAAGCAGGACGATCCACGCCGCGTCGAGGTGTACTCGGCGCTGCAGGATCTGGTGCTGGCCGGAGGTCGCTAGATGGAGCTCACGGACCGCTCTGGTTACTTTGCGGGCCCCGGTATGCTCGGCGGCTCTTTTGGCGATGCCTCGCGCGCAAGCGACGAGGCCGCCGAGGGCGTCGCCGACCCCTGCCTGGGCCATGCGCCCGACCAGGTGGTCTTCTATGAGCTCACGCGTAAGTTTGTGGAGACCGAGGAAGACATTCCCCAGGAGGCCTGCGACGTGCTGTACTACACGCTCGCCGTGGGCCACCACACCGGCGTGCTCGATTGCTTTGAGCCGCGCCTGTCGGTGCCGGTGGATGTCTTCTATTCGCTCGTCGATGCGCTGCCGGAGGGGGAGGCCAAGACCAAGTTCGAGGCCATCCGCTCCTTTGGCGAGTGCCAGCTTGACAAGGCGGCGGTGCCGTCGCTGCTCGAGGCCTGCGACACGCTGCTCGACGAGCGCGGTTTTCGCGGCTCGGCCAAGGCCGGCATCTCGGTGTTCGACGACGACTTTGGCCTGCATGCCCAGCAGGTCGCGTTTCTGATGAAGTTCCGCGATCTGGTTGAGCGCGTGCGCGATGTGTCGGGCGTGTACCTGACGGGAAGGTTGCAGTAATGGGTCGCGTTGTGGATGGACGTGTGAACGGCGCCCCGTTTGCGGGTATCGTGCTCACGGCGGGAAGCGTGCTGCGTGCCGACGATGCCGCCGGCCCCGTGCTCTCCAAAAAGATGGAGGACGCGCCCATCGCCGGTTGGTACACCATCGACGGAGGCCAAACGCCCGAGGACGACATCATCGAGGTCAAGCGCGAGCGTCCGCCGCGTCTGGTCTTGGTCGATGCCGCCGACATGGCGCTGCCCGTCGGCGCCATCCGCTTGCTCGACAAACGTGACGTGGCCCGCAAGTCGATGTTCACCACGCATTCGCTCCCTTTGTCGATTCTGATCGAGGAAATCGAGCAATCGTGCGAAGATATCGTCTTCATAGGGATTCAGCCGGGCGATACGGAGTTTTACAACCCTATGTCCCCGGAGGTCTTTGACGCCGTCGACGCCGTGTACGACGCCGTGGCCGCCAACGACTTTTCCCACTTTGTCCGCTTGGGACAAGAGCAATAGGAGCGCTTGTCCCTGCTGATTAGGAAAGAAGTGATTGACATGGCAGATTCCAAGGCGGAGTACCCCGCTCCCGATTGCCTGGCGCCCGCCGCGATCGAGGCCAAGACCGAGGCCGCCGGCGTGACCAAGGCTAACCTGCCGGTCGCTAAGGCCTTTCTGTTGGCAATGTTCGCCGGCGCGTTCATTGCCTTCGGTGGCCTGTTCTTTACCGTATTCTTGAGCGATAGCACACTCGGCTGGGGCGCCCAGCGCGTCGTGGGCGGCCTGTGCTTTTGCCTGGGCCTGGTGCTGGTGCTGGTGTGCGGCGCCGAGCTGTTCACCGGCAACTCGCTTATGGTCTGCGCGCTCAAGAGCAAAAAGATCACCCTAGCTCAGATGCTCAAGGCATGGCTCGTCGTGTGGCTTGGTAACTTTGCCGGTGCCCTGTTCATCGTCTTTTTGGTGTACATGGCCGGCATTTACAAGCTCAACGGCGAGGCGGTTGCCAATTCCATGGTGAGCGTCGCCGCCGGCAAGGTGACGGTCGACTGGGTGACGATCTTCTTCCGTGGCATCCTGTGCAACATCTTTGTGTGCCTGGCCGTGTGGATCGGTACCGCCGGCAAGACCGTGGTCGATAAGGTTGTGGGCATTCTGCTGCCCATCGCCGCCTTTGTGGCATGCGGTTTTGAGCACTGCGTTGCCAACATGTACTTTTTGCCCATGGGTGCCGTGATGCATGCATGCGGCTATGGTGCCAAGGTCGCCGGCGCCGATGCGCTCAACGTCGCGGGTATTGCGTTTAATCTATCCGCCGCCACGCTGGGCAACATCGTGGGCGGCGCGGTTCTGATCGCGCTCGGCTACTGGTTTGTCTACGCCAAGAAGTCCGAGGCGTAAGATACCGTCTGTTTGACGTTGGGCCTCCCGCGGGGCGTTGCCGTGCGGGAGGCTTTTTGGGTCTGGGGCTCGTTGCCGGGCTTTTGGCCTGTTGTGTTTGGCTGATGAAAGGGGTAATCGAGATGGCATCTGCTGTGAAGCGCGACGGTCGCGCCGTGGTGACCACATGCGGGGGATGCTATGCCGATTGCGCCTTTGCGGCACGCGTTGAGGGCGGTCGCGTGGTGGCCGAGCTGCCGGTGCCGGGGCATCCGTGCGCGGCGCGTGCCCTCTGCGCTCGCGGTCGGCATCGCCTGGCAATGCCGTTTGACGAGCACGACCGCATCATGCACCCCATGCGCCGACGAGCTGATGGCTCGGGGTTTGATGCGATTACCTGGGACGAGGCGTTCGCGCAGATCGCTGTGCGCCTTGGGGGGATTGTTGACGGGCATGGTCCGCGCGCGCTGGGTATGACGCTCGGCGTGCCCTCGTTCGACCGCTACTGGGCGCATCGTTTTATGCATGCGCTGGGCTCGCCCAACGTATACGGTGCAGACGGTGCCTGCGAGGTAAGCCGACTTACCGGTTGGGAGCACAGCCTGGGCTATAGTCCCGCCTCCGACCTGGCGCATACCGATTGCATCATGTACCTGGGGCGTTCCATCGTCGATTCGTCGACGATGGGGGCCGTTGATGCGCTCAACGATGCCCGTCGCCGTGGGGCGAAGATTATCGTGGTCGACCCCCGGCGCAGCGGTTCGGCTGCTGTTGCCGACCGCTGGCTGCGCGTGCGTCCGGGCTGCGACTTGGCGCTGCTGTTGGGTATTGTCCACGTGTTGATTGCCGAGGACCTGTACGATCACGAGTTCGTGACCCGCTATACCACGGGCTTTGACGAGCTGGCGCAGGCGGCCCGTGCTTGGACGCCCGAGTGGGCCGAGTCAATGTGCGACGTGCCGGCCGCAGAGATTGTCGCCACGGCGCTCGATCTCGCTGCCGCCGCGCCTGCCGCTGTGGTGGATGCGGGTTTTCATGGTGGCATCGGCATCGCGTATGCCAATAGCACCCAGACCGCACGCGCTATCTGCTTGGTCGATGTGCTGCTGGGCTGTATTGGACATGCGGGTGGCGCGCTCAATCCGCCCACACCGCTTTCACTGGGCGACCTCGATCCCACGCGCTTTGCGACGCCGCCGGTGCCGCGCGAGCCCAAGCTGGGGTCCGAGCGCTATCCACTGGTCGATCCGGTGCGCGGGCTGTGCACGACCATCGGTCAGTCGATTCTTGCTGGCGATTTGCGTGGGCTCATCGTCTATGCCAGTAACCCCGGTGCGGGCTATGGCAATGCACAGGCTTGGCTGGGTATTTTGCAGAAGCTCGACTTGCTCGTGACGATTGATATTCGCTGGTCCGAGACGGCGCGTGCTTCTGACTTCGTGCTGCCCGACGTGACGTATCTCGAGGCCGACCGCGGCGTGGGCACGGTCGTGGGCGTCAACGATTCGCGGGTGTTCTACCGCAACGCCGTGCTGCCCGTGCAGCATGACGGCACGCGTCCCGGTCGGGAGATTTTTGCCGGTCTGGCACAGGCGTGTGGTGTGGGCGAGTACTTCCAGTTTACGTCTGACGATCTGGCGGCTGCCCAGGTGGCGCCTTTTGGAATCAATCTGGACGAGCTCAAGGAGCGCGGCTGGGCCGACACGGGTGTTGCGTTGTCGTCGCGTACGGGCGAGCCGGCGATTCCCTTGGATGGCGGCAAAATTGCGCTGGCAAGCGACGTATGGGAACGAGCCGGCCTGGGTCGTGTGCCCAACTGGATCGCGCCCATGGTGGAGCCCGGCCCGGGGATGTTTCGTCTCATTAGCGGCAACCGTCCCTTTGAGTCGCACACTTCGCGAAGGCTTGCGGCCCAAGGTGCCGCCGAGGCTGGATCGGACCTGGATGCCGTGCAGATGAATGCCGATGCCGCTGCGCGCATGGGTATTGCCGACGGCGAGATCGTCGAACTCGTGAGCGATATGGGCCGCGACCGCGTGCGCGTGGAGACGACGCCGTATCTGCATCCGGCGTGCATCTTTACGTCGGCCGCCCCCGGTGGGCGTTCGTTTGGCGCCGATGCCGGTGGCGCTCAGGCCTTGGGCGTGGGCCCGCTCGACCATACACCGTTGCGTTGGGACCCGTTGACGGGCGCCGCGCTCACTCAGGAAAACGCCGTTCGCGTGGAAAAGATCGCGAAGCACGTGAATAATAACGACTGATTGATTCAGCAGATTGATTCGGCTGGTTTTTGATGAACGACCGACTGATCTGCCCTTGGTTTTGAAAGGCCGCACATGAGCGATAGCCAGAACATGTCCGATGAGGTGCGCGCCCGCCTGCGCGCCATTCCCTCCGTCAACGAGCTGCTCGCAGAGTGGCCGGTTGTGAAGGCGGCGGGGGAGACCTGCGACGCGGTGGTGCATGCCGCCGTCACGGCCGAGCTCGACGAGGAGCGCGCCGCCATTCGCGCCGGTGCCGCCCCGCGCTCTAAGCGCGACCTGGCCTCGGCCATCGAGTGGCGTGCACATCGATCCGCACTGCCGAGCCTGCGTCCTGCCGTCAACGCTACGGGTGTGGTCATCCATACCAACTTGGGTCGCGCCCCGCTCGCGGAGTCGGCCGCCAAGGCCGTGGCCGAGGTCGCGCGTGGGTACAGCACGCTCGAGTACAGTGTGGACACCTGCTCACGTGGGTCGCGCAAGGAGCACGCCGCGCAGCTCATCCGCTCACTTACCGGTGCCGAGGACGCGCTCGTGGTCAACAACAACGCCGCCGCGGTGCTGCTGGTGCTGGCGACTCATGCCGCGGGCAAAGAGGTCATCGTCAGCCGCGGCGAGCTTGTCGAGATTGGCGGCAGCTTCCGCATCCCCGATGTCATGGCGGCCTCGGGCGCCAAACTCGTCGAGGTCGGCGCCACCAATCGCACGCACCTGACAGATTATGAGCAAGCCATCACGCCCGATACGGCGATGATCCTTAAGGTCCATCCTTCCAACTATCGCATCGAGGGTTTTCACGAGGAGGTGGGTTCTCGGGAGCTTGCGGCGCTTGCTCACAAGCATGGCCTGCTGTTCTACGAGGACCAGGGCTCGGGCGCGCTGTTGCCCGACGACATCTTGGTGCGCGGCGGCGAAGAAACCACGCCGGCTTCGGTTTCGGCAGGGCTCGATCTGGTGTCGTGCTCGGGCGATAAACTGCTCGGTGCCGCACAGGCGGGCATTATCATGGGCCGTCGTGACCTGGTCCAGGCCTGTGGGTCACATCCTCTTATGCGCGCCCTGCGCCCGGGCAAACTGGCTCTGTCGGCGCTCGAGGCCACGCTGCGTATCTACATGGACGGCGCTGATGTTGCCCATCGCGAGGTGCCGGTGCTCAACATGCTCACGCTTCCGCAGGCTCATCTGGAGCGTCGCGCACGTAAGTTGCGCGATCGTATGGTCGCCGGGCTCGATAAGGCCGGTTGCCCGTGCGCCGTTCAGGTGGAGATCGTCGAGGAATCGTCGACCCCCGGTGGCGGCTCGCTGCCTACCGTGGAGCTGCCTACCATGTGCGTGGCCGTCTGCCCGGTCGACGGGCGCCTGTCCGTCGACGCGCTCAAGCGCTCGCTTGTCCAGGACTTCGACACGCCGGTCGTCACGCGAACTTCGCACGATCGCATTTTGTTTGACGTCCGTACGCTTGTGGGCGACTGCGATATCGAGACAGCGGCATCGACGCTCGTCGCATGCGTTAAGAAGGCGATTGCTCGATGAGTGAGGTTCAAGCGCTGGTGGAGTGTCCCGTTATCGTTGGCACGGCGGGCCACGTCGACCACGGTAAGTCGGCACTGATCGAGGCGTTGACCGGCAAGAATCCCGACCGCCTGGAGGTCGAGCGTCGTCGCGGCATGACCGTGGAGTTGGGTTTTGGCGAGTTGGCGCTGCCGAGTGGCAAGATCGTTGGCCTGGTCGACGTGCCGGGGCATGCTCATTACCTGCGCGCCATGGTGCAGGGTGCGACAGGCATCGACGTTGCCGTGCTGGTGGTCTCTGCCGTTGAGGGCGTGATGCCGCAGACCCGCGAGCACGTGCACGTGCTGGAGCTGCTGGGCGTCACGCATATGGTGGTGGCGCTGACGATGTGTGACCTGGCCGATGCCGAGATGACCGAGCTTGCCGAGCTCGATGTCGATGACTTTTTGTCGGGTACCGTGTTTGCGGGCGCGCCGATTGTGCCCGTGTCGTCTAAGACGGGCGAGGGGATCGACGGGCTGCTTGCGGTGCTCGACGAGCAGGTAAGTGCCTGCTGGGATGCCTGCCGCGACCGTGCCGAGCGCGCCGATGCCGCGCCGCGCCTGCCGATTGACCGCTGCTTTACGATTAAGGGCGTCGGCACTGTCGTAACGGGAACGCTGCACGATGCGCCGGTTGCGGTGGGCGACGAGCTGATGGCTTTGCCGTCGCGTACGGTCTGTCGCGTGCGCGGGATTCAGGTGCATGGCGATACGCCGCGAGCACTGCCCGGACAGCGCGTGGCACTCAACCTGGTGGGCGATGGTGTTGCCGCGCTCGATCGCGGTGAGATGCTCGGCGTGGCGGACCGCTTTGGTCAGACGTTGCGCTTTATGATGACGTTCACCTACCTGGGCCGCGAGGGCGCCAAGCCGCGCGTGCTCGAGTCGGGCGCGCGCGTGCATGTGATGGCCGGCACGGCCGAGGTCGTCGGTCGCATCATGCTCATGGAGGGCGAGGCCCCCATGGCGGTGGGCGAGACCCGTACCGTACAGGTGCGCTTGGAGGAGCCGCTGCCGCTGCGAGCCGGAGACCATGCCGTGGTGCTGTCGTATTCGCCCGTTATGCTCATTGGCGGCGGGCGCGTACTGCTTTCGCGCTGCCGTCGCTCGCGCGAACTTTCTGCCGGCGAGTGCGCACTGTTTGCGGCGCTCGAGTCCGGCGATATCGCGGGCGGTGTGGGTGCTTGGCTGGCGCTGCAGATGCTGCCGGTTACGGCGGTTGATGTTGCCGGGGCTTTGGATCTTGGTGTCGGCGAGGTCGATGCCGCACTGCGCGGGTTGGTGTTGCAGGGCTCTGCTCGCAAGCTTGACGCGGGTGATGCGGACCTCTTGGCGGACGCCATGGTGCTCGACGCCGCGATGGATGCGCTGGCGGCGACCCTGTCAGCCATGCATACGGCGTCTCCCAAGGAGACGGGCTTTACGCCCGGCGCCGTTGCCCATGCTGCGTGGCCTGCCGCTGATGATGGCGTTGCCGCGGCTCTGATTGCCGAGGGCTGCTCGCGTGGCGTGTGTGCCTCCGAGGGCGCCGAGGTGTTCGACCCGCACTCCGCTGCCGCCGCGGCGCGTGTGGTGCGCGAGGCCTGCGAACGTATCGTTGCCTTGCTGGACGAAGCCGGCCTCGATGCACCGACTTTGCCCGAGGTGGGCGAGCAGCTGCAGCTCGATCGCGACACCATGACGCGTGCCCTGCGCGAGCTTTCGCTCAACCGCTCGATCGTTAAGGTCGAGCGCGACGTTGCCCTGTCTGGCGCCGCCGAGGCCCATGCGCGTGAGCTCGTCGCCGCCGCCATTGATGCAGCCGGCGGCGCTGCCACCACGAGCGTGCTGCGCGAGGCGCTGGGTGTGTCGCGCAAACGTGCCATCAGCATCTTGGAGCACCTGGATGCCGTGCGCTTTACGGTGCTCGACAAGGATGCCGGCGGCCTGCGCTCCCTGCGCTAGATCGGCCACCCCGCCCCACCTCCTCAGTTGCGGTGAAATAGTTCCTATTTGGAGGCTTTGGCAGCAAATACAGGAACTATTCCACCGCAACTTCTTGCTCGTCTTTTTGGGATGGGGCCTGCTCGGTTTGGTAAAATACCACCGCACTTGGGAACGGATGGGCTCCGGTGGGCTCCGCGGTCCTCAAAACCGTTGCGAGGCGTGCAAAACGTCTTGGATGTGTTCGATTCACATACGTTCCCGCCACACGCTACCAGCGCTTTTGTGCTCGCGGTCTTGCTGCGTGCCGCAAAGGCGCTGTTTTGTATTTGCACGAGTTTTTCGTAGCGCCGCTATTTCGGCGGCTGTAGTTAGCATCGTGCACCGGGTTTCGAGCATGCCGATGGAGGTGTTTTGCCGTATGACTACCGTAAGACGTACCGATCTTTCTTGTGTCGTCCAGGCGGGCGGGCTGTCCTCGCGCATGGGCTGCGATAAGGCGCGCATGGCGTTTTGCGGCGAGCCGCTCATCGAGCGCGTGCTGGGTCGGTTGGCGCCAGTTGCCGGTGAGTTGGTTGTGACGACGTCGCGTCCCAGCGAGCTTGCCTACCTTGAGGAGCGCACGTTTGGCGGCCTGGTGCCGCGTGTGGTGGCCGACCTTGAAGGGTCGGCGGGCGCCATGCGCGGCATCGCGAGCTCGCTGGCCGCGGCTCGATTGCCGCTCGTGGCGATCGTCGCCTGCGATATGCCGTTTGTCTCGCCGGAACTCATCGGTGCGCTTGCCGATCGTGTTGAGGCCGAGGCGCTCGATGCGTGCGTGCCGCACGAGGAGCGTGGCATTGAGCCGCTTTGCGCCGTCTGGCGCCGTGACGCATGTGCGCCAGTTGCCCAAGAGCTGCTCTCCTGCGACCGACAGCGCATTCGCTGCCTGATCAATCGCGTTCAGGCCGGTTATATGGAAGAGCCGCAGATCGTTAAGGCCGCGGGCTCGACGCTCTGCTTCGAGAACGTCAATACGCCCGAGGAGTTTGCGGCGGCCGAGTTGCTCGCCTAGACGATTGGAGTTGCCATGTCTCACGATATTTGCCCCGATACCGGGGAACCTTGCACTTGCGATGGGTCCGAGCCTTGCACCTGCGGCTGTGGCGGCTGTGGACATACGGCCGAGGAAGAGGCAGCGGCGGCTGCGTATCGCGAGTCGCACCGTGAAGGCCCGTCCGGTGATGCCCTCGAACATGAGCGCAAGATCATCGTGTCGTTTGACAGCACCTTCGATGTGATGGAATGCGAACAGCTGTGCCTGGATGCCGGTGTGCCCGGGCGCATCATGCCACTGCCCGGCTCCATCACCGCCGGCTGCGGACTGTGTTGGACCATGCCGTTCTCGGGCGATGCCCTCGCCGCCTTCCGCGCCGCCACCGAAGGCCGCATAACCCCTGCCGACTACCATCAGCTCGTCCTCTAACCACCACCGCACCACGACAAAGGTGCCTGTCCCCAATGTGGTGGTTTGGAACACGTTGACGAAACAGGTTTGAAACACAGGTTTCGCACGTCAGGCACTCAAAAACGCCTTTACCTGCACCGTAATCAAAATGAAACATCCGCCCGCGGCCTTATTCGTAACTTTGCCGCAACAGTGCGATATTATCCATACTCGATAAAGTTCGCGGCACATAGGGTGCCGCGACCAACATTTTTCGTTTCCCATCATTGGAGGAAGCATGAGCTACACGCAGAAAGTTCTCGAAGAGCTCAAGGCCCGCTATCCCGAGCAGCCTGAGTTCATCCAGGCCGCGACCGAGATCCTCGGCACGATCCAGCCGGCGCTCGACGCCCACCCCGAGTACGAGGAGGCCGCCCTGCTTGAGCGCCTCGTCGAGCCCGAGCGCATCGTTATGTTCCGTGTTCCCTGGGTCGACGACCAGGGCAAGGTTCAGGTCAACCGCGGCTATCGTGTCGAGTTCAACTCTGCCATTGGACCCTACAAGGGCGGCCTGCGCTTTAACCCGACGGTCACCCTGGGTATGCTCAAGTTCCTGGGTCTGGAGCAGATCCTCAAGAACAGCCTGACCACCCTTCCTATGGGCGGCGGCAAGGGCGGCTCCGACTTTGACCCCAAGGGCAAGTCCAACAACGAGATCATGCACTTCTGCCAGTCCTTCATGACCGAGCTCTATCGCCACATCGGCCCCAACACCGACGTTCCCGCCGGCGACCTGGGCGTTGGCGGCCGCGAGGTTGCCTACCTGTTCGGTCAGTACAAGCGCCTGACCAACGAGTGGACCGGCGTCCTCACCGGCAAGGGCCTCTCCTTTGGCGGCTCGCTCGCCCGTACCGAGGCCACCGGCTACGGTCTGGCCTACTTTGTGGACGAGTACCTCAAGAGCCGCGGCGACTCCTTTGAGGGCAAGAACGTCGTCGTTCATGGCTCCGGCAACGTCGCCATCTACGCGGTCCAGAAGGTCTCCCAGCTCGGCGGCAAGGTGCTCGCCTGCTCCGATACCCACGGCTGGGTCGAGGATCCCGACGGCATCGACTACACCGTGCTCGAGCACGTCTACAACAAGAAGCGCTCCGGCCACGACAAGGGCGTTACGCTTGCTATGTACGTTGACGAGAAACCCAACGCCGTGTGGCACGAGGGCGACGGCCGCGGCGTGTGGCAGCTGCCCTGCGACATCGCGCTGCCCTGCGCTCGCGAGAACACGCTGCTGCTCGAGGACGCCCAGGCGCTCGTCGCCAACGGCTGCAAGGTGGTCGGCGAGGGCGCGAACATGCCCACGACCATCGAGGCCACGACCTACTTCCAGGAGAACGGCGTTGCCTTTATGCCTGGTAAGGCTGCCAACGCCGGCGGCGTGCTCGTGTCTGGCCTGGAGATGAGCCAGAATGCCGAGCACCTGTCCTGGACCTTCGAGGAGGTCGACGGCAAGCTCGAGCAGCTCATGCGCGGCATGTTCCACAACGTGGACGACACCGCCAAGGAGTATGGCCAGGAAGGCAACTTCGTTATGGGCGCCAACATCGCCGGCTTCCTGAAGGTCGCCGACGCCATGCTCGCCCAGGGCGTCTGCTAAATCTTCGCTCGACATAGCATGTGATAAGGCTCCCAGCCATTCCGGCTGGGAGCCTTTTCTATCCCGGAGGACTCCTCATAACTTGCGGTGATATACGGACTGTTTTGCGTTCCAGAACGGCTAATCAGTCCGTATATCACCGCAAGTTATGGATGGGTGGGTGGATTTTGTCCTAAAACGGTGTGCGGCCCCTCGTTTGGTACACTTAAAAGTACTGGACAAGTGAAGAGATGGGGGAGAACGTGCTCAAGTTCGGTACCTACGTCCGTGTTGGAAGCGCGGCCGAAGCCTATGAGCTCTTGCAGAAGAACCGCAACAATAAGATTGTGGGCGGCGGCATCTGGATGCGCCTGGGTTCGCGGCGCGTGGCGACGGCGATTGACCTTTCGGCCTGCGGGCTCGATCAGATCGAGGAGACCGAGACCGAGTTTCGCATCGGCGCCATGTGTACCCTGCGCCAGCTCGAGCGCCATGCCGAGCTCAACGCGCTTGTCAACAATGTCTTTGAGTTCGCCGTCCACGATATCGTGGGCGTGCAGCTGCGCAATACCGCCACGGTGGGCGGCAGCATCTACGGCCGCTTTGGCTTCTCGGACGTGCTCTCGGCCTTTTTGGCGCTCGATTCGTATGTTGAACTGACGGGTGCCGGCCGCGTGCCGCTCGCCGAGTTCGTGCGGATGGGCTACGTGCGTGACGTGATCGAGCACGTGGTGGTCGTTAAGCACGATTACCGTGCCAGCTATGAGGCCGTGCGCAAGGCCGCGACCGACTTCCCCTCGCTCAACGTCACCGCTGCTTGGTGGGACAACTCCTGGCACGTCACCGTGGGTGCCCGTCCGCTGCGCGCGACCCTGCTGCAGGGCGAGGCATGTGGCCTTACCGCCGAGCAGCCTTCCGAGGACGAGCTGCGCGCCCTGGCCGCGTCCGTACGCGCGCTGAGCTACGGTACCAACCTGTGGGGCTCGGCCGACTACCGCCGTCGCATCTCGGCCCCGCTGGCGATTCAGGCCGTGCGCCGCGCCGCCGGCATCGAGCTTACGGCCGCGCTTGCCCGCGAGCTCGAGACCGTGCAAGTGCCTAAGTTTGCCACGGACGAGTATTCCTGCCGCCGCGTGCCCGGCGTCGATTCTAGCGAGGTGCGCTAATGGCTGCCAAACTCATCGATCTTTCCTTTACGCTCAACGGCCGCAAGGTCAAGGTTCAGATCGCCCCCGACACCATGCTCTTTGCGCTGCTGCGCGAGCAGGGTTGCGCGTCGGTGCGCTGCGCCTGCGAAACCACCAACTGCGGTCTATGCACGGTGTGGCTTGACGGCGACCCGGTGCTGAGCTGCTCGGTTCCCGCCGCGCGCGTCGAGGGCCGCTCCGTTACCACGCTCGAGGGCCTCAAGGCCGAGTCCGAGGCACTCGCCCGCGCAATGGCTGCCGAAGGCGCCGAGCAGTGCGGTTTTTGCGCCCCCGGCCTTATCATGAACGTGCTGGCGCTCGCCCGCGCCGCCAAGGAGGACCCGAGCCTCGTCGCCACGCGCGAGGAGCTCTCGCGCCAGCTCGCCGGCAACCTCTGCCGCTGCAGCGGCTACGAGAGCCAGCTGCGCGCCATCGTGCGCTTCCTCAACGAGTCCGGCGTGCAGGTGGGCTTCGAGATGCCCGAGCTGCCGGTCAATAACACCAGCTCCGACGGTGTCGCGTACAAGCAGATTACACATAAGCAGCCCAAGAAGGACTCGAATGCGCTGCTCGAGGGTCGTCCCGTCTACACGGGCGATCTGGTGCCCGCCGGCGCCCTGATCGTCAAGCTCAAGCGCAGCCCATATGCGCGCGCCAAGATCCGCTCCATCGATACGTCGCGCGCCCTGAAGGTGCCCGGCGTGGTGGGCGTCTACACCTACGAGGACGTGCCCAAGCGCCGCTTTACCATCGCCGGCCAGAGCTATCCGCAGCCGAGTCCCTACGACCGCCTGATTCTCGAGAATCTGGTGCGCTACCAAAACGAGGAGGTGGCGATCGTCGCCGCCGAGACCGAGGAGGCCGCCGACAAGGCACTCAAGCTCATCAAGGTCGACTACGAGGTGCTTGAGCCGCTGCTCGACTTTACCCAGGCGCTCGATAACGACATCGTGGTCCATCCCGAGGGCGACGTGACATTTATGTTCCCGCAGGGCGGCGATGTTTCGCGCAACCTGGTCTGCAGCGGTACCAGCGATTATAGCGATCTGGTCGAGGCTTTCGCCCAGAGCGACATCGTCTTTGAGCGCACCTACACCAGCCAGGCCACGCAGACTGCGCCCATGGAGACCTTCCGCGCCTTCGCGACGACCGACGCGTTCGGGCGCATCTCGGTGACCACCTCTACGCAGGTGCCCTTCCACGTGCGCCGCATGGTCGCGCAGTCGCTCGACATTCCGCAATCGCAGGTGCAGGTCATTAAGCCGCGCATCGGCGGCGGCTTTGGCTCCAAGCAGACGGGCTGCTGCGAGATCTTCGTGGCATTCGTGACCCAGCAGACCGGCCGTCCGAGCTACTGCTGCTACACCCGCGAGGAGACCATCACCGCGGGCAACTCGCGCCACCAGATGCAGATGACCGTTAAGCTGGGCGCCATGAACGACGGCACCATCATGGCCATCGACCTGCATACGCTGTCCAACGCCGGCGCGTATGGTGAGCATGCCACCACGACGATCGGCCTTTCGGGCCACAAGAGCCTGCCTATCTACAACCACGTGAAGGCGAGCCGCTTTAGCTGGGACGCCGTCTACACCAATACCAACCGCGGCGGCGCGTATCGCGGCTACGGCGCCACCCAGGGCCAGTTTGCCGTGGAGAGCGCCGTCAACGAGCTCGCCGACATGCTGCACATGGACCCCGCCGACCTGCGCCTTAAGAACATGGTGCACGAGGGCGAGATCATGCCGCAGTACTACAACGAGAAGCTCAACGCCTGCGCTCTCGACCGCTGCCTGCTGCGCGCGATGGACATGATCGGCTGGCGCGACAAGCCACTGGCCGTGGACCTGGGCGACCGCGTGCGCGCTCTGGGCTGCGCGCTCACCATGCAGGGCTCGGGTATCTCCAACGTGGACATCGCCGGCATCGACATGCGCCTGGAAGAGGACGGCTTCATTACCATCGGCACCGGTGCTACCGATAACGGCATGGGCGTCGACACGATCCTGGCGCAGATTGCCGCCGAGGAGCTGGGCGTGGAGAGCTCGCAGATCGTGGTGCGCGGCGTGGACACCGATGTGTCGCCGTTCGACGCCGGTTCGTACGCGAGCTCGGGTACGTACGTGACGGGCCTTGCCGCTAAGAACGCCGCGACCGAGCTGCGCGACAAGATTCGCGCCAAGGCCGCCCAGATGTGGGACGTTGACGCCGCTGATGTGGTCTTTGATGGCCAGTACGTGCGCCTGTCCGACGAGCGCGCCGCGCGCGAGCAGAACCGCTACCTCACGCTGCGCGACTTTGCCAACTTGTGCGTCAAAAACATCGCAGGCGGCGACGCGCTGACCTCGCACGCTTCTGCATGCCTGCCTGTTTCGCCTCCGCCGTTTATGGCCGGTATTGCCGAGGTCGAGGTCGACAAGGCCACCGGCAAGGTGACTGTGGTGGATTACGCGGCTGCCGTCGACTGCGGTACCGTGATCAACGAGGCGCTCGCACGCGTCCAGGCCGAGGGCGGCATTGCCCAGGGCATTGGCCATGCGCTCTATGAGATTGTTGAGCATGACGATCGTGGCCGCCTGCGCACCGGCAACTTTATGAGCTACAAGCTGCCCACGCGCCTGGATATCGGCAGCATTCGCGTGGCCTTTGAGCCGAGCTACGAGCCGACGGGTCCGTTTGGTGCCAAGTCGATCGGCGAGGTCGTCATTAACACGCCGCTCGCCGCCGTGGCCTCGGCCGTCGCACACGCCACCGGCCACCAGGTCCGCTCGCTGCCGATCACGCCCGAGAAGGCACTGCTGGGGGAGTAAGCGAGGAACCGTCGTCCTCTGGCAAGCCCGGGGAAACTGCAGCCCACTTTTCGACCGAATTGTGGGCTGCAGTTTCCGGTTGAGGCCCTTGGCGGAAAGTGCATCCCGGAATAGGGGCTCAAAATGGGTTGCAGTTTCCGGTTGATGGCTATAGCGGAAATTGCGTCCCATTCCGAGGCTCCAAACCGGGACACGCTTTCCGGTGCAGGATTCTTGTGGCCGTGTTGCCTGGCTTCCTTGATGAGTTGCGGTGGAATAGTTCCTGTTTTGGAGGACTGGAGCCCCAAACAGGAACTATTTCACCGCAACTCATAGAGGGGAGGGTGGCAGCCGCCTCTGTTGGCTTGCACTCGTGGTGAGGTCGTGAGCCTGTAAAAGGTGTGCGTGCGCTTGTCGTTCGTATCTGCTATCATTCCTAGTCTGTGCGCTCATGCGGGCGTGGCGGAATTGGTAGACGCGCCAGATTTAGGTTCTGGTGGGATTCCCGTGAAGGTTCGAGTCCTTTCGCCCGCACCAACGCACCTGCGTCGGCTCTCGCCGTCGCGACTCTTTGTTGCATAAAGGTACCAGCACCTCAGATAAGCTGGGCAGTATGAGGAGGAACGTGTTGAACATCACCGCTTCTGACGTCAAGGACGCCAAGCTCACCGCTACGGTCACCATCCCGGCCGCCGACGTCGACGCCGCGATCAAGAAGGCCTACAAGGACACCGCCAAGAAGTACCGCTTCCCGGGCTTCCGTGCCGGCAAGGCCCCCCGTCCGGTCATCGACTCTGCTCTTGGCGCCGAGGCTACCCTCGCTCAGGCCACCAACGACCTGATTGCCGCCAACGAGCCCGTCGTCCTCAACGAGCTGGACATCGTCCCCACCAAGAACGGTGACTACAAGGAGCTCGACCTCGCCAAGGATCACGAGGACTACACCTACACCGTCGAGTTCTCCCTGCGTCCTGCTGCCGAGCTCTCCTCCTTCGACGCTGTCGAGATCGAGATGCCGCCTGCAGAGGTCACCGATTCCGAGATCAACAACCAGGTCGAGATGCTCCTCAACTACCGTGCCACCTTCGAGGACGTCGAGGGTCGCGCCGTCGAGGCCGAGGACTACGTTACCGTCGACCTCAAGGCCGTCGAGAACGCCGACAACTTCGCTGCCGAGGGCCGCATGCTCATCGCCGGTAGCGACAGCAACCCCAAGGAGTTCAACGAGGCCCTGATCGGCGCCAACGTTGACGACGTCAAGACCGTCACCTGGACCGACGAGGTCGAGGAGGGCGAGGAGGCCGAGACCCACACCGTCGAGGTCACCGTCAAGGGCATCAAGGTCCGCAACACCCCCGAGCTCACCGACGAGCTCGTCAAGTCCGACTTTGGCTTCGACAGCATCGACGCTATGCGCGACGCCATCAAGATCGAGATCGAGCAGGACAAGGCTTCCCGCCTGCCGGCCGAGAAGGAGAACCGTTGCGTCTCCGCTCTCGCTGAGCGCCTGCAGCTTGACGAGATGGACGCCGACTACGAGCAGTCCGTCTTTGAGGAGCTTGGTCAGAACTTCCTGTCCAACCTCGCTGCTCGCGGCATGACGCTCGACACCTGGCTGCCCGCTTCCGGTCTGACCATGGAGCAGTTCATCGGCGACCTGCACAAGCAGGCCAACGACGTCGCCCGTGAGTCCCTGGCTCTCGACGCCCTCGCCCGTGAGCTCAAGATCGAGGTAACCGAGGATGACATCAACGCCGAGTTCGAGAAGGCTGGCGTCAAGGACGTCGAGGCTTCCAAGGCAGAGTTCATCGCCGATGGCCGCATGCCTGCCGTCCGCGAGTCCATCCGTCGCTCCAAGGCCGTCGACCACCTGGTCGAGAACGCCAAGGTGACCGAGGTCGACGAGACCGCCAAGGACGCCGAGTAATTCTCGCCACCTTTTCCGCGAGCGCATGGATGCGCCCGTGATGGGGTAAAGTTATAAGCCGGTTATCCGGTTGCTTCGTACGGTGCCAGCCAATGCATAGCATGCGGGCACCGTACGTTTGTCTAGAACCACTATTGGTCCGTAAGAGAAATGGAGATGCGTATGATCGCTAAGTTCGATTCCGCCCTCGTGCCATACGTTATCGAGCAGACGCCGCGCGGCGAGCGCAGCTACGATATCTATTCGCGCCTGCTCAACGACCGCATCATCTTCTTGGGCGAGGAGATCAACTCCGTCAGCGCCAACCTGGTCGTTGCCCAGCTGCTGCATCTTGAGAGCCAGGATGCCGAGAAGGATATCTCGCTCTACATCAATTCGCCCGGCGGCGAGGTCTACTCCGGTCTGGCGATTCTGGACACCATGAACTTCATTAAGCCGCAGGTCTCCACCATCTGCGTGGGCATGGCCGCGTCCATGGCCGCCGTGCTGCTTTCGGCCGGCGCCAAGGGCAAGCGCTTCTGCCTGCCGCACTCCAAGGTCATGATTCACCAGCCCAGCGGCGGTGCCCAGGGCCAGCAGACCGAGATCGAGATTGTGGCCGAGGAGATCAAGAAGACCCGCCGCGAGCTCAACCAGATCCTGTCCGACGCTTCGGGCCAGCCCATCGAGAAGGTCCAGGCCGATACCGAGCGCGACAACTACCTGACCGCTGCCGAGGCCCTCGACTACGGCCTGATCGATCGTATCGTCACCTCGCGCGACCTCGCCGCGAAGGACGCCTAGGATGGCAGGTAACATGCAGGACAACTTTGACGAGAACGGCAACCCCATCCGCTGCTCCTTCTGCGGAAAAGAGCAGGGACAGGTTCGCCGCCTTGTTAAGGGTCCGACCAACATCTTTATCTGTGACGAGTGCGTCGCCGCCTGCTCCGAGATCCTTGAGGAGTCGCTGGCTTCGGACTTTATGGACGCCGCCCGCAACGGCAATCTCCCGGGTTTCCTCAACGACCACGGCCAGGCTGCGTCTCAGCCCGCCGTTGACCCCGAGACGGAGGGCTTTGAGCTTGAGGACGACCGTCAGGTGATTACGCACGTGCCGACACCGCACGAGATCTATGACGAGCTTTCGGCCTATGTTATGGGGCAGGAGGACGCCAAGCGCGCCATGTCGGTGGCCGTGTACAACCACTACCGTCGCGTGATCGAGGGCGGTGCTGCGGTGTCCGCCCTTGACGAGGCATCGGGCATGGGCGCCCAGTTTGACGATGACATGGACGAGGTGGAACTCGCCAAGTCCAACATTTTGCTGCTTGGCCCCACCGGTACCGGTAAGACCCTGCTGGCCCAGACGCTCGCGCGCATCCTCGAGGTGCCGTTTGCCATCGCCGACGCCACCGCGCTCACCGAGGCCGGTTACGTGGGCGAGGACGTGGAGAATATCCTGCTCAAGCTCATCAACGCCGCCGATGGCGATATTGAGCGCGCGCAGGTTGGCATTATCTACGTGGACGAGATCGATAAGATTGCCCGCAAGGCCGAGAACCTCTCCATCACCCGTGATGTTTCGGGCGAGGGCGTCCAGCAGGCACTGCTTAAGATTCTTGAGGGCACGGTTGCCAGCGTTCCGCCCACCGGCGGCCGCAAGCATCCCCAGCAGGAGCTGCTGCAGATCGACACGACCAACATCCTGTTCATCTGCGGCGGTGCCTTTGTGGGTCTGGATAAGATCATCGCCGATCGCGTGGGCAACAAGGGCGTGGGCTTTAACTCCGAGATCGCTGGCCCCACTTCGGTCGACGAGAACGACCTGCTGCGTCAGGTGCTCCCGCAGGACCTCAACGCCTTTGGCATGATCCCCGAGTTCGTGGGTCGTACGCCCGTCGTCACCCAGACGCAGGCGCTCGACGAGGACGACCTGGTGTCAATCCTGACCGAGCCCAAGAACGCCGTGGTGCGCCAGTACCGCAAGATGTTCCAGCTCGAGGACGTCGATCTTGAGTTTGAGGACGCCGCCCTGCACGAGATTGCCCGCATGGCGCTTGCCCGCAAGACCGGCGCCCGCGGCCTGCGCGCCATCTGCGAGGACGTGCTGCAGCAGACGATGTTCGACCTCCCCAGCGAGGAGGGCGTTTCCAAGGTCGTCGTAACCGAAGCCGCCGTAAAGGGCGAAGAACAGCCCCAGCGTATCTACGGCTAGACCTGCCTAAAACGTGTTTGCAAATAGCCTCCGACCACCCGCGGTCGGAGGCTATTTTATATATGCGCAATAACCCCAACTACCTGTGTTATTCTGTGTGTTTGTTTAAGCCTCAGCGAAGTCATTCAGACTGAAGTAATCGATACCTAAGGGGAGGAATGTAGGCCCGATTTTCGTAGATTCCGCACGAGCCGAAGACCACTTAATGTGGTCTTCGAGCGAGCCCAGGACTTGACCGAGCGAAAATCGGGCCTACATTCCTCCCCGGCGGGACAGGGAGAGATATATGGAAGAAATGCCCAAGAACTACGATCCGTCGACCAACGAGCCGGCGATCCTGCAAAAGTGGCTTGACGGCGGCTACTACAAGCGCCGCGCCGGTGTGGGCGACTGCACCGTCACCATTCCGCCTCCCAATGTGACCGGTAAGCTCCACATGGGTCACGCCACCGACGACTCCATCCAGGACGCTATCGTCCGTATGGCCCGCATGCGTGGCAAGTCCACGCGCTGGGTGCTCGGCACCGACCATGCCGGTATCGCTACGCAGACCAAGGTCGACAAGAAGCTCAAGAGCGAGGGCATTAGCCGCCTGGAGATTGGTCGCGACAAGTTTGTCGACGCCTGCTGGGACTGGACCCACGAGTACGGCGGCATCATCGTCGAGCAGATCAAGCGCATGGGCTGCTCTGTCGACTTCGACAACGAGCGCTTCACCATGGACGAGGACTATGCCCAGGCCGTGCGCAAGGTCTTCTGCGACTGGTACCATGACGGCCTGATCTATCGCGGCAAGCGCATCGTCAACTGGTGCCCCAACTGCACCACCGCCATCTCGGACGACGAGGCCGAGTACAAGGACGAGAAGGGCCACCTGTGGCACCTGCGCTACCCGCTGACCGAGCCAGTCAACGGCCAGGACTACATCGTCGTCGCCACCACGCGCCCCGAGACCATGCTCGGCGACACGGGCGTCGCCGTCTCCCCGAAGGACCCCGAGAAGGCCGCCTTCGTGGGCAAGACCGTTAAGCTCCCCATCGTCGACCGCGAGATCCCCATCTTTGAGGATTGGCATGTCGACGCCAACTTCGGTTCCGGCTTTGTCAAAGTCACCCCGGCACACGACCCCAACGACTACGCCATGGGTCAGGCTCACGATCTGCCGCAGATCAACATCTTCGACGAGCACGCAGTGGTCGTCGAGGGCTACGGCGAGTTCACCGGAATGAACCGCGACGAGTGCCGCGAGGCCGTCATCAAGTGGTTCGAGGAGCACGACCTGCTCGATCACGTCGAGGACCTCGATCACTCCGTCATGCACTGCTACCGTTGCGACTCCGCGCTGGAGCCGTGGCTGTCCGAGCAGTGGTTTGTGGCCGTCGACAAGCTCAAGGGGCCGGCGCTCGACGCCGTCAACTCCGGCAAGGTCACCTTCCATCCCGCGCGTTGGACGCAGACCTACACCACCTGGATGGAGAACCTCAAGGACTGGTGCATCAGCCGCCAGCTGTGGTGGGGCCACCGCATCCCCGTGTTCTACTGCGAGGATTGTGGCTGGGAGGATGCCCTGACCGAGGACACCGACGTGTGCCCCAAGTGCGGCGGCCATCACGTGCATCAGGACGAAAACGTGCTGGACACCTGGTTCAGCTCGCAACTGTGGACTTTCGCCACGCAGGGCTGGCCGCAAAAGCCGGAGCTGCTCGAGGGGCATCACCCCACAACGGCGCTGGTCACCGCGCGCGACATCATCGCGCTGTGGGTCGCCCGCATGGTCATGAGCTCGCTGTACTTCCTGGACGAGGTGCCGTTTAAGGACGTCGTCATCTACCCGACGATCCTGGCCAAGGACGGCAGCCGCATGTCCAAGTCCAAGGGCAACGGCGTTGACCCCATGGACCTCATCGGAATGTACGGCGCCGACGCCATGCGCTTCAACCTGCTGACGCTGTGCACCAACAACCAGGACGTCAAGTTCGACGCGAACATCGACAAGAAGACCAAGAAGCTCATTGACAGCCCGCGTACCGACCAGGCCAAGAGCTTTGTGACCAAGATCTGGAACGCCAGCCGCTTCCTGCTCATGAACATGGAGGGCTACACGCCCGGCGAGCCTGTCGTGGAGACGCCGGCCGACGCCTGGATGTTCAGCCGCCTGGCCAAGGCCGTGAAGATGGTCACCGAGGGCATCGAGAACTACACCTTTGGCGACATGGCCCGCGGCGTGCAGCAGTTCTTCTGGAACGAGGTCTGCGACTGGTACGTCGAGGTCACCAAGGCCCGCCTGAAGGGCGAGGGCCGTCTGCAGGCTCAGCGCAACCTGATCTTTGTGCTCGACACCTCCATTCGCCTGATGCACCCGCTTATGCCGTTTGTCACCGAGGAGATCTGGGACAACATGCCGGCAAGCGTGCTCGACCTGGACGCCGAGGGCAACGTGGACCGCGCCGAGGCGCTCATGATCGCCAAGTGGCCTGAGCCCGCCGACTACGTCAAGTACGTCGACGAGGACGCCGAGCGCGCGTTTGAGCTGTGCCGCACCGTCGTGTCTGCCGCCCGCGCCACCCGTTCGCGCTATCGCTTGAGCCCCAAGGCCGAGCTCGACGTGGTCGTGCGCGCCGGTGCCGAGGACATCGAGAAGCTCGAGAGCCTGCGATCCACGATTGAGCCGCTGGCCAACACCGCATCGCTGGTCATGGGCACCGACGTTGAGAAGCCGGCCGCGAGCATCGCCGTGGTCGATAGCGGCGTCGAGGTCTTTGTGGTGCTCGAGGGCAAGGTCGACCTTTCGGCCGAGAAGGCGCGCCTGGAGAAGGAGATCGCCGCGGCCCAGAAGGAGCTCGCCGGCTGCGAGAAGACGCTTGCCAACGAGGGCTTTGTGGCTAAGGCCGCTCCCGCGGTGGTCCAGAAGAAGAGGGACCGTGCAGCTGAGCTCAAGGAGATCCTGGCGGCGCTGACTGCTCAGGTTGCTGACTTCTCGTAAGGTTTACTTGGGGGCGCGTCCCGATGCTTTGCTCTCCGCTGCGGACACCTATTCCGCCGTTCTAACGAACGGCGGCTGACTCGACGCTGCAAACGCCTCTGATGGCCAATCTGCCGTTCAACTTCGGGCGCATGGGCATAAGCCCTATGCGCCCTTGTTTCACGGCACCTTGGCTCATCAGAGGCGTTTTCGCTGACTATCCTCAACCTATACTGTTTTATTTTTCTATGAATGGCGGTTCTGAAAATGCCTAAGCGTTCTGGCTTGTATACCGTTCCTTTTGAGTTTGATTTGCTTTCGTTTGGTGAGGCTGTGGGGCTTGCTGCTGATACGGGACGGATTTCTGGGGATGCTGGGCCTCTGCTTGAGACGGTTGTCGATATGCTTGATGAGCTGGGACGTCCGGATGAGTATTTCGATTGCATTCAGGTTGCCGGTACCAATGGCAAGACTTCGACCACGCGTTTTTCGGCTGCCATCCTTCGCGGTGAGGGGTTGAAGACCGCACTGTATACGTCTCCGCAGTTGGTGCGCTATCCCGAGCGCATGGAGGTCGATGGGCGCGTCGTGAGCGATGAGGCGTTTGCCCGTGGCGTTTCTGCCGCCGTCGAGGCGGGGCATCGCGTGAATGCCCGTCGTGTGGCGGTGGGGGAGCGCGCGTACACCATTACGCCGTTTGACTTGCTGACGGCTGCCGCACTGGTGATGTTTGCCGAGGCTGCAGTGGACGTTGCCGTGCTCGAGGTTGGCATGGGCGGCCGTTGGGACGCCACGAGTGCGACCGATCCCGTCGCTGTTGCCATTACGGGTATCGGCCTTGACCACACGCGCATCCTGGGCGTCACGCTCGAAGCCATTGCGGGGGAGAAGGCTGCGGTTATTAAGCCCGGACGCTTGGTTGTGCTGGGCGAGGGCACGCACGAGTCGAGCGTTCAGCGCGTGATGGATGCCCGTTGTCGTGAGTGCGGCGTGGTGCCGCTCGTGGTGAGCCACTCCACGACCAAGGTGCCGGCGCATGTGGGCGATACGGTAGAGTTCAGCTGCACCACGCCGCACGCGATTTATACGTCGAGCATGGTCAAGCCGGCGTATCAGCCGCAGAATGCTGCGTGCGCGATTATGCTTTGCGAGGGGTATTTGGGTCGCGAGCTCGATCACGATGCACTCGACGCTTCGCTTATGGGCTGTCCCACGCCGGGCCGTTTTGACGTGCTGGGAACCAATCCGCTCAAGCTGATTGATGCCTGCCATAACCCACAGAGCTGCGAGAACTTTGTGAGCGCGCTGGACGAGATCGATCCGTGCGTAGAGAATCGCCCCACGCTGCTGTGCGCCGCGCTGGCCGACAAGGATGTGGCGGGGATCGT
>CATYUU010000026.1:0-28432 GCA_958413455.1 uncultured Collinsella sp. | reverse complement strand
CCAAACCGTCACAACATTCGGCGAAAATCTCGAAAACGAGGAAAAGCGTCGAATGTTGTGACGGTTTTTGTCTAGGGAATCGCTTCTCATCCAAAAAATCCGCTTGACTGTATTGCCGCAACACAGCGCAACGTAAGGGGTGTCCGATAACGGGCGCCCCTTTTTAAGCGGCAACATGGCTGCGAATTCGGAGCGCCCCCAACAAGAAAGGTGGGGAGATGGAAGCGGAAAAGAAGGCGTTTAAGATCACCAAGCGCGAAATTGGCTTTGTGCTGGGTATCGTTGTCTTTTTGCTGGTGAAGTTTCTTCCTTTGGCGGAGCTGAGCTCGACGGTCGAGCTCACGGTCGGCGGTCAGACCTGTCTGGCACTGACGCTCGCCACGGTGGTGTTCTGGGCATGCGGCGTGGCACAGCCGGGCTTTGTGGGCCTGCTCTACTGCGCACTGCTCGTCCTGTTCAAGGTGTGCGTGGACGACACGGGCGCCGCGAGCATCTCGGCGACGGTCGCCTCCACGTTTAGCTCGTGGACCAAGGCCACCATGTGGCTCGTCATCGGCGCCTACCTCATCGCCAGCGCGGTCAAGGAGTCGGGCCTGGGCGAGCGCATCGCCTACGCGTTCATGCTCAAGTTCGTGCGCGACGCCAAGTCGCTCATCATCTCGATCTTCGCGCTCACCTTTGTGCTGTCGCTGCTGATCCCGCATCCGTTCCCCCGCGCCTTCCTCATCCTCGCCGTCGTCTCGGTCATCGCCGAGTCCGCCGGCTACGGTGACGACGACAAGGGCAAGCTCGGCTTCCTCGTGTTTGCCGCTGCCGCCCCGGGTTCCATGTTCTTCCTGACGGGCGACTCCACGCTTAACCCGCTCGTTGCGCAGTACAGTGCCGAGGCCGGCGGCATGAGCCCGTCCTTCGTCGACTGGTTCCTGTACATGAGCGTGCCTATGCTGGTTGCGCTGCTGTGCACCCTGTTCCTGGGCCTTTTCCTCTTTAAGCCCAGCAAGGAGCTCGTCTACGATCGCGAGCAGATCGTGGCCAAGCAGGCCGCGCTCGGCAAGCTCTCCGTCAAGGAGATCCGCACCATCGTGTGGCTTGTCATCGCCATCGCGCTGTGGCTCACCGTCTCGGGCGACTATATCGGCTGGGTCACCCTGGCCATTGGCGTTGCTCTCGCCATGCCCATCATCGGCGAAGTCCTCACTCCCGCCAGCTGGAACGCTGTCGACATCAAGTCCCTCATGTTCCTGACGGCCGCCATGGCCGTGGGCTCCGTGGGCGGTGCCACCGGCATGAACGCCTGGATCGCCGACGTCGTGCTCCCCAGCTCCGTGCCTGAGAACATCTTCCTGTTCGCCCTGCTCGTCGCCGCGCTTTCCATGATCATCCACATGTTCATGGGCTCGGTCATGGCCGTGCTCGGCGTGTGCGTGCCGGCATTTATCAGCTTTGCCGCCGGCTCCAGCGTGAGCCCACTCGCCGTGGCGCTCATCGTCTTCACGTCCATCAACATCCACTACATCCTGCCGTTCCATAACCTGCCGATCCTTATCGGCGAAGGCAAGGACGCCGGCGGCTACACCTCCAAAGAGGCTATGCGCATGGGCATCCCCCTCACCGCGGTCGTCTTTGTCGTCGTGCTGGTCGAGGCCGCCTGGTTCCACCTCTTTGGCCTGATGTAAGCGGTCGAGCGCCCCGGCTGTAAGCAGCCAAGCGCTTGAACTTCGAGTGGTCGAGCGCTCCATTTGTGAGCGCCGCGGCCCCATTACGTTACCCCGTCCGGCGGCACCCCGTCGCCGGACACTCTCCCGAAAGGAGTACGCCATGTCCACTACCGATGCTTCCCAGATCCACGACCTGCGTTCCGCGCTCGACTTTTTGCGTGAGATGCCGGGCCAGCTGCTCGAGACCGACACCCAGGTCGATCCCGATGCCGAGGTCTCGGGCGTCTACCGTCACGTCGGTGCTGGCGGCACCGTCATGCGCCCGACCAAAGAGGGTCCGGCGATGGTCTTCAACAACGTCAAGGGCTTTGACGACGCCAAGGTCTGCATCGGTATGCTTGCCAGCCGCAAGCGCGTTGCCGCCCTGCTCGACCTGGACGAGGAGCACCTGGGCCTCGAGATCGGCAAGCGCTTCGAGAACCTGATCGCCCCCGAGCAGATCGCCGAGGGCAAGCACGTCGACTGCCAGGAGGTCGTGTACAAGGCGACCGACGAGGGCTTTGACCTGCGCAAGATCGTTCCCGCTCCCACCAACACGCCCGTTGACGGCGGCCCCTACATCACCATGGGCCTCGCCTATGGCACGAGCCCCGATGGCACCCAGTCCGACGTAACCATCCACCGCTTCTCCTGCGTCGACAAGGACAAGCTCGCCATGTGGATCACCCCGGGCAGCCGTCACCTGGGTGCGTTCTTTGACGAGTACTGCCAGCGCGGCGAGGATATGCCCATCTCCATCTCCATCGGCCTGGACCCCGCCGTGTACATGTGCTGCGGCTTCGAGGCTCCCACCACGCCGCTCGGCTTCAACGAGCTGCAGATCGCCGGCGCCCTGCGCGGCCGCGCCGTCGAGCTTGCCGACTGCGTCACCGTTCCGCAGAAGTGCATTGCCAATGCCGAGTACGTGCTCGAGGGCTACCTCATGCACGACGAGACCATCAACGAGGATGTCAACGGCCACGGCTACGCCATGCCCGAGTTCCCCGGCTACACCGGTGGCGCCAAGGTCTGCCCGGTGATCAAGATCACCGCCGTCACCACGCGCGTCAACCCCATTATGGAGAGCTGCATCGGCCCTTCGCACGAGCACGTGTCCATGGCCGGTATCCCCACCGAGGCCTCCATCTACAAGATGGTCGAGACCGCTATCCCGGGCCGCCTGCTCAACGTTCACGCCGCTCCCTGCGGTGGCGGCAAGTTCGTTGCCATCATGCAGTTCAAGAAGTCGAGCAAAAATGACGAGGGCCGTCAGCGCAACGCCGCCATGCTCGCCTTCTCGGCGTTCTCCGAGCTCAAGCACGTCATCCTTGTCGACGAGGATGTCGACATCTTCGATATGAGCGACGTGATGTGGGCCATGACCACGCGCTTCCAGGCCGACGTGGACCTCATCACCATCCCCGGTTGCCACTGCCACGTGCTCGATCCGTCCAACGACCCCGCGTTCGATCCTTCGATCCGCGAGCACGGTATCGCCTGCAAGGCCATCTTCGACTGCACGGTTCCGTTTAACCTCAAGAAGAACTTCATCCGCTCGCAGTTCATGGAGATCGATGAAGAGAAGTGGGCCGCCGAGCTCGCCTTCTAGTAAGTAGCCCTACCAAGTAGTTAAGGAGTTGTCATGCCTGAGTCTTCTGTTCGTCCCCGTCGCATTGTCGTTGGCGTGTCTGGCGCCAGCGGTGCGGCACTGGGCCTTGAATGCCTCAAATGCCTGCGCCAGGCCGGCGCTGAGTCGGCGCTTGTCGTCACGCGCGGGGGAGAGATCACCATCGAGCAGGAGCTCGGCATGACGCTCGACGAGTTTGCGTGCTATGCCGATGTGGTCTACGACAACAAGAACATTGGCGCTGCCATCGCAAGCGGCACCTATCCGGTCGACGGCATGATCGTGGCTCCCTGCTCCATGAAGACGCTCGCCGGCATCGCGAGCGGCTACAGCGAAAACCTGTTGCTGCGTGCGGCCGATGTGCAGATGAAAGAGCAGCGCCGCCTGGTGCTTATGGTGCGCGAGACGCCCTTCAGTGCGATCCATGTCGACAACATGGCACGCCTGGCGCGCGTGCCGGGCGTCATGCTCATACCGCCCATGCTCACGTTTTACAACGGCCCCGCCACGCTCGATGAGGCGGTGCATCACATCGCCGCCAAGGCACTCGAGGCCGTCGGCGTGTCGTGCGCCAACTATAAGCGCTGGTCATAGGCATCTTTAGGGTAGGATACGAGTAGTGTTTGAGCCCGCTGCCCCTGTGGGCGGCGGGCTTTTCGTGTCAAAGGGTGTGTCGGGAGGACCTATGCAGACGGGTATGTATGCGATTAGCGAGATGGCGAGCTTGTTTAACGTTTCGCGCCAAACGCTCATCTACTACGACAAGATCGGTCTGTTTAAACCCGCCGTGGTTAACGAAAAAGGCTACCGTTTCTATTCGCCCACGCAGATCCCGCTCATGCGTCTGATCTGCATGCTGCGCGACTTGGGACTGGAACTCGATGAGATCGATCGCCTGACCTCGACGTTCGACATTGGAGAGATGACCGATCACCTGCGCTCGCGGGTGCAGGCGCTCGACGAGCAGATTGCCGGGCTCAAAGCCGAGCGCGCGAGCGTGCAGGAGCGGCTGAGTTTTTACGACGAGGCGGTCTATTGGCGCGAGCGCGAGGGCAAACCGGAGCTCAAGCAATTCGAGCGCCGCTACGTGGTCTTTGAGGAGTTCCCGAGCGATATCGAGCGTGGCCGCTCGATGCTGCACCCCACGCTCATGCGGGCGATTCTGCGCATGCGTGCGCTCACGGGCACACGCCCCATGCGCGGTTGGGGCGCCATGCTGCGTCGCGAGGCGCTGCATTCCGACGACCCCATCGCCGGTGCCGGTTCCTTTGCCGTGTTGCCGCGTGGTGCCGAGGAAATACTGCCGAGCGATCCTGCCGAGCTGGCGGAGATTGGCGTCGAGGTGCTGCCCGAGGGCACGTACCTGTGCATGAGTCGCTGGGGCATGCCGTACGAGCCCGAGGGTATCCGCGCCATCGTGGCCTGCATGGACAGGCACGCGCTCCAGCCCATCGGCAATGCTTTCGATTTTTGCTACCTGGACACCACGAGCTACGACGAGTCTCACCAAGAGGACTTCTGCTGTATCCAAATCCCCGTCGCCCTCAAATAACTTGCGGTGAAATAGTCCCTAAATAGCTCGAGTGGGCGTGCAAACAGGAACTATTCCACCGCAACTTCGATGCGACAAAGGAGCAGTCCCTTTATCGCATTCCGTGCGAGCTCCAGCGCCATCTGCGGGTATAAGGCTAGCAAGTGTTTATTTGCGAGGCCTAAGGGGCGCCCCGTATGGATATCGATAACTTTGAATGGTGGTATAGCGAGGGCGAGGCTCCGGACGAGGAGTGGGACGAGCCTGCGCCGCGTGACGTGTCGAGCGACGAGGACGAGACCGGCAACGATGCCGTCGAGACGGACGCCGCCCCCGATGCCGCCGAGCCCCTGACTTTTGAACGGGCCTGGGCTCAGGCCGAGGCCGACGAGGCAAAGGCCGATGCCACGGCCACGCTGGGTGAGCCAGCCGACATGTCCATCTCGCCGGCCAAGACCCCGCAGCCGCGCCACACCATCGACCCCGGCAGTACGGCATCTTTCAGCATTCTCGACGTGCCCGCGCAGGGTGCTCAGGCGCCTGCGCCAACGCATCGCCCCGACCTGGCTCATGAGGAAGACGCGGGTCGCCGCTCTCCGCTCGGCCCCATCCTCATTGCCTTCATGGCCGGCGTTATCGCCTGCTCGGCAATCGGCAGCATCTGGGGCCATGTTGAGCAGCAGCGCCAAGACGCCGCCAAGGTCGAGATGTCCGTCGAGCAATCGCTCAGCCGCACGCGCTCGGTGCATGTGTCAGTCGAGGTTAAGGAAGGCGCGACGTGGGATACCGCGCGCGGCGACAGCCAAATGCTCGTCCATATCGTGGGCCGCACGCTCAAGGGGCAAGCAATCGACGAGTACCAATACGTCAATTCCGAAGGTGACGGCATAGAGCTCAAGCCCGGCGACTACGAGCTCACGGTGGATGAGCCGCCCGTCGCCACCGACGGCACGCGTTACCGCGCCTCAAAGCGCATGGTTCCGGTGAGTTTTAATTCACAGGCGCCCGACACGGTCGATAGCACGCCGCAGGGCGGGTTTGACCTCTACGCTATTGCTCAATAACTGCGCCTGCCGCTCAGCCCCGCCGCCAAGAGTGGGACAATAACCCTCGACACTGTTGTTTACTTTTGGAGGAAGTAGTATGTCCACCGTCACTACCATCAAGCGCGGCGGCCTCACCGCAGCCATCGATTCCATGGGCGCTCAGCTCACGAGCCTTGCCCTCAACGGCAACGAGTATCTGTGGCAGGGCGACCCGGCCTTTTGGGGCAAGCACGCGCCTATCCTGTTCCCCATCGTGGGATCGCTGCGCAACAACACGGCGACGTCTGCCGCCGGCACCTGCGAGATGGCGCGCCACGGCATCGCGCGCATTGTCGAGCACAAGATCGTCGGGGTGTCGGAGGACGGTTCGTCCGTTACCTACGAGCTCACCGACACGCCTGAGTCTCTCAAGGCGTTCCCGTTCCACTTTAAGCTCAACATGACCTATGCCCTGACCGGCGACGCCACCCTCACGCAGACCTTTGCCGTCACCAACACCGGCGACGTGGACCTGCCGTTCTCGGTGGGCGGCCACCCCGCATTCAACGTGCCCGCCCCCGGTGCCGAGGACGAGGCGTTCGAGGACTACGAGCTGGCGTTTACCGAGGCTTGGACTAACGAGGCCCCCGTCATCACGCCCGATGGCCTTATGACGTTCGAGGGTAGCTACAAGGCTCCCGACAACTCGGACGTGCTGCCCATCACGCACCGCAGCTTCGATAACGACGCCATCATGTTCACCGATACCCCGGGCTCCACGCTCACGCTGCGCGGCCGCAAGTCGGGCCACGGCGTCAAGATCGACTTTGAGGGCTTTAAGTACATTGGCGTGTGGTCTGCCGCCAACGACGCTCCGTTTGTGGCGCTCGAGCCCTGGACCGGTCACACCACCATGGACACCGAGGACGACGTCTTTGAGCACAAGGTCAACACCATTACGCTGGCGCCGGGCGAGACGGACGTCCGCAGCTTTAGCGTTACCTTGCTCTAGAGGTTCCGCCGCTCGGTCGATGCTGTGCGCCGTCCAGAGCGATAATTTGTCATTCAAAAGGCGAGGCATAGACCTTCTGGTCATGCCTTGCCTTTTTCATGCCACTTGTTCGCTCTGGACGTCGCTCGCCGGCATTGCCAAAACATCGGCGTCCCCAATCACTACCGTGTGTCTATTAATTTTTCGAGCTTGTGCTGCGCTGCTGGTCGCTGGCGTATATCCTGTTAAGTCGTCAGCATACGATTCAACAGGGAAGGCATCAGATGCAACCTCGACTACAACGCGACGCGCATCCACAGCCGGTATGCAGCCGTCGCATCTTTTTGGGTAGCGCTCTCGCTGCGAGCGCTTCCGTCGTCGCCGGCGCGCTCGCCGGCTGTCAGCGTCCGTCCACGCTCAAGGTGGTTCAGCCCACGACGGGCGGCGGTCGCGACGACCTGTCCGATTCCGTGATCGGCAAGGACAAGATCCGTATCGGCATGGAGGCGGCCTACGCCCCGTATAACTGGCAGGTCTCCGAGGCCAGCGAGTACACCATTCCCATCGACAACGTGCAGGGAGCCTACGCCGATGGCTACGACGTGCAGATCGCCAAGATCGTCTGCAAGGCCCTCGGCGGCGAGCCCGTTGCCGTCAAGCAGAGCTTCTCGGGCCTTATCGATTCGCTCAACAACGGCCAGATCGACCTCATCATCGCCGGTATGAGCGCCACGCCCGAGCGTGAGGAGTCGGTCGGCTTCTCCGACCCGTACTTTATCGGTTACTTTGGCCTGTTCGTAAAAGAGGGCTCGCCCTACCAAAATGCGACAAAGCTCAGCGACTTTAGCGGCGCTACGGTGCTCGGCCAAAAGGACACCATGCTCGATACCGTCATCGACGAGATTCCGGGCGTTGTCCACAAGAACCCGGTCGACTCCGTCCCCACGGTGTTCTCGAACCTGCTGCAGGGCACGTGCGACGCCGTGACCTATAACACCGAGAACGAGAAGGGCTATATGGCCCAAAACCCGGGCATCGTCCCCATTCATTTTGCCGAGGGCGAGGGCTTTAAGCAGGAGGTCGCGGCAAATGTCGGTTGCCGCAAGGGCTCGGACAAGCTGCTTAAGCTCATCGATAAGACACTCAAGGGCATTAGCCAAGAGGAACGCGACCAAATGTGGGACGCGTGCCTCGATCGTCAGCCGGCATAGGGAGGCAGCATGAAAACCATCAATCGTCTGGCCTCCTTTATCAAGGCCGACCATCGCTATGTATATCTGGGCACGAGCGTTATCGTGGCGCTCGGCCTGGCGTTTAGCCAGCGCAACCCCACGCCGCTGAGCTTCTTGGCCCCCACGGGCGTGTTCCAAGATTGCCTTTGGGCAATCCTTTGGGCCTGGCTCGTCGTGTCGGCGGCGGCGCTCGTCACCAAACTCATGCACTGGAATGACTATCGCGAAACGTCGCCGTTCGCATCCGAGCGCTTCCGTCGTGGCGCACGCTTGGGCAGCTATGTCGTGGTTGCCATCGCGGCGATCTTTTTCGTGGACCGCTGCGTCATGTCGTTTATCGACCTGGTACGGGTGAGCATCGTCTCGGACTCCAACCCCAGCGACTTTTTGTCGAGCCTGGTCTACATGACCTACAAGAGCGGGGACTTCTTTATCCGCGGCATCGAGATCACCATCGCGCTTGCCACCTTCGGCACCGTCATCGCATTCTTCCTGGCGTTGCTCTTTGTGTTCCTGCGTATTCAGACCTTCGATCGCGTGGACAACGACCTGGTGCGCTTCTTTAAGAGCATTGGCCGCGGCTTTGCGACCATCTACTCCACCATCGTGCGCGGCACGCCCATGATGGTCCAGGGCCTGCTCATCTATTACGCGGGCTTCACCGTTTTGCGCGGCATGGGCTTCGAGACCGCCCAGGCCAACCAGATCTGGAGCACCTTCACCGCTGGCCTCGTCACCATCTCGCTCAACTCCACCGCCTACATGATGGAGGTCCTGCGCGGCGGCATCGAGTCCATCGACCCCGGCCAGGCCGAGGCAGCGCGCTCGCTGGGTCTTTCGCAGTGGCAAGCCATGCGCAAGGTCGTGTTCCCCCAGGGCATTAAAAACGCGATTCCGGCGCTCACCAACGAGCTCATCATCAACATCAAGGACTCGTCGGTGCTCTCGGTCATCGGCGTGTTCGACCTCATGTACGCCACCACCACCGTCGCCGGCGTGTACTACCGCCAGATGGAGGTCTACTGCGTGGCGCTCGTGGTCTACCTGATCCTGACGCTCGTGGCGAGCCGCCTGCTCGAGGCCTTTGGCAAAAAGCTCGGCGCCGAGGCCTCGGCAACGCTGCCCAGCTCCAACTAGGCTCAAGACGAGGAGAATTATCATGGCAGATACCGCCACTACCGGCACCGCGGCCGCCGCACAGACCAATGAGCCGCTCATCCGCGTCGAGGGCTTGCGCAAGAGCTTCGGCTCGCTCGAGGTGCTCAAGGGCATCGACCTGTCCGTTAACCCCGGCGAGGTCGTTACCATTATCGGCGCCTCGGGCTCGGGCAAGTCGACCTTCCTGCGCTGCCTCAACCTGCTCGAGACCCCGGACGCGGGCCACATCTGGTTCCACGGCCAGGACCTCACGGCCGAGCGCTGCAACATCAACAAGCTGCGCGAGGACATCGGCATGGTGTTCCAGGGCTTTAACCTGTTCAACAACATGGACGTGCTCGACAACTGCACGCTCGCGCCCGTCACGCTCAAAAAGATGAGCAAGGCCGAGGCTGAAAAAATTGCGATGGAGCATCTGGCGAGCGTGGGACTCGAAAAGTTCGCGCACGCCGCCGTGGGTCGCCTGTCCGGCGGCCAAAAGCAGCGTGTGGCCATCGCTCGTGCCTTATGCATGAATCCGCAGATCATGCTGTTCGACGAGCCGACTTCGGCACTCGACCCCGAGATCGTGGGCGAGGTGCTCGAGGTCATGCGCAAGCTCGCGGCCGACGGCATGACCATGGTCGTCGTCACGCACGAGATGGCCTTTGCCCGCACGGTGTCCGACCGCGTGGTCTTTATGGACAAGGGCGTGGTGCTCGAGGACGCCGCGCCGGCCGAGCTCTTCGGCAACCCCAAACACCAGCGCACCCGCGAGTTCCTCTCGCGTTATCTCGAGGACAAATAACCGACCGCAAACGCTTATGTGGCAGGGCCGCTCCGGTGGGGCGGCCCTCGTCATCACAATCGAAAGGATGTCATGGCCGAGGTTTGCCGCTTCTTTGCGCATGAGGACGATTTTGCCGATATAGACGAGGCCGGTGCGTGCGAGCGCTTGGGCCGCGTGCTGTCGTTTTCGACCATCTCGAGCATGGATGCCGAGGCGGTGGACTGGCAGCCCTTCGACGACCTGCGCGCCTATATGCAGCAGGCCTGGCCGCACGTGTTTGCGGCGGGCGAGGTCGAGCTTATCGACCATTCGCTGTTGGTGACGCTTGCCGGCAGCGACCCGGCTCTTAAGCCCGTTATGCTCATGGGCCACATGGACGTGGTCCCCGTGGTGCCCGGTACCGAGGCCGACTGGACGCATGCCCCCTTTAGCGGGCGCGTGGACGACACCTACATCTGGGGCCGCGGCGCGATCGACATGAAGGACCAGGTCGCAGGCATTCTCGAGGCTGTCGAGTATGCGCTGGCGCGCGGTTGGCAGCACGAGCGCACGCTGCTCCTGGCCTTTGGCCAGGACGAGGAAACCGCGCAGTACGGTGCAGGCACCATTGGCCGCGCGCTCGAGGAGCGCGGCATTGAGCTTGAGTACCTGATCGACGAGGGCGACTACCGCATCGTTCCGGCTGCCGAGTACAGCGCGGGCGAGGGTTGGCTCATGCACGCCGACCTCGCGGAGAAGGGCTATGCCGATATCGTGCTCAAGACGAAGAGTGAGGGTGGACATTCTTCTAACCCCTACGGCGGCACGTCGCTCGAGGTGCTCAGCCGTGCCATCACCGCAATCTGCGATATCGAGTGGCCGACGCGCGTGACCGACTTGCTTGCCGCCCAACTCGTCGAGTTGGGGCTCTACACGGCCGATGAAATTGCCGCCAACGGGGATGCCATTGTCCGCGATTGCCTCGCCAGCAAGAAGCTCTATCCGCTGGTGACGACCACCTGCGCGCCCACGCAAATCGAGGGTGGCAGCACCGGCGCCAACGTAATGCCGCAGGATATGTGGGCCAACATTAACTTCCGCATGCTCGAGGGCACGAGCGTGGCCGACGTTGTGGCGCGCTGCCGTGAGGCAATTGCCGCAACGGACCTTGCCGGTCGTGTCGAAGTGGAGCTGGGCCCCGGCAGCTCCGAACCCTCGCAGTCCCCGCGCATCGGTGGTCCCGGCCTCGAGGCGGTTCGCTCCATTGCCGCCCGCTATTTCCGTGATCCAAAGGGGACGGAGGAAAACGGATCATTCGAGCCAGTGGCAATTGTGCCCTCGACCGTGATCGGTGCGACCGACGCTGCCAACTACCAGCACATTTGCCCTGAGTGCATTCGCTTCTCGGCCTTTGTGGTAGACGATGACGAGTGCGAGCGCGGTGTCCACGGCACCAACGAGCGCATCACCCGCCGCGCCTACCTCCAGGGCATCCGCTTCCTCATCGCCCTGCTCCACACGCTCTAGCCAAAAAGCAAGCCCTTGGTGCAATGGGGTCAGGTTTGTTTGCACCAATCAATCCGTGCGGGTTATATGCAGGTTTGCCTGCGCACGCTATCATGTATGGGTTAGACCGCAACTATGTCCCCCATACGCGAAGGGATGCGCATGTATCTGAAGATCGACATGTTCTAGCCGGGCTTACCCCCGCAGCGGCGCCGCGCGCCCCATCAACTCTGCCGATTTTCACCTTCACGCATATAAAGGAGTCCCGCCATGCGCGACAAGCTCGAAAAGATCATCAAGGCCTACGAGGAGCTCGAGAAGAAGCTCTCCGACCCGGCCGTCGCCTCCGATATTAAGGAGTTCACGCGTCTCAACAAGGAGTACGCGCACCAGTCCGACCTCATCGCCGCCTCGCGCGAGTACATCGGCGCGCTCGATGACATCGAGGCCGCCAAGGAAATGCTCCACGATACCACCGATGCCGATGAGAAAGAGATGCTCCAGATGGACATCTCCGAAAACGAGGCCAAGCTTCCCCAGCTCGAGGAAGACATTAAGTACATGCTCATCCCGAGCGACCCCAACGACGACAAGAACACCATCGTCGAGATTCGCTCTGCCGCCGGTGGCGACGAGGCGGCCATCTTCGCCGGCGACCTGTACAAGATGTACCAGCGCTTCTGCGAGTCGCGCGGCTGGAAGACCACCGTGCTCGACTCCAGCCCCAGCGAGGCCGGCGGCTTTAAGTCCATTGAGTTCAAGGTCGAGGGCGACCGCGTCTACTCCGTTATGAAGTACGAGTCCGGCGTGCACCGTGTCCAGCGCGTCCCCAAGACCGAGTCCCAGGGCCGCATCCAGACTTCAACGGCTACCGTTGCCGTGCTTCCCGAGGCCGAGGAAATCGACGTCCAGATCAACCAGTCTGACCTGCGCATCGACACCTACTGCGCCTCCGGCCCTGGCGGTCAGTGCGTTAACACCACCTACTCCGCCGTGCGCATCACCCACCTGCCCACCAACACCGTGGTGCAGTCGCAGGAGCAGCGTTCCCAGATCCAGAACCGCGAGGTCTGCATGCAGATGCTGCGCGCCCGTCTGTACGAGATGGAACTCGAGAAGCAGCAGGCAGAGCTCGGTGCCGAGCGCCAGAGCCAGATCGGCCACGGTAACCGTTCCGAGAAGATCCGCACCTACAACCAGCCCCAGGACCGCGTGACCGATCACCGCATCGGTTTCAACTCCACTTATAACGGCGTCCTTCTGGGCGACCAGCTCGGCACCGTGATCGAGGCGCTCGCCGCCGCCGAGCGTGCCGAGAAGCTGGCACAGGCGGTTTAAGTTACGGCGTTTTACCAAACGCCGTAACTGCTCGACGCTGCAAACGCCCCTAAGCGGCAATCTGACGTTCAATCGTCGGTCGCGTACCAAAGTACGCTTCCCTCCTCTTTCACGTCACCTTGCTCGCTTAGGGGCGTTTTCGCTGACTTATGCTCAACCTGCGGGGTTTCCAAGGTAGTCATTGGGGACGTTCTTAAATGACTGGGTTGGGCTTATTGCTTTGAGATGTTATTCAATCGTCTTTGATAGACTTCAAGCTGTCTACCTGCTGAAAGCAATTAACGGTATGCATCTGCAATTGAAAATATTGCTTGAAAAATCGTCCAAGAAGTCGCGGGGTGATTTTTGACGCGTTGCGCGTCAAGTGATGTGGCAAGCGTTTGGTTAGATATTGGTTAGTTTTGGGGCAACCTTGCCAAAAGCTTGACGAATGCAAATCTAGACGTCGGCGAATGAACACTTTGAGCGAGCCCGGTGCAAAATTCTGGGCTGATTCTCGATAATCGCCTTCAATCGTCTCTTGCCAAGCGCTGGCCTCGCGTACAATCTGCTCCGACATTCGCGCGCCGTCCGGCGCTTAAGAGGGGAGGGCCCCATGGCAAACGAGATTTGGACCATCAAGCGTTGTCTCGAGTGGACCAAGGAGTACCTGGCCGAGCGCGGCGAGGAGCACCCCCGTCTTTCTGCCGAGTGGCTGCTGTGCGCCGCCACAGGCCTGGCGCGTATTGACCTATATATGCGTATGGACGAGACGCTTAACGCGGCCCAGCTCGAGACCATGCATGCGGCCGTCGTTCGTCGCGCCAAAGGCGAGCCGCTACAGTACATCACCGGCAGCACACAGTTTCGCATGATTGACGTCGCGTGCGCTCCCGGTGTGCTCATTCCGCGCCCCGAAACCGAGATGCTCGTCGAGGAAGTCCTCAATTATCTGGATGCCGAGGTGCTGAGCCCCGAGGCTGCTGCCCGTCAGCGTGTTGAGCTGCCTTGGAACGATGAGGTCGAGGAGGCACGCAAGGCCGAGGCCGCGCTGGCAGACGAACGGGCGACCGCCGAGCGCCGTGCCGCTAACCTGACGGCTGCCGATGAGGCGGCGCTAGGCGGCGACGTACTGGGCAGCCGTGCCTATGCCGAGGAACTGGCCGATCGCGAGGCCGAGGAAGCCGCCGCGCAGGCAGCAGAAGCCGAAGTCGCGGAAGCCGCCGAGTCCGAGCTCGACGAATACGGCATCGCCATCGAGGGTGCCGGCCAGGAGACGGCTTTAGCTCAGGATGCCGCTGCGCCTGCCCCAACCGAGCCCTGCACTGCCCGCGTTCTCGAGGTCGGCTGCGGCACGGGCTGCATTTCGCTCTCCCTTGCCTGGGAGCGCCGCGGCCACGTCACCTGCACTGCTACCGATATCGAGCCGCGCGCCATCGACCTTGCTACCAAAAACCGCGACGCCCTCGGCCTCACGGCAGATGAGGTTGCCTTTAGCCTCACCAACCTGGTGAGTTCCATTCCCCGCGAAGAGTGGGGCACCTTTGATGTGCTCGTCTCCAACCCACCTTACATCCCGACTGGCGTCATGCGCTCGCTGCCGCACGAGGTCAAGGACTTTGAGCCCGACCTGGCGCTCGAGGGCGGCGCCGACGGCCTCGATATCTTCCGCCGCCTGCTCAATGCGGCGCCTTACATGCTGCGCGCCGGCGGCCTGTTTGCCTGCGAGCTCTACGAGGGTGCCCTCGATGCCGCGGCCGAGCTCTGTCGTCAAGCGGGTCTGTCGGACGTGCGCATCGTCCACGACCTCACCGATCGCCCCCGTATCGTCCGAGCCATCGTCACCGAACCCAAACAGCGCCAGTAATATTTATTAACTGGTTAGCAACAATTATAAACTAGTTTATAATTAGGACGGCTGAAAGAGGTCGGCCCATGCAACCTCCTACCTTTCGGGAAATCATTGCCCTACTCAAGCACGATGGATTCGTGAAGGTCGCGCAAGTCGGTAGTCATGCTAAGTATGTTTCTGGCGACCGTGTTGTCACCGTGAACGGCTCTGGTGGTGATCGACCAAAGAAGGGCACGTGGGCAAGTATTCGTCGCCAAGCTGGATGGTAGTTGGAGGCAAAATGAGGCAGCGATTTACCTATGACTGCGTTCTCATAAAAGAAGACGACGGGTACTGCGCCAGCTTCCCGCAGATTCCCGGCGCTTTTGCCGATGGCGATACGCGCGAAGAAGCGATTGCCCATGCCACCGAGGCGCTGATGGCGTTTTTGGCCGACGACCTCAACAACGGTTTGACTCCGGCAGGGTACGAACGCTCGGCCGAGGTCGTGGCCCTTTCAGTCGAAATCGACTACGAGGACGCTCGGGAGGCGGCGTGCCGAACATTTAAAGACGCGGCGCTGGACCTCAAAGTCTCCGCTCCGCGGATTACCGCTCTGGTCAAAGCCGGAAAGCTCGATGTTGAACTCGTCGACGGCCGTCGGATGATAACGATAGACAGCATCGAGCGCTACGCCGCCCAAAAACGCCACGCCGGCAGGCCAAAGAAGTTCGTCGCAGTTCAATAACCCCCTCACTTTCACCGACTACTAAAGCCGCTCACCAAACCAACATGCGCTCTGGGCAAATAGGTTGAATGTTTCGTGCGAGAATGCCCCTCAGTAAACAAACTTGCACCAGAGCGTAAGGGGCTGGCATACACATGCAGACGGTCTATCGGGTATACAAGGGAACGCGCGAGCCGCATCGGCTTGCCGTCGAGCGCGCGGCCGAGGTGCTCGGCCGCGGCGGCCTGGTCTTGATCCCGACCGAGACCGTCTACGGTGTCGCCGTGGCAGTCAACGCCTTCTCGGACGCCATGCCCCAAATTACAAGCGAATTTCCATCGTGGCCGCGCGATCCGCAGACTGTCGTCAATGGCGCCGCGGTCCCTGCGCTCGGTACCGGCTACCGCCGCATCTTTACCCTCAAGCAGCGCAAGCTCACCCAAACGGTCGCCTGGCTGGTCGATGGCGTCGAGGCGCTCGACCGCTATGGCGTGGATATCCCGGAAGATGCCCGCGTACTTGCGCGACGATGCTGGCCGGGAGCCCTGACTATCGTGGTCAAGGCGGGTCCCTGCGTGCCGACCTTTATGCGTGCTGCCGACGACACCGTGGCCCTGCGCGCTTCGGCCTCTCCCGTGGTCCAAGCGCTCATCCGCGCCTGCGGCAGTCCCCTTGCCTGCACGAGCGCCAACACACACGGCGCGCCCTCGCCGGCAAGCTTTGCCGCCGTCGAAGGTCGCATCCTGGAGGGGGTCGATGTTGCCGTCGACGCCGGCGAGACCCCGTGTCGCGACGCCTCGACCATCGTGTCGTTCCAGCACGGCGGGCTCCAGATCCTGCGCCAAGGCGCACTTCCCGCATCAGAGATCGAACGGGTCCTGTCCGACCCGATGCAATAGAAAGGTGTAAGCGATGTCGTTGAATCTGGGCAACCTGGGCATGGAAGATGCCTCGTTTAACTTTGGCGGTTCCTACATCATGGCGCTCGACTGCGGCACCACCTCGGTACTTGCGACCATCGTCGACGAGTACGGCTGCATCGTCGCGCAGGCACGTCGTAGCGTCAAAACCAGCTTCCCGCGTCCCGGTTGGATAGAGCAAGACCCCATGGAGGTGCTTGCCAGCCAGATCGGCGTGATGATGGAGGTCCAGTTTAAGAGCGGCATCCATTCTGACCGCATCGCCGCCATCGGTATCTCCAACCAGCGCGAGACCACGGTGGTGTGGGACCGCATAAGCGGCCAACCCATCTATAACGCCATCGTGTGGCAATGCCGTCGCACCGCACCTCTGATCGACGAGCTGGTCGAGCGGGGCGCAGAAGAGCTGGTGCGCTCCCGCACGGGACTCACGCTCGATCCGTATTTCTCGGCTTCCAAGGTGCAGTGGATCCTCGACAACGTCGACGGTGCGCGTGAGAGCGCGGCGGCGGGCGACCTCATGTTCGGCACCATCGACACCTGGCTCATCTACAACCTCACCGGCAGTCAGGTCTTTGCCACCGACTACACCAATGCCAGCCGCACGGCGCTCTTTAATATCCATACGCTCGATTGGGACGACGACCTGCTGGCGCTCTTTGACGTTCCACGTTCCATGATGCCCGAGGTTCGTTGGAGCTCGGGCGACTACGGCCGCGTCGCGAGCGACATCATGACCAACATGCCGCCCATCATGGGCGTGGCGGGCGATCAACAGGCGTCGCTGTTCGGCCACTGCTGCTTCCATCCCGGCCAGACCAAAAACACCTATGGCACGGGTTGCTTTATGCTCATGAACACCGGCGACGAGGTCGTCGAATCCAAGAACGGTCTGGTCTCCACGATCGGTATCGCCGCGGACGGCAAGATCAGCTATGCGCTCGAGGGTTCTATCTTTGCCGCCGGCTCAACCATGAACTGGCTGCGCAACAACATGGGCATCATCTCGAGTGTGAGCGAGTCCGCGCAACTCGCCGCTTCGATCAACGACAACGAGGGCTGCTACTTCGTCCCCGCCTTCGCTGGCCTGGGCGCTCCCTGGTGGGACCCGCGTGCCCGCGGTATCGTGTGCGGCCTGACCGGTGCCTCGAGTCGCGCGACCATTGTGCGTGCGGCCTGCGAGTCCATGGCCTACCAGAGTTATGACGTGCTGCGCGCCATGGAGCAGGACGTGGGACTTTCGATTGAGCGCCTGTCCGTCGATGGCGGCGCCTCACGCAACGAGTTCATCATGCAATTCCAGGCCGACCTGCTGGATATCCCCGTGCTGCAATGCGAGACGGTGGAGACCACGGCAATCGGTGCCGCGTACTTGGCGGGTCTTGCCGTCGGCTATTGGGAGGACCTGGAAGAACTGGAGCAAAATGCCCAGATCGTTAGGACCTTCCTTCCCCACATGTCCGCCGAGCGCCGCGAGCAAAACCTTGCGGGCTGGCGTGATGCAGTCAGGCGCTCGCTCAGCATCGCACAGTAGGGCTGTGATGGGCTGATCGATATAACAAACCGCTAAACTAATGCATGGCGTGCGGCGGCAACATTGCTTCGCGCCTTGTCAGCAAGGCCGTTTTGCGGCCGCAACGAAAGGGGCAATCAACCCATGACCGTCACCTACGATACGTCCCGTGTGACGCTTGTCGATCACCCGCTCGTCCAGCACAAGCTGTCGATCCTGCGCGACAAAAACACCGGCACCAACCAGTTCCGCCAGCTCGTGCGCGAACTCGCACTTTTTGACGGCTACGAGGCCATGCGCGACCTGCCCATGGAAGACGTCGAAGTCGAGACCCCCATCACTACTGCCACGTTCAAACAGCTCGCCGGCAAGAAACTCGCCATCGTGCCCATCCTGCGTGCGGGCCTTGGCATGGTCGACGGCATCCTCGACCTGGTGCCCTCCGCTCGCGTGGGCCACATCGGCATGGAGCGCGACGAGGTCACCCACGAGCCGCACGAGTATTACTGCAAGATGCCCAAGGATATCGACCAGCGCATCTGCCTGGTCGTCGACCCCATGCTCGCCACGGGCGGTTCGGCCGAGATGGCCATCAGCTACCTGCGCGAGCGCGGTGTCAAGGACATCCGCATGCTGTGCATCGTCGCCGCGCCCGAGGGCCTCAAGTCACTGACCGAAAAGGACCCCGACGTACATATTTATACGTGCGCCATCGACGACCATCTCAACGAGGCCGCCTACATCGTTCCCGGCCTGGGCGACGCCGGCGACCGCATCTACGGCACGCTCTAGTCGCTGGGCTAAGACGGCCGCGGCTGCAAATACGAAGAAACGGTGCGCGCGGTCGAACAAAAGGCGACCGCGCGCACTCCTGTTAACGGACGTTTTGCGCTGAGGGGTTCGAAAAAACGTATTACCGTACCTGCGGCATAAAGAAGGCCTTAAGAAAACGTACAGGTGCGTATTAACCGTTTGTTTTACGGTTGTACTTTAGCGATTGGCTCGTACAATAGTCACCAATGTTTGGCGGGAACTGTCCTGTGAGGCGATAAAAAAGGAAAGTGAGGACGCCAGTGTTTCAGATAGCCGATCTGCTCGCTATCGTTGCAGGTGCCATCGCGGGCGCGATTGCCTTCCTTCCCTTTGTCTTTACGCTCAAGCCGGTTCTTGACGATAAGCAGAATGCGGACATGCTCAAGGGTATGGTGAGTCTCGCGGTCTCGGCAATCGCGTTGCTTGTCTTTACCTTGGTTGTGTTTGTGTTGTTCGGAGAGGCATTTCGCATGTTCCTCCTGGGCGAGGCGATCGGCTTCGTGGCCTTTATGGCCGCCTGCGCGGTTCGCGTCGCCAAGGCGCTGCGAGATCCTCATGAGGTCGAAAGGTAAGTCGTGGAAATTTTTGAAAAGCTGCCTGATGAGATTAATCATCTGGTCAGCGAGTTCAGCTCCACCCCTGTCGTGGGCGATCTGAGCTGCGGCATCACGCAGTACTCGTTTTGGCTGATCGTCTCCACGATCGTGCTCCTGATCGTCCTGGCCGTGTTCAAGAAGAAGCAGACCCTGGTTCCCAAGGGCTTCTTCGTCAACGGTTTCGAGTACATCATCGAGTACGTCGAGAACGATATCGGCAAGGGTGTCGTGGGTGAGAACTGGAAGAAGCACTTCCCGTTCCTGTGCTCGCTTTTCCTGTTCATCCTGATCAATAACATGATCGGCCTGATCCCGGGAATGAAGCCCGGCACCGGCGCAATCGGTTCCACCGCCGCACTCGCCATTTTCGCCTTCGTGTACTTCATCTACTACGGATGCAAGGCTCACGGCGTGATCGGCTACATCAAGAGCCTCGCCCCGCAGGGCGTGAGCTTCCCGATGAACGTGCTCGTGTGGGTCGTCGAGCTTTTCTCGACCTTCCTGCGCCTCATCACGCTCGCCGTCCGTCTGTTCTGCAACATGTTCGCAGGACACGTGGTCATGGGCTCGTTCGCCATCATGGCGAGCATGTTCATGCAGCCGCTGCTTCAGCAGGTTTCCGCGGCCCACGCCGTCGGCGCCCTGCCTTCGCTGGCCTGGCTTGCCATCCTCATCCTGATCTATGCGATCGAGCTTGTGGTCGGCGCCATCCAGGCTTACGTCTTCACGGTCCTTACCGCCGTGTATGTCTCCGAGGCAGAGGAGGTCGCGGAGGAGGAGTAATCTTCCGTTCGCGCCTTAAAGGTAAGGCAATTCGTTAAACCGCCGGTGCCCGTACCCATGGAGCCCGGCAGTTATAAAAAGGTTATCCTGCGTGAAATAAGACACGCACGACAAAGGAGGAATCGTGGGAGTTATCGGTTACGGTCTCGGTGTTATCGGCGCTGGTCTTGCTATCGGCCTGTCTGCTCTGGGTGCTACGGGTGCTATGGCCCGTCAGCCTGAGGTCCAGGGCCGCGTGTTCACCGTCTTCATCATGGGCTCCGCCTTCGGCGAGGCTCTGGCTCTGATCGGCTTCGTTGTCGCGCTGATCGTTAAATAGCACGGAGCGTCAAGTATGAATCTTTCATCCCAGAAGAGCGCGATCGCACTCTCCGCGTCCGCGGCCGCGCTGCTCATGCCGGTTTCCGCGTTCGCCGAGGACGGCGCTGCCGGTGCGGACATCCTCATCCCTAAGATGGCGGAGTTCATCCCGGCGCTTATCGCCTTCCTGATCATCTGGATCGTGCTGGCAAAGGTCGCCCTGCCGGGCATCATGAAAACCATGGAGGAGCGCGGCAAGAAGATCGAGGAGAGCCTCGACGAGGCCGAGAAGACCAAGCAGGAGGCTATCGCCAAGCGCGCTGAGTCCGACTCGATCGTCACCGACGCCCGTCGTCATGCTGCCGACATCGTTCTCGAGGCCCGTAAGGACGCCGAGTCCGAGCGCGCCCGTATCATCGAGGCTGCTCACAAGGAGGCCGAGGAGATCATCGCCAAGGCCCATACGACCGTCGAGGACGAGCGCAAGTCCATTTACGCCGGTGCCGCGAGCTCCATCGCCGACCTGTCCGTTGCCGTCGCCACCAAGATCGTGGGCGAGGCACTCGAGGACGATGCCGAGCAGAAGAAGCTCATCGAGCGCTACATCCAGGAAGCAGGTAGCCTGAATGCCGACTAGCCGCTATCAGGACAAGGTGCTCGAGACCTACGCGCGTTCCCTTTTGGAAGCCGCCAAGGCCGAGAACCATGTGTTCGAGGACCTCGAGATGGTCGAGCGCTTGGCTTCTGCCAGCCCCGAGATCATCGCCGTGCTCGACACCATGTCCAAGCGCGACCAGCTCGACCTTCTTCCCAAGGTGGCAGCTGCCTTTAAGTATGTTGCCGAGGAAGACGAGGATGTAGTGGGCGTGACCGTCACCACGGCGATCCCGCTCGACGACGAGCTGCGTCAAACCATCACTAAGAAATGCGAGCAGGACTTCGGCCGCAAGGTATTCCTTATCGAGCAGGTCGACCCGTCTATCGTGGGCGGCCTGGTGCTCGAGGCCCGCGGCGAGCGTCGTGACATTTCCGTCAAGACGCAGCTGCGCATCGCGCAGGAGACCCTCGCAAACTCTGCTAATTCGTACGGAGGTGAAGCCTAATGTCCGAAACCCTCAATGCCCAGGATATCGCCAAGAAACTGCAGGAGCAGCTCACGAGCCTCTCCGCGACGGTCGATACGCATGAGGTTTCAACGGTCGACGAGGTAGGCGACGGCATCGCGCGCGTCTCCGGCCTCAAGAGCGCCATGGCAGGCGAGCTTCTGGAGTTCAAGAGCTCCGATACCGGTGAGACCGTCTTCGGCCTCGCCCAGAACCTTGACCGTGACGAGGTCGGCGCCGTTCTGTTTGGTGCCGTCGACTCCATCAAGGAAGGCGACGAGTGCCGCACCACGGGTCGCATTATGGATATCCCCGTGAGCCGTGCCATGCTCGGCCGCGTCGTCAATCCGCTCGGCCAGCCCATCGACGGTTTGGGTGACATTGTCGCCACGCATCGTCGCCCCATCGAGTTCAAGGCCCCCGGTGTCATCGACCGTACCCCGGTGTGCGAGCCGGTTCAGACTGGCCTGTTGGCTATCGACTCCATGGTGCCTATCGGTCGCGGCCAGCGTGAGCTTATCATCGGCGACCGTAAGACCGGTAAGACCGCCATCGCCATCGACGCTATCCTCAACCAGCGCGGCAAGGGCATGGTCTGCATCTATGTCGCCATCGGCCAGAAGGCCTCCACGGTTGCCAACATCCGTGAGACCCTCGCTCAGCACGGTGCGCTCGACTACACCATCATCGTTTCGGCCACTGCTGCCGATTCCGCCCCTATGCAGTACATCGCGCCTATGGCCGGTGCCGCTATTGGCGAGTTCTTCATGTACAACGGCGAGGACGGCAAGCCCGCCAGCGAGACCAACCCCGGCGGCCACGTGCTCGTCATCTACGACGACCTGTCCAAGCAGGCTGTGGCCTACCGTCAGATGTCGCTGACGCTGCATCGTCCGCCCGGACGCGAGGCCTATCCTGGCGACATCTTCTACCTGCACTCTCGTCTGCTCGAGCGTGCCGTCAAGATGTCCAAGAAGAACGGTTACGGCTCCATGACGGCACTGCCGATCATCGAGACCCAGGACGGCGACGTCTCGGCCTACATTCCGACCAACGTCATTTCCATTACCGATGGTCAGATCTACCTGCAGTCCGAGCTCTTCTTCCAGGGTCAGCGCCCGGCAGTCGACGTGGGTATCTCCGTGTCCCGCGTCGGTGGCGATGCGCAGACCAAGGCCATGAAGCAGGTCGCCGGCAACCTCCGTCTGGACCTCGCTTCCTATCAGGAGCTCGCTGGCTTTACGCAGTTCGGCTCCGACCTCGACGAGGCTACTCAGAAGCAGCTGACCCACGGTGCTCGCATGACCGAGCTCCTGAAGCAGCCGCGCTACAAGCCGTTTGAGGTTGGCGAGCAGATTGTTACGCTGTTCGCTGGCAACGAGGGCTTCCTGGATGACCTGGAGATCGCCGACGTGCTGCCCTTCCGTGCCGAGCTCATCGAGTACATGGACAATGGCTTTGGTTCGCTGCTCGACAAGGTTCGCGCCAAGAAGATCGATGATGACACCAAGGCTGAGCTCTTGCGCGTCATCGGCGATTTCAAGCAGCAGTTCATGGCCAAGCACCATTCGGATGTTTCTGGATCAGAGGAGAACTAAGCCCCATGGCGAACCTTCGCGACATTAAGAAGCGAATCTCCTCGGTTACCACGACCAAGCAGATCACGCGCACGATGGAGATGGTCTCTACGGCCAAGATCCGTCGTGCCCTCGATCGCTCCAAGCAGGCCGAGCCCTATAAGGAGGCGCTGACCGACGTCATGTTGACGGTCGCCGGCGACGCCTCCTGTTCGGGCACCGATCCCATGCTGCAGAAGCATGAGAGCGTCAAGCATGGCCTGATTGTCGTTATTGCCTCGGACCGCGGCCTTGCCGGCGGTTTCAATACGACGGTGGAGCGCACGGCCGAAAAGCTCGCCGCTTCTTGGGCGAACGACGGCATCGAGTGCGAGATCATCGCGTGTGGGCGCAAACCGGCCACGTATTTCCGTGACCGCGCAAACGTCGTCATGCACTTTGAGGGCAACTCCTCTGAGCCCGATTTCAATCAGGCCCGTATGATCTCCTCTCATATCTGCGATGCGTATCGTGCCGGTGAGCTTGATCGTGTCGAGCTTGTCTACCACCACGCCAAGAACCGCGTGGATCAGGAGCTTCGCGTCGAGCATCTGTTGCCGCTCGACCCCGAGATGATCGCTATGGCCCACGGTCCGCGTAAGAACGAGACCGACGCCCCTAAGCGCATCTCGTCCACGTTCGAGTTCGTGCCCTCTCCCGAGCATGTTCTCGGCAAGCTTGTGCCGTCTTATATCCTGACGGTCATCTACCAGGCCCTGATCGATTCGGCGGCTGCCGAGCAGGGTGCACGCCGCAAGGCCATGCACTCCGCGACGGAAAACGCCACCGCGATCATCTCGACCCTTACCCGCACGTATAGTCGCGTGCGCCAGGCTTCGATCACGACCGAGATTAACGAGATCGTCGGCGGAGCCTCAGCATTGGAGGAACAGTAATGGCTAATAACACCGTAAAGCTTGCGGTCGAGGAAGCCACCAAGAAGACGACTGCCGGTGATGGTCGCATCGTGCGAATCATCGGCCCTGTCGTCGACGTCAAGTTTGACGGCGCGGTGCCCCCGATCTACAACGCGCTCACGGTCGAGGCCGAGACCCCGATCGGTCATCTGAGCACGATCCTCGAGGTCGAGAGCCAGCTTCCGGGCGGCGTCGTCCGCACGGTCGCCATGTCCTCGACCGACGGCCTGCAGCGCGGCCTCATCGCCACCGATACCGGTGAGCCCATGAAGATGCCCGTTGGTCCCAAGACGCTCGGCCGCATTTGGAACGTCATGGGCAAGCCCGTCGACGGCAAGCCCATGCCCGAGGTGGAGGAGTTCTACCCCATCCACCATGCAGCGCCCCGTTTCGACGAGCTCACCACCAAGACCGAGATCTTCGAGACCGGCATCAAGGCCGTCGACCTGCTCGAGCCCTACATCCGCGGCGGCAAGACAGGTCTGTTCGGCGGCGCCGGCGTCGGCAAGACCGTTCTGATCCAGGAGCTCATCAACAACCTCGCCCAGGAGCACGGCGGCACCTCGGTGTTCACCGGCGTCGGCGAGCGTACCCGCGAGGGCACCGACCTGTTCCTCGAGATGAGCGAGTCTGGCGTTATCGACAAGACCTGCTTGGTCTATGGTCAGATGAACGAGCCGCCCGGAGCGCGTCTGCGCATCGGTCTGGCCGGCCTTACCACCGCTGAGTACTTCCGCGATCGCGGCCAGGACGTTCTGCTGTTCATCGACAACATCTTCCGCTTCTCCCAGGCAGGTTCCGAGGTTTCCGCACTGCTGGGCCGTATGCCGTCCGCCGTTGGTTACCAGCCCACGCTGGCAACCGAGATGGGCGACCTCCAGGAGCGCATTACCTCGACCAAGACGGGCTCCATTACTTCCGTCCAGGCTGTCTACGTCCCCGCAGACGACCTGACCGACCCGGCGCCTGCCACGACGTTTACGCACCTCGATGCCACCACGGTTCTTTCGCGTAGCATTTCGTCGCTCGGCCTGTTCCCGGCTATCGACCCGCTCGCATCTTCCTCCGACGCTCTCGATCCCTCGATTGTCGGCGAGGAGCACTACCGTGTCGCCGTCAAGGTCCAGGAGCTCCTGCAGGAGTACTCCGACCTTCAGGACATCATCGCCATTCTGGGTATGGACGAGCTGTCCGAGGAGCAGCGCCTTACGGTCAACCGTGCCCGTAAGATTCAGCAGTTCCTCTCGCAGTCCTTCCACGTCGCCGAGAAGTTCACCGGCAACCCCGGTGTCTACGTCCGCGTCGAGGATACCGTCCGCTCTTTCGCCGAGATTGTCGACGGCAAGGCCGATGACCTGCCCGAGCAGGCTTTCCGCTATGCTTCCACGATTGAGGACGTGCGCGAGCGCGCCCGCAAGATGGGGGAGAAGTAGGTTATGCGTATCCGCATCGTGTGCCCCGTGAGCTGCGCCTATGAGGGCGACGCTGCGTTTGTGTCGATTCCGTCCACGGATGGCGAGTTTGGCGTTCTGCCTGCTCACTCCAGCGAGATCTGCACGATCGACCGCGGTTACGTTCGCGTTTCCGATAAGGCCATGGGCACTGTCGACCACACGTTTGCCGTGGCCGGCGGCTATGCCCAGGTTGCGGACGATGTCGTGACCGTTCTCGCCGAGCGCGCTTGCGATTTGGCGACCGTCGATGCCGACAAGCTTAAAGCTGATATTCAAGGTTTTGAAGAGAAGCTGGGTAATTTGTCGGAGGATGATGCACGCCGCGCCTACCTCTATAATGAAATCGCATGGTGTAAGCTCAAGCTTGCCCAATAGTCAAACGATTTAGCGTTCGACCATTTGCGAACACATCATGCCCGGGATGGCCCAGCCATCCCGGGCATGCTTTTTGAAAGGGTAGACCTTGGATATTATCCGCGTTGAGGGTGGCCACGCCATCGGAGGCTCCGTGCCCGTTTCGGGCGCCAAGAACTCCGCACTCAAACTCATGGCGGCAACGCTTCTGGCGCCGGGCAAGACGACGCTGCAGAACGTGCCCGATATTTCCGATGTCCACGTGATGGGCAAGGTGCTCAAGGGCATGGGCGCTACGATCGATGTTCTCGACGAGCACACGCTCGAGATTGATACCTCTCAGGTCGATTCTTGGGAGGCCCCCTACGAGCTCGTTGCCAAGATGCGTGCTTCCACAGCCGTGATGGGACCCCTGCTGGGTCGCTTCCATCGCGCCAAGATCGCCATGCCGGGCGGCTGCAACCTGGGTGCTCGCAAGATCGATATGCACATTCTTGGTCTCGAGGCCCTGGGCGTTGAGTTCGATACCGCCCACGGTTACATCAACGCTAATGCGCCCCAAGGTCTGCGCGGTACCACCGTCACGCTCGAGTTCGCGAGCGTGGGCGCCACCGAGAACCTCATCATGGCTGCCGTGCGCGCACAGGGCACCACGGTTATCGACAACGCTGCCCGCGAGCCCGAGATCGTCGACCTTGCCAACATGCTCAACGAGATGGGTGCCAAGATCGTCGGCGCAGGCACGCCCGTCGTGACCATCGAGGGCGTGGAGGAGCTGCATCCCGTTACCCATTGCGTGGTGGGTGACCGCATCGAGGCCGGCACCTTTATCGTCGCCGGCGCCCTCATGGCCGATGAGCGCGGCGTCGATGTTACGGGCTTCTGCCCCATCCACCTGGGAATGGTGCTCAAGAAGATGGAGCTCATGGGTATCGACTGCGAGCGTATCGAGAACGGTGTCCACGTCAATCGCGCCGAGCGCATCAAGCCGGTCGATATCCAGACGCTTCCGTTCCCGGGTTTTCCGACCGACATGCAGGCGCAGATCATGGTGCTTTCGGCCCTTGCCGACGGAAGCTCCGTAATTACCGAGAACATCTTCGAGAACCGCTTCATGTTCGCCTCCGAGCTCGTGCGTATGGGTGCCGATATTCGTATCGAGAGCCATCACGCCATGATTCACGGCGTCAAGGGCTTCTCGGGCGCACAGGTCACCTCACCCGACCTGCGTGGCGGCGCGGCTCTTGTGGTTGCCGGTCTTATCGCCGATGGCGTTACCGAGGTCTCGGCCATCCATCACATCAAACGTGGCTACGAGCAGTTTGTCGAAAAGCTGCAGGCGCTTGGCGCGCATGTCGAACATGCCACCGTTCCCGATCCCGTCATCTACTAATGCAGGTTGCCTATGTTTAACAAGAAGCCCCTAGCGGATAACACCCGAAGACCCTCGACTGGTGCGCAGGCCAAGATCTACAGCCGCGACAATGTCGCACGCTATTCCGAGCGCGCCCGTCAGCGCCGTCGCGGCCGCACGGTTCGCCGTGTCGCGCTCATCGCCGTGCTCGGTGTGTTGCTGAGCGCCACGACCGCTGCAGGTCTGTGGTTTGCCACTATCATGGGCAAGCTTGGTGACTCCAATGTCATTACCAACAACCTGCGCCAGATTCTGGTTGACACCGATGAGGCAAAGGATCCGTTCTACGTGCTGCTTCTTGGCACCGACGGCCGTCCGGGCGAGGATACGTATCGTGCCGACTCGATTATCCTGGCACGCATCGACCCCACGCAAAAGCAGGCGACGCTCATTTCCGTTCCGCGCGACACCAAGGTCGTGTACAAGGGCGAGACCATGAAGATCAACGCCTGCCACACCGTTGGCGGCGCCGAGGCCATGGTCCAGGCGGTCAACGAGCTGTGCGGCGTGCAGATTTCTCACTATGCCGAGGTCAGCTTTGACGGCATGCAGTCGCTTATTGATTCGGTTGGCGGTATCGACATCAACGCGACCGACGACGTCGACGATCCCGAGCACCTGGATATTAAGATTACCGCTGGTCAGCAGCATATGGACGGCGCTACTGCCCTTACCTATGCCCGCTGCCGCTACACCTATGCCGACGGCGATTACACGCGCATGCGCCATCAGCGTCAGGTGCTTGGCGCCCTTGCCAACCAGATTCTCAATAACTTCGATGCCACGAAGATCTTTGGCCTGGTTAATTCGCTGTCCGATATGCTCGTAACCGATATGAGCGTTCAGGATATCGTGTCCACGGTCAACGCCATGCGCGGCATGGATGTCGAGGGCATCTACTCGGCCAACCTGCCCTCGTACGCCGACGACAGCACTATGATCGACGGCGTGAGCTATGTCTTTGTTTACGAAGACGAGCTTAAGGAAATGATGGCCCGCGTCGACGCTGGTGAGGATCCCAAGGGCCCCAACACCATGGGCCTTTCAGACGGCTCCAGCTCCACGATCGGTGACCTCAACAACAATACGTCCGAGGACTACGCATATGGCACCGCGACCTCGTCGGGTGGCTCGGACGATTCCGACGATTCGAGCGACGGCTCCGATTACTACGAAGAGCCCACCGGTGACGGCAACGGCTACGAAGCCAACTACTAAGTTACGGCGTTTTACCAAACGCCGTAACGGCTCGACGCTGC
>CATYUU010000025.1:0-28680 GCA_958413455.1 uncultured Collinsella sp. | reverse complement strand
TTCTGGAAGATCTTCGACGAGCGCCTTGCGCTGTGCCACCGTGCCCTGCTGTGCCGTCATGAGCGCCTGATGGGTACGCTTTCTGACGCCGCACCGATTCTGTGGCAGTACGGCGCCCTCGCTCGTCTGAAGAAGGGCGAGACGATCGACAAGCTGCTCGTGGGCGGTTACTCCACCATTAGTCTGGGTTATGCCGGCCTGTATGAGTGCGTCAAGTACATGACGGGCCACAGCCACACCGAGAAGGAGGGTACGCCGTTTGCCATGGCTGTCATGCAGCGCATGAACGACAAGTGCGCCGAGTGGAAGGCCGAAAGCGATATTGACTTCTCGCTGTACGGTACCCCGCTTGAGTCGACGACCTACAAGTTCGCCAAGTGCCTGCAGCGTCGTTTTGGCATCATCCCGGGCGTGACGGACAAGGGCTACATCACCAACAGCTACCACGTCCACGTGTCCGAGGAGATCGACGCATTCGACAAGCTCAAGTTCGAGGGCATGTTCCAGCAGCTTTCGCCGGGCGGTGCCATCTCCTACGTCGAGGTTCCCAACATGCAGGACAACCTCAAGGCTGTCATTCGCGTGATGCAGTACATCTACGACAACATCATGTACGCCGAGCTCAACACCAAGAGCGACTACTGCCAGGTGTGCGGCTACGACGGTGAGATCAAGATTGTCGAGGATGACGGCAAGCTGGTGTGGGAGTGCCCTAACTGCGGCAACCGCGATCAGGAGAAGATGAATGTTGCCCGTCGCACGTGCGGCTACATCGGTACCCAGTTCTGGAACCAGGGCCGAACCGAGGAGATTCGCGACCGCGTGCTGCATCTCTAATACCGCTCCGGGGCTGAGCCGGGAGGGGCGCTTGGGCATTTGCTCGCTATTTCGGACAGTCCTGCGCAAGACGAAGGCCACATTAAGTGGCCTTCTTTGCGTGCGGAACTCATATCGAGCAAAAGCCCAAGCGGCCCTCTCGGCTCAGCCAAGTTGACGTAGCTGAGATACGGCATGCGGTCTGCTCACTCCTCGAAGTTCTAAGCGGAAATGAGTTGACTTGCAACAACGCTTTGCTTGCGATGGCGGTTGAGTTGCAACAAGGTTTTTATTGGACCTCGAACCCTATACTCGATGTTCGCTTCGTTCATTGAGTTACCCTTTGCATGAGGCCGGGACATATCGTCCCGCCCGCAGTTTCGCAGGCCGAAGGCCGAGAATGTTTGAGGACGGGATGATATGTCCCGGCCTCCCGGGAGAGTTACCTATGAATTACGCGAACATTAAGTATTTCGACATTGCTGATGGGGAAGGCGTTCGTACTTCTCTGTTTGTGAGTGGGTGCCGTCGTGGGTGCAAGAACTGCTTTAACTCTGTCGCGTGGGACTTTGCTGCGGGCGAGCCGTTCGATCGTGCCGTCGAGGACAAGATTATCGAGAGCCTCGACCATCCCTTTATCGATGGCCTGACGATTCTGGGCGGCGAGCCTATGGAGCCCGAGAATCAGGCGGGACTTGTTGACTTTATCGAACGCGTGCGTGCGGTCTATCCCGAGGGGTCGGGCAAGACCATTTGGTGCTTTACCGGCGACGTGCTCGAGGAGCTTATGCCGGGTGGCCGTCATCATACCGAGGTGACGGACCGTATCCTGGCCTGCCTCGACATGTTGGTGGACGGCCCGTTTGTTCAGGATCTGTACGATATCTCATTGCGCTTTAGGGGCTCGAGCAATCAGCGCGTGATTGATATGAGCGCCACGCGCGCCCGTGCTGTGCGCGAGGGCGTTGCGCTTTGCGACGCTGTGGAGCTTTGGCGGGACGATCCGGTCTATTCGACCCATACTATGTAGCTTGTGGCCGATGCCAAAGGGCGTGGTACCATAGCGCGAACGCAAAATCGGAAAAGTGAGGCCCAGATGGTCGATCAGGAAAAAGTCGAGGCCGCCATTAAGCTGTTGCTTGAGGGCATAGGCGAGGACCCAACTCGTGAGGGCCTGCTGGAGACCCCGGCGCGCGTTGCCCGTATGTATGGTGAGATCGCCGGCGGTATGGACCAGAGTGCCGAGGAGCACCTGTCCAAAACCTTTGCCGTCGCTTCGAACGATTTGGTTATCGAGCGCGACATCACGTTCTACTCGCTGTGCGAGCACCATCTGCTGCCGTTTTATGGCAAGGTCGCCATTGGCTATATTCCTAACGGTCGGGTGGCTGGGCTTTCCAAGCTCGCCCGCACGGTCGAGGTTTATGCCCGCCGTCTGCAGCTGCAGGAGCAGCTGTGTGCGCAGGTTGCCGACGCTCTCATGGATTATCTCGCTCCCCAGGGAGCGATTGTGCTCATGGAAGCCGAGCATATGTGCATGACCATGCGCGGCGTGCAAAAGCCTGGCACCAAGACCGTGACACTCGCTCGCCGCGGCGTCTTTGAGACCGATCCCGCGCTCGAGGAGCGTTTCTTTAGGATGCTGGGCCGCTAACCATGAGAGTCGTCAACGACTTTACATCGAAGACCGATGAGGGGACGTCGCGTCGCGGCTTTATGGCTTCGGGCCTGACTCCCTTTGGTGCCATGCCTCGCATTGATTACATTTGTGCCAACGGGCTGTTCCGTCGGCACCTGGGCAACATTGCACAGTTGGAATCGGGGCGCATCTTCTGCCGCCACGGTATTGACCATCTTCTCGATGTCGCTCGCATTATGTGGATCAAGAATCTTGAGGAGCAGCTCGGATTTGATCGAGAGGTCATCTATGCCACGGCACTTCTTCACGATATCGGCAAAGATGAACAGTATGAATCGGGTATATCCCATGATGTTGCAAGCGAACGCGTCGCTGATGCGATTCTCGGCGGCATGCCCGATGATGTGGCGTTTGAGCCGGCCGATGCCGCAGCCATTAAGACGGCCATTCTGGGCCATCGAAAGCTGCGTGTGAACAGCCAACCGCTTGAGCGTCTGCTTTATGCAGCCGACAAAGCGTCGCGCGCCTGCTTTGCATGCCCTGCGCGCAATGCCTGCAACTGGAGCGATGATAAAAAGAACCTATCGATTCGCGTGTAGTCGGTATGCGCGGTCGGGGTTCTGAACGAAGGAGACGATCGCGATGACTAACAAAAAGCTACCCGAGAATGCAACCAAGACCGAGGGTGCCGAGCTCGCCCGTCGTGGCAGGGGTGAAATTTCCGCTGCAACGGCGGTGCCCCATGTGAGCTATGACGACCTGCGCCATGCCGACCGCATTACTATCGACGGTCTCGAGGTCTTTGCCAACCACGGCGTGTATCCCGAGGAGAACGCCCTGGGCCAGAAGTTCATCGTGTCCCTGGTGCTCTATGCCGACCTGCGTGCAGCGGGGGAGCACGATAACCTGGACGCCTCGATTGACTACGGCTCGGTATGCCACGATGTCGATGGCTATCTGCGCGAGCATACGTTTAAGCTCATCGAGGCTGCAGCCGAGGGTGTGGCCCAGATGCTGCTACGTCGTTACCCCCTGCTGCTTGGCGTGCACGTTAAGCTCGATAAGCCTTGGGCGCCCGTCGGTCTTCCCCTGGCAAGCTGCGGTGTCGAGATCGAGCGCGTGCGCTAACCGGTTCTAATACGTCTCTATGGGTGGCTGCTTGAGTCGCTGAGACAGTGCTCTATTGTTGGGGCAGTATGTGTCGAGCAGGACGTGGAACCGCTGGTTGTGGCTCGGCTCGAGCAGGTGGACGAGCTCGTGGGCGACAACCATGTCAAGGCACTCGACGGGGTAGGCGGCAAGTTCTCGTGCGATGCGAATGGCGCCGGTTTTGGGCGTGCATGATCCCCAGCGCGTTTTCATGCTGCGCACGGAAACGCGGGAAACGTCGACACCCATTGCGATTTCGTATGCGTGCACAATATCGCGCAGTGCCGATGTGACCTCGGACGTATAGAGCTGGTCAATATGGGCTTGGATCTCACTGGGCGTTAAGCCGTCGAGGGTCGCGTTCCACTTGGCCTGCGGACGTTCGTCTGGCTCGTCGGTACCCATAAAACTTGCGAAGGTGGCCTGCTTGGGCCGCGGTGCGGGTGATGCAAAGTTGTGGTCGAGTGCATCCTGAACGGTGATGGGTTTGCCCCAAAGCGCAATGATGGACGAGGGACTGAGCGGCTCTCGCGCCGTCGCCTGACGTTGCTCGCGCTGGGCAAGCCGGCTGATAATCCAGGCGCTGTTGCGCTTCACAAACGCTTTGATACGCTCGCGGCTGGCGCCGAGCGGTGCGCTGGCGTGGACCTCGCCGCTCGATGTGACGCGTAGGTTGAAGTTCTTGACGCGCTTTTTGGTAACGACGACGGGGATGGGCGTCCCATCCGGTCGGGATACGGAAATCGTAAACTGCTGCGTCAAAAGCGGTCCTTCAGATTGGGGACGGGCCGGCATGTCGACCGTTCGGCATACCGGCCCGCTCAAGGGGTGTGAAATTAATAACGCTCAAAGAAGGCAAGCGCGTTGTCGCTGCAGAGCTTCTGCATCACGGTCTTGCCAAAATGCTTGGAGAGCATGTTCTGGAACTCGGGCATCTTGCTGGCATCGGAGAGGAAAGCGGGCACCGTGGCGCCGTCCCAGTCGCCGCCGAGTGCGATGACGTCCTCGCCGCCCAGGTCGAGCCAGTGCTCGATATGTGCCGCCAGCTGGTCGAAGGTGACGTCTGCGGCGGTCTTGTCGGTTGCGTCGTTGGATAGGAACTCGCTGCAGTAGTTGAGGCCGACGATACCGCCCATGTCGCGAATAGTGCGGAACTGGTCGTCGGTGAGATTGCGCTTGACGCCACAAACCGCACGGGAGTTGGAGTGGCTGGCGACGAAGGGACGCGTGGCACGGGCGGCGACCTCGTCAAAGCACTCATCGTTGAGGTGGGAGACGTCGAGTACCATGCCGGCGTGCTCCATCTGCGTAAGTGCCTCGATGCCGGCGGCGGTGAGGCCAGCGTGGGTATCGTGTCCACTCGCGAGCGGTCCCTGCGCATTCCAGCTGAGCGATGACATGAGTACGCCCAAGCTCTTGAGCACCTCGATCAGCGCGGGGTCCTCGGCAAAGAACGTGGCGTTTTCGATGGTGTGGATGCAAGCGACCTTGCCGTCCTTGAGCGCGGGGCGAATGTCTGTGGCGCTGCGCACGTTGACCATGCGGTCGTGGTTGAGCATTGCCTGGCCGCTCATATGCGCCATGATCTGCGCCTGGAAGCGCGCGGCGTGGGCGGTGGGAATCTCGTCGGGGACAAACGTGGCGAAGCACTGTGCCCATGGCGTGTTGCCGATCTTTGCGAGCGAGATGGCGCAGGCGTTGCCCTCGATGAGGTCGAAATCTTGCGGATGCGTTTCGTCGCCGGGGAAATAACCGTCGGTGCCGGCGGTAAAGCGCAGGTCGAGATCGAGCGTGGCCCAGCCGATTCGGTCGGCGGTGTCGCAGTGTAGGTCAAATACGGGATATGCCATGGTTCCTCCGGTTGCAGCGTTTCTTTGCAAACTGTCATTGAATTGTATGACTAGGGTATAGTTAGCGCCATATGTTCACGGCGGCCCGCGTTGTGCGCCGCCCTTATCACGGAGGTTACCATGTCCAACCAGGGCAAGAAGGTCAAGACCCATTATCGCGGCATGCTCGATGACGGCACGCAGTTCGATAGCTCCTACGATCGCGGCGAGCCGCTGGAGTTCACCTGCGGCGCCGGTCAGATGATCAAGGGCTTCGACGCCGCTGTTGTCGACATGCAGGTGGGCGAGAAGAAGACCGTGCACATTCCTGCTGCCGATGCCTACGGCGAGCACAATCCCGAGATGGTTATTACCTTCCCGGCCGAGCAGGTTCCCAACATCGAGCAGATCGAGAAGGGCATGAAGCTCTTCCTGTCCACGCCGAGCGGCATGCCTGTCCCCGCCGTGGTCATTGACGTGACGCCCGAGGCCGTGACGCTCGATGCCAACCACGAGCTGGCCGGCAAGGACCTCAACTTTGATATCGAGCTCGTCGAGGTCGAGGGTTAGAGTATGCCTGAACGCTTGGTTTCGACGACATGCTTGGGAAATCTCAACGATCCGTCCTATGAACTTCTGCTTCGCCGGAAGCTGGGCGGCGTCTTTGAAGTTGACGATCTGCTGCTCGATTGGGACCAGGCTGATGTATGCGCGTTTGTGGGCGTGACGGAGCTGGGGCGCACGGTCGATGTTCGGCTGGATACTGCCGACGGCGGTCGTCTTGTCGACGGCGACGTGCTCGCCGTCGACCACACGGGTGCGGTACCCGTGGCGGTTGTCGTGCGCCTGCGCAGCGCCGAGGTTTATTTGGTCGAAGTTGACCGCATGGACCCGATTGCGCTCGCGCATGCGTGCTGGGAGATCGGCAATATGCATGCGCCGCTTTTTCGAGGCGATTCGGACGAGCATACCGTGCGCATGTATACGCCGGTGCAGCCTGTTTTGGGCCGCATGCTCCGGGGCGTCGAGGGCGTTCGGCTCTCGACGGTTACCCGTGAACTCGATTCGGACCGGCGCTTTGCGTCGAGTGCGGCGGATGCCGTTGTGAGTATGGCTCCAGACTTTACGATCGTAAAGAAGGCGCGCGGTTAACGTGCGTATAAGTAAGACGGACTTTGAGAGGCAACTATTCAAAGTCCGTCTTTCTGTTGATGAGATGCTGTGGGGGAAAGCATATGGGTCTTGAAGGAATCAAGCTGATTGCATGCGATTTGGACGGCACGTTGCTGCATCCGGGGGAGCGCGAGCCGCGTTCCGAGGCCTTTGAACTCATCGATGAACTGCATCGTCGCGGTATCGTGTTTATGCCGGCGAGCGGCCGTCAATATGCGAGCTTGCGCTACCTGTTTGTCCCGGTGGCCGATGAGCTCGCCTATGTATGCGAAAACGGAGCCCTGGTGATGAGCGAGGGGCGTGCCGTTGTCAAGCGTTCCATGGAGCGTAGCCTTGCTATGGATATCGCGAATGCCGTGGTTGCGTATCCCCATGCCGACGTGACCCTTTCATGTGAGGGACACCTCTACACCATGAGCGGCAACGATGCATTCGTCGATCATTTGCGCTATGAGGTCCACTGCGATGTGGCGGTGGTCGACCGCCCCGAGGACATCGACGAGGACGTCATTAAGATTGCCTTCCAGACGCCCGAGGTGGATCAGCCGGCGGCCCTGGAGTATTTCGAGCGCCTCTTTAGCGACCGTGTTGACGTGATGACGTCGGGAACCGAATGGACGGACTTTATCGGTTTCGGTTCGGGCAAGGGCTCCGCGCTTGCCGATTACGGTCGTGCCCTGGGTATTTCGCCCGATGAGATGATGGCGTTTGGCGATAACGAAAACGACCGCGACATGCTCAACGTCGTGGGCCATCCTTATCTAATGGAGAGCTGCAACCCCTCTATGCGTGGCATTAACGACCGCGTCCGCTACGTGCGCACGGTCGAAGAAGAGCTGCGTCGTCTACTTGCTGAGTAGACATTTGGGACATGTCTAGAAATCTACTTTTTGCTGCAAAGTGCGGAAAGGTGGATTTTAAGGCATGTTCCAAACATCTACCGGCAGTCGGGGCAGAGACCCTCGAAGATGGTGTAGTGCGACGTGACGTGCCAGCCGATTTGCTCGGACGCCTTGGCGTCGAGCTGGGCATCGAAGGGGAGCGGTACGTCGATGACGCGGCTGCACGAGGTGCAGATGATATGCGCATGCGGCTCGATCGTGCGATCGAAGCGGCTGCCGCCCGGCGTCTTGATGGAGAGAATCTCGCCGGCATCTGCCAAGAGATTGAGGTTGCGGTAGACCGTGCCGCGGCTGATCTTGTCATCCTGTTCGCGCACGGCGTTGTAGATTTCGTCGGCGGTGGGATGGTTATAGCTTTGGCGCACGGCGTCAAGAACCAGCTTTCGCTGCTTGGTATTCCTTCTTTGCACCGCCATGCGCCTCGCCTCTTTTCTATTAACGGTCGTAGGTAAATGATACCGTATTTAGCACACAATACTAATAATGAGGACTGAAACCGTCTTCATTGGCAAGTGGGGCTCGGGCCTGGGCGTCTACAAGGCGAAAACGCGTTCCCATGCGCTCGTAGGAGGCATGAAGCGCCTCGAGATGAGATAGGACGTTTGCCGGAGTTCCCTGTATCTCCATCTCGACTGAGCCGTCTTCCATGTTACGCACCCAGCCGGTGAGTGCGCGTGCCTGCGCGAGGTTGGTGTTGGTAAAGCGAAAACCAACGCCTTGGACTTGCCCCGCCCAGCGCAGGAAATAGCGCAGGGGAGTGTCTTGAGTGGCCTCGTCGCTTGCGAGTACGGTAAGCCTGCGGCGCAGCTCGAGCTCGACGTTTGATGGTTTTTGAGGCTCTCGACTGCCGCCGGTGACGCTGGAGAAGAACGTATCGAAGAGGCCCATCGCTATGCCTGCTTGCCTGCGTCGGCCGGGAAGGTAATGCCGGCCTGCTGGCGCACGGCATCCATGATGCGCAGTGAGACGAGCGTGACATCGCGGTAGTGGCCAAGCTCGTGGCGTCCCGCCGGGGTCTCCCAAATCTCTTCCTTAACGTTATCGATGCCGCCGATGGCGGTGATAAAGTCTGTGAGTTCGTATTCTATAGTGTTGCTCGATTTGGGCAGGTCGAGCACGCGGCCGTTGTCGCCCTGTTCGCGCGGTGCCTCGGTCGCCGAGCCGCGTACGACGTCGCCGCGATAGTCGATGCGGACGTTGCGGGGCGTGGACAGATGGTCGATCTGGATAGTGCCACGCTCGCCTTCGATCTGCGAGGGCAGCAGGTCATTCGTAATTTTGGAGTGCGCGAGCTCGACGGAGATGCGGCCTCCGCCGTAGCTGGCGAGGATGGAACCGCAGCCGTCGATGGGGCCGTGCGTGAGCTGTCGCGTGGTGGGGTCGAGCAGAGTAGTCATGCTCGTAAGGCCGGAGGGCATGCCGAAAATCTCGACCATGGGCTCGACGGCGTAGACGCCAATGTCCATGAGGGAACCCGATGCCATATTGCAGTCGAAGATATTGGTGGCGCGTCCCGCGAGAATCTCGTTGTAGCGCGAGGAATACTTGCCAAAGCGCAATGAAGCGCGGCGGATGGGGGCGATCTCGCCCAGGGCGTCCTCGATGGCGTGGAAGGCGGGATCGTGGAGGGGACGCATGGCCTCGAGGGCCACGACACCTGCTGCCTCGGCAGCGCGGAAGACTTCCAGCGCCTGTGCTTCGGTGGCGCAGAAGGGTTTCTCGACGATGACGTGCTTGCCACCGGCGATGCAGGCGAGCGCCTGCTCGTAATGGAGCGCATTGGGGCTGCCGATGTAGACGGCATCGACGCCGGCGGCTGCCGCAAGCTCATCGAGTGACGTAAAGTTTCGCTCGCCGCCGTGCTCGGCAGTAAAGGCGGCGCCGCGCTCGGCATTGCGCGAGAGCGTGCCTACGAATACGGCCTGGTCGTTGGCATTGACGACCTGAATAAAGTCGTCGGTGATCATGGACGTGCCGATGGTTGCGATACGCAGCATGTGTCCCCCTTGCGTTGTTTGGCCTACAGGACGAGTGTAGCGCGGGAGGACACAAAAGCGTGCGAAAACGCCGTTACAGGTCGCTCTCGTTAAAGCCGGTGTCGATATCGAGGTTACTGCCGTCGGCCGCCGTGGTGGCGAGCTCATCGCAGCGCTCGTTGAGCTCGTGGCCGGCGTGGCCCTTAACCCAGATGAACTCCACCTTATGCTTGCTCCTTGCGGCAAGCAGGCGCTCCCACAGGTCACGGTTCTTAACGGGCTGCTTGTTGGCAGTTTTCCACCCGCGCTTTTTCCAGCCGTCGATCCAGTGTTTATTGAAAGCGTTGACGACGTACTGCGAATCGGAATGGACCTCGACCTCGCAGGGGCGGTTGAGCGCCTCGAGCGCCACGATGACCGCCATGAGTTCCATGCGGTTGTTGGTGGTCTTGGCGTAGCCGCGTGAAAGCTCGGAGGTGAAGGTCTTGCCGGCGGGGTTGGTGTATTTGAGTACGGCGCCGTAGCCGCCGCGTCCCGGATTTGATCGGGCCGAGCCGTCGGTATAGATGATGACCTTCACGGGCTTCCTTTCGTTGGGTACGTTTCGTGTGGGTGACCATTGTAGCGCCATGCCCGCCGGGGGCTAGCAATCTACGATTTCTACCCCGTCTTCCGACAGTTAGTTGGCATGGATGATGCGGTTGAGCTCGTCGAGGTATTGCTGCAAGAGGGGAGAGGGCTTGCGCTCGTCGTGCATGATATAGCCTACGTGCATCGTTGGGGCGTCTGCTAACGGGATCGATGCCATACCCCATTGCATTTCATTGGAGAGGACACCGGTCGACAGGGTGTAACCGTTCGACGTGATAAGTAAGTTAGTAAGTGTTCCGCGGTCCGAGATTCGTATGTTGCGGTCGCAAGGGATATAGCTAAAAGGTTCCTCGGCGTAATAGAAGGAGTTCGAGGTGCCTTGCTCAAAGCTGTAGCGCGTATAGGGTGTAAGGTCGGCAAGGGACAGCTGGGGGCGGCGTGCGAGCGGGTGGCGCTCGCTAACGAAGACGTGGACCGTCGCGTCGAAGAGGGGATGGAAGCTTGCGCGGGCATCGGTGAAGGCCTTCTGCAGAACGCGGGCGTTAAAGTCGTCCAGATACAGGATGCCGATGTCGCTGCGAAACGCGCGGACGTCATCGATGATCTGCGATGTGGTGGTCTCGCGCATGATGAACTCGAACTTGCTGTCGCGGCAGCGCTCGACCACGTTGACAAAGGCCTCGACCGAAAAGGCGTAGTGCTGGGCGGAAATGGCGAGGCGGGCTTGCGGGGTGCCGCCGTCCTCGTAGCGCGCCTCGAGCATGTCGGCCTGCTCTACGACCTGGCGCGCATAACCCAAAAGCTCGGTGCCGTCGTTGGTGAGCGTGACGCCGCGGCTGGAGCGCGTAAAGATCTCCAGGTGGAGTTCCTGCTCCAGGCTTTTGACGGCGTTTGAGATGTTGGACTGAGCGGTATAGAGGCGCTGAGCTGCGGCGTTGATTGAGCCGGACTCTGCCACGGCAATCAGAAAACGAAGCTGCTGAAGGGTCATCGGCGCCGTCCTTTCGATTGCTATCTATAAAACCGATAACAGGTTAGCGCTTTTAAGTGATTGACCGAGCGAAACAATGCTCGTACTATTCAAAACACACAAAGGCGGTAGGTAATTAAACCGACCACTGAACCGGGATGCGAAAGGAGGCCCGCATATGAATTGCTTACCAAGGCGAATGCCGGGCTCCTGTTTGCGCCCGTCGGCGTGATCAGGAGACAGCGACTTACTTCTCTCTTATTTATTTACTTTTGTTCGATCAAGGAGATCATCATGAGCCAGTTCATCAACAACCCCGAGCACACCTTTGGTTTCGATACCCTGCAGCTTCACGTTGGCCAGGAGAGCGCCGATCCCGCATCCGACTCCCGCGCCGTGCCTATCTACCAGACCACGAGCTATGTGTTCCGCAACTCCCAGCACGCCGCCGACCGCTTTGGTCTTGCCGACGCCGGTAACATCTACGGCCGTCTGACCAACTCCACCCAGGGCGTCTTCGAGGATCGTATCGCCGCACTCGAGGGTGGCGTGGCAGGTCTCGCCGTCGCCTCCGGTGCTGCTGCCATCACCTATACCCTGCAGGCTCTTGCCCAGGCCGGTGACCACGTGGTGGCTCAGAAGACCATCTACGGTGGCTCCTACAATCTGCTGGAGCATACGCTCTCCCAGTTTGGCGTCGAGACCACCTTTGTCGATGCCCATAACCTGGAAGAGGTCGAGGGTGCCATCAAGGACAACACCACGGTCATCTATCTCGAGACGCTCGGCAACCCCAACTCCGACATCCCCAACATCGACGCCATCTCCGAGATCGCCAAGAAGCACGGTTTACCGGTTGTCGTCGACAACACCTTCGGCACCCCGTATCTGTTCCGTCCGCTGGAGCATGGTGCCAACATCGTCGTCCACTCCGCAACCAAGTTTATCGGCGGCCACGGCACCTCGCTGGGCGGCGTGATCGTCGACGGCGGTAACTTCGATTGGAAGGCGAGCGGCAAGTATGCGCAGATCGCCGAGCCCAACCCCTCCTACCATGGCGTCTCGTTTGCCGAGGCTGCCGGTCCCGCCGCCTTCGCAACCTATGTCCGCGCCATCCTGCTGCGTGACGAGGGCGCCTGCATCAGCCCGTTCAACGCTTGGATCCTGCTCCAGGGCACCGAGACTCTGTCGCTGCGCGTTGACCGTCATGTCGAGAACACCAAGAAGGTCGTTGAGTTCCTGGCTGGTGACAGCCATGTCGCCAAGGTGAACCACCCGAGCCTGTCTGAGCACCCCGATCACGAGCTCTATCAGAAGTACTTCCCCCGTGGCGGCGCCTCGATCTTTACCTTTGAGATCAAGGGTGGCCAGGAGGCCGCCTGGAAGTTCATCGATCATCTGCAGGTGTTCTCGCTGCTCGCCAACGTGGCCGACGTCAAGTCGCTCGTCGTGCACCCGGCTACCACCACGCACTCCCAGCTCTCTGCCGAGGAGCTCGCCGAGCAGAACATCACGCCCTCCACGATCCGTCTTTCCATCGGTACCGAGAACGCCGAGGATATCATTTGGGATCTGAAGCAGGCCTTCGCCGCGCTGGACGAGTAAGGCGACTTGTGCAAGGACCCCTTGCGACTCGATAGGTATAACTGCATAAAATGCCTGCTCAAGGCGCCTGTGCGAACAATGGTTGCACAGGCGTCTTTTTTGCATAGAGAGGGCGCAAAAACAGGGTTTTTGACACGCTTTATGCATTCGAGTTGTGGAAAACTCCTGTTGAGAGGATGTGAGTTTTACGCAATTGACGTGCGCCTTTTGAGTAAAACCGCAGGTCGCGATTTGCTCGGGGTACTATGCAGCGCGATCGAATCACACGCAGCTCAAACGCAGCAAAAACGCACTACGGAGGTTTCCAGCTACATGAGGATCGATTCACGAAAACCGAAAGCCGCCGCCCTTTCCGCCGCTCTGACCGTGGCACTTTTGGCGGGCGCCGGTGCAACTGATGCCCACGCGGCAACACTATCCGATACGGTTGGGTCTACGCCGTCCGAGGCGACGCTGGTGCAGCCCGTCGACTATCGCAGCGACGGCTTTGGCTCCATGCAGGAGTGGAACGCCTCGATGGAGGCCAAGCGCGATTCCCTTGAGATGCGTGCTCAGATCATCATGAACATGTACGGTGACTATGTCACCGATGACGAGCGCGCTGTACTGCAGGGTTGTATCGACGGTGCGGGCAGTCTTTTGACGATGGAGGAGGTCGACGCGAAGTCGACCGAGCTCGATGAGCTGCGCACTGCACTTGAGGATGCCAAGCGCGAAGCGCTCGAGGTTGCTGCCGCCGAGGCGGAGGCTGCCGAGGCCGCCCAGGCTTCGTACTACAACGCCGGTTACACTCCGTCCTACGCGTCTGCCGCGTCCTACGCGAACGGATCGGGCCTGACGCGCTCTGCGGGTGTCAATAACTACAACGGTCGCCGCGAGACCTATTACAGCAGCAATGTGCTTTATCACTATCGCACGGGCGAATGGACTCAGGATTCTGAGGGCTTCTGGCGCGATTCCGACGGCTATTACGTTGTTGCCGCGGGCGATATGGCCCAGGGCTCGACCTTTACGGGCTCCAAGGGTGATTGCAAGGTCTATGACTCCGGCTGCGCTGCCGGAACCACCGATTACTACACCGGTTGGTAATTTTTCTGCATCACGGATATTTGGCGGACGGGCGTCTTTACCGAGCTTTAGGGCAACGTAAGGACGTCCGTTCTATGTATGCGTTTGAGTTAACAGAGCCCTTACCGTGGCGGTACGCTGGGCGTATGGATGCGGGGCACACTGGTTCTTGAGAAATAAGGTCTTTCTCTTGGAGGGAGTGGTCTTGTGAATGCTCGAGATATTGCCGTTGCCGCCGTCGCGTTGATGCTCGGCTGCCTTGGTCCCACGGCCGCGCTCGTCGCGGGCATGCAGGGGACATGCGGGGCTGCTCCTATCGTGGTCGGCGCGCTGATCGCGGCCACGCTGCTGGGAAGCGCAGGCGTGGTTCTTTGCCGCGACGATGAGGACGAGGTGCCGGGGTCGCAACGCTAACTGTTGTGAGATCGGCCGCCGGTCATAGACGAAGATGAAGGCCGCCGCAGGGGAAAGGTTCCCTTGCGGCGGTTTTGCTGTTAAGGCTGTTGAATGCGGCGCGTCGGCGCTACCAGCTTTTCTCGATATCGCGGATGCGCCGATAGAGCCACTCGTTTTGCGGTGCCTGGATATCGTGTTTGGTTGCGAGGCGGCAGATGGTGCCCGCGAACTCATCAACCTCGGTTTTGCGCCTTGCGATGCGGTCTTGAGCCATCGAGGGCATACCGGCGGGGTCGATTCCCTCGATGAGGTGCACCATTTGCGTCAGGTCTGCCTCGGTCAGTTCAACGCCCTCGGCGTTGGCGACCGCAAGCGTTTCGCGCATGGCGGAAACAAAGCAGTGACGCTGCTCGGAGCCCGGCTCCGTGGCGCTTCCGTAGGTCCCGCCGTAGGCCATGCAGGTCTGGTTGATGCCGTCGTTGAGCATGAGTTTGGCCCACATGCGGTGGGCGATGTCGTCCTCGACGGTATGGGCGATGCCGCAGCGCGTATAGAGCTCGTCGATCGCGGTGATGGTTGCGGGGTCCGTGCCGGCCGCCGCGCCAAAGCGGATTTCGCCCGCATTGGTAAAGGTGAGCGCGCCGTTGAGAAACACGGCGTCCATGCCCTGGCAGATACCAAGAACGGTATGCTCCCAGCCAAAGCGTTCGGCAATCTTTTGCTCGCTCGTAATGCCGTTGCACAGCGAGGCGATGAGCGTGTTGGGTCCCACGACGCGCTCCATAGTCTTGAGTGCTTGGTCGAGACCGGTGGTCTTGACTGTCAGGATGACCAGATCGGCGGGCGTCGCCTCGCTGGCACGGACGGACGTGAGATCGCAGGGCTTGCCGTTGACGGTGAGCGCGTCGTTCGCATGACGCTCAAAACGGGCATCATCCATGACGTATTCGACGGCGTCGTTGCCGAGCGCCCGGGCGATCATGCTGCCGTAGAGCAGGCCGACGCCGCCCTTGCCGATAAAGGCGACCTTGTTGATCTGCATGTGAATCATCTCCCCATGTAAAAGGCGCCCGCGTAAGGGGCGCCTGATGGATTGTATGCTGCCAGGGTGATTGGTGGGTGCGCGGGGCGGCTGTTATAAAAAAGAAACGTTTGTCTGGACGTTACGCTGCGGGGCAGACCGCAAAGACATGCGCGTGGTCATGCCCGGCTCCTTTCATCGGGCTTTTTGCTGATGTTAAAGCGGTGCCGTGACAGCTCGATTTCTGCTGCGTTACGATACGTTCTCGATTGCGATTCCACGATGTTTCGGCTGCGTGACCATTGTGTTTCGCCTTGCCGGGGCGCTGATGGCGAAGGGAGGGGCCGTGCAATATCGCGTTGATCCCAAAAGCGGCAACTGTATCTCGGCGTTGGGTCTGGGCTGCATGAGGTTTCCCGGTGCGCCGGGACGTCCGGATGCGAAGACAGCCGATGCCATCATTTCCCGTGCGGTGGAGCAGGGGATTAATTATCTGGACACCGCGTATCTCTATCCCGGTAACGAGGCGTGCGTGGGCGCCTCGCTTGAGCGCTTGGGGCTGCGTGACCGGGTGTTGCTGGCGACCAAGTTGCCGCATGCTTCGTGCAAGTGCGCGGAGGATTTCGATCGGTTTTTCGACGAGCAGCTGCGCCGCCTGCAGACCGACCATATCGACTATTACCTTATGCACAACATCACCTCGCCTGCGCAGTGGGAGCGCGTGGTGGCGCTGGGCATCGAGGACTGGATCGCGCAGCAAAAGGCTGCAGGGCGTATTCGTCAGATAGGCTTTTCGTACCACGGCAGCGCGGCGGACTTCCTTACGATGCTCGATGCGTATGAGTGGGACTTTTGCCAGATCCAGTACAACTACGCTGGAGAGCGATATCAGGCGGGAACGGCGGGGCTCATGGCCGCCGCCGAGCGAGGTCTCGCGGTGTTTGTGATGGAGCCGCTTTTGGGCGGACGCTTGGCAGGCAAATTGCCTCCGCGGGCGCGCGCTGTTCTCGATGGTGCATGCGATCGGCATTTGCATACGCCTGCCGCTTGGGGGCTCTCGTGGGTGTGGAATCATCCCCAGGTGACCATGTTGCTTTCTGGTATGACCGATACCGCGCAGGTGGACGAGAATTCGTCACTGGCAGACCTCGCGTTGCCGAATTCGATGACGGCCAACCAGCTCGACACGATTGCGCGCGTGTTGATGGAGTTTGAGAAATCGAACCGTGTGCCCTGCACGGGATGCGGCTACTGCATGCCATGTCCCAAGGGTATTAACATTCCCGGCTGCTTTGCCGCTTACAACGCGAGCTACGCGCACAGCTGGTTTACGGGGCTGTCTCAATACTTTACGGCGAGCGCGGTGCGCACAAGCGAAGCCAAGCTGGTGAGCAATTGCGTCAAGTGCGGCAAATGCACGCGCCACTGCCCGCAGCATATCGATATCCCCGAGCGTCTCGATGACGTGCGCCGACGCTTCCAGCCGGGCCCCGTGACGGCGGTGCTTAAGGCCTTCGGCAAAACGCGCTCCTGATGCCCCTTTTATAACTTGTGGTGGAATAGTTCCTGTTTGCGGCAGAATAGGGACCAAACAGGAACTATTTCACCGCAACTGAAGGGGGCTGTCGTGGGTCATCGGGATTCATGTGATGATTTGCGTGAGGTTTGTTGGGGCGTTTTGGGCGCTGGACACATTTCGCATCGATTTGCATCGTCGCTCAAGGAGGTGGACGGGGCACGGCTTGTGGCTGCCGCCGGCCGCACTCCTTCGCATGTTGAGGAGTTTTGCAGGGCGTTTTCGATTGATGCCGCGCACAGTTATGCCACGGCTGACGATAGCGGCGATGTGGCTTATGATGCGCTGATTGCCGACCCCGATGTCGACGCAATCTACTTGGCTCTTCCACATGGCATGCATGCGCATTGGGTCTGTCGGGCACTGCGCGCGGGAAAGGCCGTGCTGTGCGAAAAGCCGGCCGTTTTGAGTGAGGAAGAGGCTCTCTCGATTGCCTCCACCTCTCGTGAGCGCGGCGTGCTGTTTATGGAGGCGATGAAGAATCGGTTTTGCCCGATGCGCACTCGCGTGAAGGACTTGCTTGCGTCGGGTGAGCTTGGCCGTATTGTCTCGATTGAAAGCGTGCAAAAGCTCGATTACGGCGAGCCTCCTTCGGGCTATCTGCTTGATTCGTTGCAGGGCGGCTGTCTATATGACATGGGCTGCTATGCGGTCGGTTGGTTTGAGGATTTGCTCGCGGGCGCTTGCGAGGTTTCGTCTCGTGAAGTTCGCTGGCGTGACGTATCGGGCGGCCGCGTCGATTGGGCCGACGAGATCCGTATGAGCGTCGGCGGTATACCCATTCATATGGTGTGCGACGGCAAAGCAACATATGAAAGCCGCTTAACGATTGCCTGTGAGCGAGGCTCGTTGGAAATCGAGCGTCTCCATCGCCCCGAGCTCGCCCATGTGAAGTATTCCGACGGTCGAGTACTCGAAATCGATACACCATTTGAGGTCGATGATTTTTACGGCGAGGCGTCGCATGCGACGCAGCTCATTCAGACGGGGAAACTCGAAAGCCCCATCATGTCCCTAGCCGCCACACAGCGCTGCGCACGCATCATCGATGCAATCCGTCTAGCCCTCTAGGACTTGGCGCTGACGCGTAGGGGATCATGACGCCGGCGCCCGTGGTGCCCGGCGGCCCACATCTCTGATGCCCCTTTTATAACTTGCGGTGGAATACGGTCTGTTTGCGCCAAAATAAGGCACCAATAGACCGTATTTCACCGCAACTGATGAGTAGGGAGCTGGAGATGCTGACGATCGGGTGTCATCTTTCGACGACGAAGGGCTATCGGGCGATGGGGGAGACGGCGCTGTCCATTGGCGCCAATACCTTTGCATTCTTTACGCGCAACCCGCGCGGCGGCAAGGCGAAAGACCTTGACATGGATGATGTGGCGGCCCTGCGCGAGCTTATGGAGCAAAACGACTTTGGCCCGCTCGTGGCTCATGCCCCGTATACCTATAACCCCTGCTCCGCTAAGGAGCGAGCGCGCGAGTTTGCCCTGGAGGCCATGGCCGAGGATCTGCAGCGCATGGAAGCACTGCCCGGCAACTACTACAATTTTCACCCCGGTGCGCATGTGGGACAGGGGGCAGACGCCGGCATTCAGATGATTGTTGATACGCTGTGCCAGGTGATGTTCGAGGGACAGCAGACGACGGTATTGCTCGAGACCATGGCCGGCAAGGGCACCGAGGTGGGCCGTAGCTTTGAAGAACTGGCGTGCATTATCGAGGGTGTTGCCGCCAAGTGCCCAGAGCTGTCCGATAAGCTGGGCGTTTGTTTGGACACCTGCCATGTGAGCGATGCCGGCTACGACATCATCCATGATCTGGACGGCGTGCTCGACGAGTTCGACCGCGTGGTGGGTATCGATCGCTTGCATGCCGTACACATCAACGATTCGAAGAACCCCTGCGGCGCCCATAAAGATCGTCACGAGTGCATCGGCAAGGGATACCTTGGCAGCGAGGAATTTGGTGGCGGTATGCAGGTTATGCAGAATATTGTATCGAATGCCCGTTTGTGTTCGCTGCCGTTTATTTTGGAGACTCCGAACGAACTTGCAGGTTATGCAGCTGAAATTAGACTATTAAGGTCATTGCAGCAGTAATGACTGTCACAAAGTAGAGTATTCAATTCACGTTATGGGTTTGTTTCAATCAGTTTTCTCATTGCAGATTCGTAATTCCGGGTGCATAATAGCCAACAGTTTTTGCAGACCTCTGAATCAAACGAGGTCACCGGAAGGAGACTGATTATGAAGCTGAAGAAGCTTGGCGCATTTGCCGCCACGGGTGCTATGGCGCTCGCCCTTGCTCTGACGGGCTGCGGCTCGTCCAACGCCACCTCTGGTTCTGATGCCGGTTCCAGCAGCTCTGACGACGCTAAGGTCGAGAAGGTCGACGGCTCCAAGGAGTATGCGCTCGTCAAGGACGGTACGCTCACCGTCGGCACCTCTGCCGAGTACGCTCCGTTTGAGTACAAAGATGACAACGGCGATTATCAGGGCTTTGACCTTGAGCTCATCAAGGCTATCGGCGACAAGCTGGGCCTGGATGTCGAGTATGTCAACAATGACTTTGACACGCTGGTTCCGGGCGTCGCTTCGGGCGCCAAGTATGACGTTTCCATCGCGGCTATCACTGACACGCCCGAGCGTGAGAAGGAAGTCACTTTCTCTGATTCCTACTACATGGACGATCAGGCTATCGTGACCAAGGTCGATAACACCGACATCACGGCCGACAACTACAGCGAGAAGCTCAACAACGCTGACGCTACCATCATCGTCCAGTCTGGCTCGACCGCCGAGGCCTTTGCCCAGGAGAACTTCCCCAAGGCCAAGATTGTCCCCTACAAGGACGCTACCGAGTGCTTCAGCGCCCTGCAGTCCGATAAGGGCGACGCTGTAGTCACCAACCGCTCCGTTGCCAGCCAGCTGACCGCCGAGCAGTTCAACACCTGCCAGACCATTAAGCAGATTAGCACCGGCGAGGAGTACGCCATCGCCATCAACCAGGGCAACACCAAGCTCAAGGACGACATCAACCAGGCCATCAAGGACCTGACCGACGACGGTACCGTTGACGCCCTCATGGCTAAGTACAATATCAAGTAAAATAGCTACTTGATTGCTCGCGGGCCCTTTCCGCTTTGGCGGAGAGGGCCTTTGCGCTTCTCTTGACGGAGAGCATTTCCGTCTCGTTTTGCCGGCAACTTCTACGATAGGAGCCACCTTGTCTCGACTGAACAAAGGGGCTGCGGAGCAGCGTTTTCCACTGCCCGCCTTGCTCCAAAAGCTAGTCTGCGTCATGGCCGTGGCGCTCGCGCTGGTGTGTGTGGGGACATATGCGCCCACGACCGCCCAGGCGCTTGAGACCGCAAAGATTACCGCTCGACCCAACACCGGTTCGGGCAGCGCTGTGGTCGGCGGTACCGAGACGCGCATTACCTGGGAGGTCCAGGCCGATGCCGATGAGGAGCTGAGCGGTCTTTCGCTGACGTTTGTCGACGGCACGACGTTTGGTACCGATGACACGCGATTGACGATGCTCTCGGGCGAGGACCTCATGGATCGTACGCCCATGAAACCCACGTGCAAGGCTGACGGCCAGACGCTCAAGATTGACTTTGGCGAGACGGCGCCTGCCGGCGGCTTTTTCCGTGTCGAGGTTTATGGTGTGACGTTTCCCGTCGAGGGCGGCGATGAGGCCTTTAGCGGCACCTATACGCTCGCTGACGGGTCGACCAAGAAGATCTCCAAGATTCCGTCGGTGGAGATCAAGGGCGTGACGGCCTTCGATAACTTCCTGGCCGATCTTAAGGAGCAGCCGTGGGTCGAGGCCTGGAACTCCAATATGTTCCTGCGCCTGTTCTTGAACCCGGTCATTTTGGTCCAGAGCCTGCCGATCGTCTTCAAGGGCTTCCTCATGTCGCTCTCGATCGTGCTTGTGGCGTTTCCGCTGGCAATTCCCTTCGGTTTCGCCCTATCGCTCATGCGCATTTCCAAGTCGCGCATCCTGCGCTGCCTTGCCGGTATCTACGTGAATATCATTCGCGGTACGCCGGCATTCCTGCAGATCTATATCGCGTTCTTCGGTCTGCCGTTGGCCGGCGTCAAGGTTGATGACTACGTGCTCGGCGTCATCGTCATGGCCATGAATTCGTCTGCCTATTTGTGTGAGATCTTCCGCGCCGGTATTCAGTCGATCCCCAAGGGCCAGAACGAGGCTGCGCGTTCGCTGGGCATGAATGCCTTCCAGACGCTGCTCTACGTTATGATTCCGCAGACGTTCCGCAATGTTTTGCCTACGCTGACCAGCGAGTTTATCTTGCTTTACAAGGATACGTCGCTGCTTGCCGCCGTGGGTGTGGTCGAGATCGTCATGAACGCCCGTACCATCGTGGCCACGACGGGCTCCATTACACCGTACGTGGTTGCCGCCCTGTTCTATCTGGTCATCACCCTGCCGCTCGCTCGCTTGGTGAGCGGTCTTGAGGCGAGGCTTTTGGGCACGGCCGAGACCAAGAAGAAGCGTCCCGCAAAGAGCGCCGGACAGGTTGTCGCGACGCCTGCCGATCACATCGCCGGTCTGTAAGGAGGTCCTATCATGAGCGAAACCAATAACTCGAACGAGGTCGTCGTCAGCATCAAGAACCTCCAGAAGGCCTTTGGCGACAACGTGGTCCTGCGCGACATAGATCTGGATGTGCACAAGGGTGAGGTCGTTGTGGTCTTGGGCCCCTCGGGCTCGGGCAAGTCGACGATGCTTCGCTGCATCAATCGTCTGGAGCATCCCACGAGCGGCTCGATTATCGTTGAGGGCGTGGATGTGTGCGCCAAGGGTGTCGACCTCAACAAAGTGCGCACGCACCTGGGCATGGTCTTTCAGCAGTTCAACCTGTTCCCGCACCTGTCGGTCAAAAAGAACGTCATGCTTGCGCAGCAAAAGGTGCTCAAGCGCAGCAAGGAAGAGGCCGAGAAGATTGCCATCGAGGAGCTGACCAAGGTCGGCCTTGCCGAGCGTATCGACTTTATGCCGAGCCAGCTCTCGGGCGGCCAGCAGCAGCGCGTTGCCATCGCCCGCGCCCTGTCGATGAACCCGCACGTCATGCTCTTTGACGAGGCCACCTCGGCGCTCGACCCTGAGCTCGTGCGCGACGTCTTGGGCGTCATGCGCGACCTGGCACACGACGGTATGACCATGATCGTCGTGACGCACGAGATGGGCTTTGCCCGCGATGTCGCCGACCGCGTCGTCTTTATGGACGGAGGCGTCATTGTGGAAGAGGGTACGCCGAGCGAGGTCTTCGACCACCCCAAGAGCGAGCGCACCAAGGCGTTCTTGGGCAATATCTCGTAGCCGGTTGATGTAACTGCCGTTACAAAAGAGCGGGGCTGGACTTGAATCCAGCCCCGCTCTTTTGTAGGGATGGGGATGCGCTTTGATGCAGGCTCTCTTGGAAGCCCTGGGTTCGTTACGCGAGCTCGGCTCCGAGGGCCTTGCAAGCGGTCTCGCCCTCGTCGTCGGGCGCGTCGTAGCAGATGGTGGAGTCCACGACGTTGACGCCGGCCTCGTCGGCGTCGGCCTTCCAGTTGTCCATCCACTCGCCCTCGGCCCACGAATAGGAGCCAAAGAGGACGACCTTCTTGTCGCCGAGAGCCTCCTTGACCTCGTCCCACATCGGCTGGAACTCATCGTACTCGAGTTCCTCGGAGCCCATGGCTGGGCAGCCGAAGGCGAAGGCATCATATTCGGTGGCCTTGTCGGCAGAGAAGTCGGCGCAGGAGATGACCTCTGCCTCGGCGCCGGCATCGGTTGCACCTTCGGCAACGAAGTTTGCCATGGCCTCGGTGTTGCCCGTGCCGCTCCAGTAGACGACGGCGATCTTGCTCATGTTGAGTCCTTTCAGTTGTGCGGCAGGTTGCCGCGGCTTCTATGTTCTATCGGGTTGCCTGGGCAAGTTGCGCCAAGCTGCAGCCCTGCTGATAGATGTAGGTAAGGTATTGCGTGCATGCACGATAGGAATCGAAGGTCGTGAGCGCCTGTTCGACGTTTGTGTATACCTTCCAGGCGCCAAAGACCTTATAGTTTTCGCCGTGCTGGACGATAAACTGATGGACATCTTCGTAGGGATAGCCCAAAAAATAGCCAATTTCGTGGGGGAACTCGCACATGCACCCCGTATCGCAGTGCCTATTTCGCGCGAGTGCGCAGACACTGCCGTCATAGGCGCTTTCTGCGGCATTGCTGCTTGCCAGCGTGATGCGCGCGGCGAGATGCACCAGGGATGCGGGCAGGTTGTGGACATCGTAACCTTCGGCGACAAGCGCCGTCGTGACGCGGGGGTCGGAGAGGTATCGCATGAGGTCCGCAGGGCGGTACACATAGATGAGCGCTCCGCAGGGGCGCCAGACCAAAACGCTCATATGGATCCCGAGCGGCTGGAGCTCGCGGTTGCATTGGGCTATGACGGCGAGCAGGCGAGAGCGTCGCTCTTCGATTTGAGCGACGCCGAGTTTTCCGTTTTGGTTGGCGTAAACGCCGGGATAGGTAAAGAGCGAAGCCGGCTTGATACCTGCGAGCGTAGGGGAGCAGTTGCGCACGACAGCCGTTTGGTATGTTGGGATGTCAATGGTTCGAGTCACGTTGCCCCTTTCGAGCCCTCACTTGTTAGCCTAGGAAAACTTATACACGAAAGTAAGCCATGGTCAACAAAAAAGTTTGAAGCGGGAAACTAATTGACCGAACGGACATGATTTTGGGTTAAGATGGGGACACCCCATGGGGGTATCTAGATAGGGCTACTTGAAAGGGGAACGCATGAGTGACTTGCTCAACCCTGCGGATCTCATCGTGCTGGCCGTCATTGCCGTCGGCATGTTTTTTGGACTGCGTCGTATTGCCGCTTCGACACACGGGAAGAGTTGCTGCAGCGATGGCGCGAGCGGTAAGAAGGCCAAAAAGGTTGTTGTGGTGGATACCGATGCGTCACACTACCCCTATAGCGATGAGCTGCTCATCGGCGGCATGAGCTGTGACGGCTGCGCTCAGAACGTAGCCAATGCCCTTAATGCACTGGATGGCGTGTGGGCAACGGTGACGTATGCGGACCACACGGCACGCGTGCGCTCTAAGCAGCCGGTTGATCGCGGTGTCCTCGAGACGGCCGTGAAAGACGCGGGCTACTACGTCATGACGCTGTAAGCGCCGTCTTGGATGCATTTCCTTGTCTAGGCTCGTCCGCGCAGCTCGATGTCTTGGATATCGTCGAAGTCGATGGCGATATCTTTGAGCTTGAGGAGCCTGAAGGCAGGGAGTACCTCGTCAAGGATGCCGGTGCGGGAGCGATAGCCGTACGTATCGTAATAGGTGACGCGGACCAGGTCGCCACGTTTGAGACCCTCGAGCTTTTTAGAAAGCACGAGGGCTTTTTCTTCCGTGAGTTCACGTTTTGGCTCGACGGTGATTTCCTGCTTGCGCACGAGTTCGTAGTATCCCGTGAGGGCGGCAAAGGGCATAAACTGTGCGGCGCGGTTGGCGCGCACGGCACCGTTGGCTGTGAGGTTGGGGTCGGCGGCGCGGCGTCTGCCCTCGGGGTCCGCCAGGCGCTCGAAGGCGGTCGGCGGGCGCACGGGCTGTTGTTTGGGTTTAGGCACGGTGTCCTCCAACTTGGTCGTTGCGTTCGCGCGCGGTGGCGCCGGCGGTAAAGCTTAATCCCTTGACGAGCGCGTTCTTGCCGTACTTGCCTTTCACAGCCAGGACGGCGCGCGCCAGGTCGCGCTCGCGCTCATCGGCCTCGACATCGCTAAACAGATCGATAGTGGCAAATTCCTCGGGCATGAGGTTGCCAAAGCCCAGGTTGATTCGCTTGACCGGTCGTTTAGGGTCGACCGTTTGCGCCCAAAGGTCATCGAAATAGCCCATGATCTTCTTAAACGAATTGGTGCGCTCGGGCAGCTTGCGCGAGGCGTTGGAGTGTGCAAAGAGCGCGGCGTAGCCACCACGCGGTTTGCCGCCATGCTCTCCCACAAAGATGCCATCGATTGCCTGCGCTTCGCGCACCAGGCGACGCCTTTCGTCATCGCACTGGACGGGCTTGGGCGCACGGGGTGCGAGCTCGGGGCCGGCGGTTGCGGTGGGTTCGATGCTCGACGTACTCGAGCGCAGGTGTCCGCATCCGTCCACATATTGTGCAGTACCGCTGGCATCAAGCCTGCGGATGTCGGCGCGCTCGCTCGCGTAGCCCACAAAGAGCGAGATGCTGTCACATACCACGTGCTTATCGACCAAGTCCAGCACGGCACTGTCGACCATCTCGCGCAAGACGGTGTAGGCCTGCTCGTAGGCATAGCCCTTCGAGAGCACCTGTCCTGTAGTGGTCGAAGTTGCTTGCGGGCGATAGGCTTGGATATCGGCGATGGTTGTCGGCTCGCGTCCGAAGGCGTGGTCGATGAGATACTCGGCATTGACGCCGAGCTCGTCGTAAAGCAGGTTTTCGTCGAGCGCCGCGACGCCCATCAGATCGTAGACGCCGTATTTTTCGAGTCGTGCTGCCACGCCGGGGCCGATGCCCCAGATATCGGTGATGGGACGATGGGGCCAGATTTCCTTGCGAAAGGTCTCGTCGTCGAGTATGCCGATGCGGCTGGGTACGTGCTTGGCGGTGATATCGAGTGCAACCTTGGCCTGGAATAGGTTGGGGCCGATGCCGACCGTCGCCGTGATGCCGGTGCGCGCCAGGACCTCGTCGCGCAACATGCAGGCGAGCCCTTCCGCATCGGTGTGATAAAGGTCCAGATAGGGTGTCACGTCGATAAAGCACTCGTCAATTGAGTAGACGTGAACGTCTTGCGGACTGACGTATTCCAGGTAGATACCGTAGATCTGCGCCGACACCTCCATGTAGTGCTGCATGCGCGGTACGGCCTTGATGTAGTCGATGCTATCGGGAATCTCAAATAGGCGGCAGCGATTGTGAATCCCTAAGTCCTTCATGGCCTGCGTGATGGCGAGGCAGATGGTCGTGCGTCCGCGCGATTCGTCGGCAACGACCAGGTTGGTGGTGAGCGGATTGAGCCCACGGTCGACGCATTCGACGCTGGCATAAAACGTCTTGAGGTCGATGCAGATGTAGGTGTGCTGCCCGCCCGCCATCCGAGCCCTCCCATCAAACACATGTTCTTATCGAATACTTGTTCGATAATACCCGCTCGTCCGGACGTCGTCAAAACCTGTCAAAAAGGGACTGGTTTGTTTTGGTAGGTATGGTCGTGCGGTTGGATCGGGTTTTAACGCAGCTCTAAAGAGTGCGAAACAGCTCGGAAAACCTCGCTTCGTAGCATGAGCCTAACGATTGATACCGCCTACGCGCACGGAAGGGTTGTGGGAAAGATGGTCAATTATGGGTTTGGTATGCCGACGCGCCTTGTTGCGGATGGAGACGTGGCTCGCTGGTGCGGACGATTGGTCGCTCACTACGGTGGCACCAAGGCGCTGGTCGTGTTGGGCGGTGACAAGCATACGCGCGATGAGCTTGTCTCGGCGGCACTTGGCTCGCTTGATCGAGCCCTGCTCGAGCGCGTGCTTTTTCGCTGCGGCTCGTTTGAGGGCGACGGGGGAGACGAGCTGATCGACGAAGCCGTGGCCCTGGCGACCGACGAAGGCGTGGACTTTGTCCTGGCGATTGGCGATGCCGATACTGCCGGCTTTGCGCGTGAGCTCGCGCGTCGCATGGCGGCGCTCGATGCCGTCGAAGACGGTTTTGTCCCTTATGGATGCATTCTCTCGGAGGGCAAGGTGCCTGCTGTCGTGGGCACCGGTGAGGTTCCCGTTTTTGCCATTATCGCGCCCGAACTGCTGGAGGGTATCGGGTCTCCTCTGCGTGAGTTGCTCGGTAGCGTCTGCGCCGCGGCCTAATATTTGCCATAAAAGGACGGGTTATTTTTGGTTGGTAAAGCGTTTGACCTGCCAAAATAAGCCTGTCCCTTTTTAATCGGTTGCCGTTTGGGGGCCGATTGGCAACGCTCGCTGATTATAGTATTGACCTGCGCTAGAATAGTGGCATCTGAATGTCCGGGCGCATGGAGGCGTGCGCCCGTATGCTGAGGAGGACTCTATGGCAACTGTTGCCGCACCTATCGATGCTACGTCGACTGCCGCTTGGAAGGCACTCGAGGCTCATCAGGAGAAGCTCGAGGCCGAGGGTATCGACCTCAAGGCCTGGTTCGCCGCCGATGCCGAGCGCGTGAACAAGCTGAGCTTTGATGCCGGTGACCTGCACTTCGATCTGTCGAAGAACCTGGTGACCGATGAGACCGTCAAGCTGCTGTGCGATCTTGCCCGCGAGGTGAAGCTCGAGGAGCGCCGCGACGCCATGTTCTCCGGCGAGCACATCAACACCACCGAGGACCGCGCTGTCCTGCACACCGCGCTGCGCCGCCCGGCAAGCGAGAAGGGCCAGCTCATCGTCGACGGCCAGGACGTCGTCGCCGACGTGCACGAGGTCCTGGACCGCATGTATGCCTTCGCCGAGCGCGTGCGCTCCGGTGAGTGGAAGGGTGTTACCGGCAAAAAGATCGAGCACCTGGTGTCCATCGGCATCGGCGGCTCCGATTTGGGCCCGGTCATGGCTTACGAGGCTCTGCGTCCCTATGCCGACGCCGGTATCGACTGCCGCTACATCTCCAACATCGACCCCAACGACCAGGCCGAGAAGCTCAAGGGCTTGGATCCCGAGACCACGCTCGTGATCATCGTCTCCAAGACCTTCACCACGCTCGAGACCCTCACCAACGCCCGCGAGGTCAAGACCTGGATGCTCGAGCAGCTCAAGGCCCAGGGCGCCATCGACGGCTCCGATGAGCAGAACGCCGAGGCCGTGGCAAAGCATTTTGTCGCCGTCTCCACTGCACTCGAGAAGGTCGAGGCCTTCGGCATCGACCCTGCCAACGCCTTCGGCTTCTGGAACTGGGTCGGTGGCCGCTACTCCGTCGACTCCGCCGTGGGGCTGTCGCTGATCGTCGTGCTCGGCCCCGAGCGTTTCCAGCAGTTCCTCGAGGGCTTCCACGCCATCGACGAGTACTTCTGCAACACCCCGCTCGAGAACAACGCCGTCGCGCTGATGGGCCTGCTCAATGTCTGGTACGTCAACTTCTTCGGTTCCAAGAGCCACGCCGTGCTGCCGTACTGCCAGTACCTGCACCGCTTCCCGGCCTACCTGCAGCAGCTCACCATGGAGTCCAATGGCAAGCATGTCCGTTGGGACGGCAGCGCCGTGACCTCCGACACCGGTGAGATCTTCTGGGGCGAGCCCGGCACCAACGGCCAGCATGCCTTCTACCAGCTGCTGCACCAGGGCACCGTGGTGGTTCCGGCCGATTTCATCGCCTTTGCCAATACCGCCAACCCTGCGACCGATAGCGGCCAGGACGTGCATGAGCTGTTCCTGGGCAACTTCCTGGCCCAGACCAAGGCGCTCGCCTTTGGCAAGACGGCCGACGAGGTTCGTGCCGAGGGCACGCCCGAGCAGATCGTCCCGGCCCGTTGCTTTGAGGGCAATCGCCCGACGACCTCGATCTTCGGCGACACGTTGACTCCGTTTGCGCTCGGCGAGCTCATCGCCCTGTACGAGCACATCGTATTTGTCGAGGGCACGGTCTGGGGCATCGACTCCTACGACCAGTGGGGCGTCGAGCTGGGCAAGCAGCTTGCCAAGCAGATTACCCCTGCCTTCCACGACGACGCCGCCAAGGCCGAGCAGGACGCTTCGACCCAGGCGCTCATCGAGTTCTATCGCGCGCATCGCAAGTAGTTTTTACGGCCGAGTTGGCTTATGGCTGAAAGGGGCCCGTATCCGTTGGGATGCGGGCCCCTTTGCTTTGCCGTGGTCCCGGGGCGCACGGCCTTTGTGGAACATCGGGCTTATAGGACAAAATGTGTGTCCACGTTGGGGGCATCGGCGCAGGTCGATG
>CATYUU010000024.1:0-28865 GCA_958413455.1 uncultured Collinsella sp. | reverse complement strand
GCTGCGGGAACGGCCTATTCACTCAATGTGTTCGGCTGAGATCGGAAATCAACCCAGTTCTCAATTCTCTTGACATTTACTCAGATTTGCTTTCGTTTATTCGCTCTGAAATATCTGTTTCTACTGGTAATTAAGTTAGTTATCAGTTTTTTAATAGCATTTTATTTATTTGCACAACATTTTGCTCAAGAGCAAACATCCTGTGAACGGTCGAAAATCGACCGTGAACGGTAGGTCATTAACCGGGAGGAATAGACTGCCAAATTGATGGGAATATCTTTAACTCATCGGTGGTTAGAAGCGTAATGTTCAGACAACGTTATTTGGGTTTTCGCGCAGATTTTAGGCATCAATTCGCCCAAATCGCCTGAGACCACCGCAAAGGAGCCCGTCCCCTTTGCGGTGGTTCTCCCCCGGCGCTACAGCAGATGCTCCTCGATAAAGATCGCGATGCCGTCTTTGTCGTTGCTCGCGGTTACAAAGTCGGCGGCGGCACGGGTGGCGTCGCTGCCGTTTGCCATGGCCACGCCCACGCCGGCGTCAGCCACCATGCAGGTGTCGTTGTCCGCATCGCCAAACACGCAGATGTCCTGGAGCTCCATGTCGTTGAGCTCCGCCACGCGCACAAGGCCGCGCGTCTTGGACACGCGCGGATCCATGAACTCGTAGAGCCGCTGCGTGGTTTGCAGAGCCGCCGCCTTAACGGTGTCATCGGCAAACGTCGACGCCCGCTCAATCACCCGCGGCATCACCTCGGGCGCCATGGTAAACATCACCTTGGGCTGCGGCTCGCGCAACAACTCGGCAAAATCGACCACCTGGTAGGGCACACCGTCGACGCGCGACAGGTGCTCGACACACGCGTTGCTCTCGGGCACGTAGAACACGCCGTCTCGGGGACAGACGGGTGTTGCCGGAAGGTCCGCCATGTGCTTGCAGATGCGCGCGATGGTCTCGCCCGGCAGCGGATAGCTCAGCTCGTTGATGTCGTGCGCGCGGTCGATGACCTCGGCGCCACCGCAGCCCACCATCACGTCCACCAGGCCTTCGATGCCCCAGAGCTCGTACATGGCCTCGGTCGCGTGGGCGTCGCGCCCGGTGCACAGGCCAAAGAGCACGCCGCGCTCGCGCAGGGCGCGGATCGCCGCCACGGTGCGCGGGGACACCGTGTGCCGGCTCGTGAGCAGCGTGCCGTCGATATCGCAGAACACGGCTTTGATGTGGCTGAAGGTGGTGTCCATGGGGGCCTTTCTGGGTTGTGCGGCGGTGTGGGGTGTATTCGCGAACGGCGTACATGGTATACCAAGGCGGACACGGGGCGCTTTGGCGCAAAACCACCACAAAGGTGCCTGGCCCCCTTGTGGTGGCCGAACCCGAAGGGTGGCCTGGCCCGAGACGCAAAGCATCACAACATTCGACGTTTTTCGGCAAAATCGCGATTTTCGCTGAATGTTGTGATGGTTTTTACTGCCTTGTGGCACGATCAAAATGCCGGCGTCCAAACAGCAGCAACGCCGCGGGAACCGCCGTCACAACCATGCCCGCCCCTACGAGCGTCTGCTGCACGCCAAATGTCGCCGCCAGACACGGGGCAATCGCCAGCGGCGCCACGCCGGCGAACATGTTGCCAAAGCCCATGACCGAGTTCACGCGACCAAGCTGCTCGAGAGGAGCCGTCGTTTGCACGATAGTGTTGTGGAGCGGATTTACGACACCCCAGGCAACGCCCAGGGCAATCTGGCCGACAAGGGCTACGCCCACGTACGGTGTCCCCACATAGAGCAAACTTCCCAGGCCTACGAACATAAGCGCCACAAGCAGCGTCTTAAGGTTGACCAGGTGCGGCGGCAAGCGGAGCGCGGCCACGGCGCCCAGCACCGCGCCCACACCGCTGGCCGACGAGAGCCAGCCCATCCATTCGACACCGACGTGCAGGACACCGCGGTAGAAGAACGACTCCAGCGGGTCGAAGGCACCGTAGCCAAAGTTTGAAAGGAAAATAATGCAGAACAGCAGGGCAAGGACGCTGTTGGTAAAGACTGTCTTGATGCTGGTCGCGAAGGTGACGCGGGAAGATGTGTTGGGGTCGGGGCTTTGGCTGGCAGTGATTGCCGTTGTACTGCTGTCCGCGGGAGTACTTTCACGCGCGGCGACGCGAACTGCTTGCGGTCTAAAGCCCCAGCCGGCAATAAACGCCAGTACGGTAAAAATCATCATGAGCACGAACACCGCGCGCGACGACGCAGCAGCCGCGACAAAGCCGCCCAGCGTGGGGCCGACGATGATACTCACGTTTGAGAACATGGCAATGGCGGAGTTGATGTCTTTGAGCTCGACGGGGTCGTTGGTGAGGTAGGCCGGATAGGACGTGGCAATGGGCTGAGCGAATCCCATCGTAAAGCCTAGGAACACCGCGCCGAGCAGGATGACGCCGGTCGCGCTACCAAAGGCGAGGATTGCCGCGCCGGTTGCCAGCGTGCCCACGATGCTCAGCAAGAAATGACGGCGCGGACCCCAGGCGTCGAGCGCCGCGCCACCCGCAAAGGATCCCAAGATCACGAATACGTTCATAAAGAGGACAGCCAGCGATGTCGCCACGACCGAGGCATCGTCTGCATAGGTGAGCGTTCCGATGACGCCGATAAAGTAGCTGGTCTGAAAACCGGTGTAGATGAGAAAGCGCATCGCCACCAGGCGCTTGGCCTGCACGGACAGCGATGACTGAGGCTTTGAGAAAAGAGAGACGAGCATGGAGACTCCTTGTTTCATACGAATGCGGACGGCGGGCATTCGCCACCGTCTGTCGAATCAATCTATCCGCATGAAACATTAAGGACGCATCAAGAGCCCCTTCTCTCCGTTTTTCGCCCGTCATGAACTACTTGGTAGATTGTAAGGCATGTCCCACACATCTACTTAAACAAAAACCACCACAAAGGTGCCTGGCCCCTTTGTGGTGGAAGTGACGTTTGCCCAGATAAAACCTGCCAAAACAAACCTGTCCCTATTTGGCAGGTTATGGCAGCGCAGCGAGCCAGCCCTTAAAGGTAATCTTGGATAAGATCGCAGATGGCTCGGGCGTCGTTGATGTTGATGGCTCGGGTCGCAAAGCCGGCGTCGAATGCCTGGCGTGCCAGGGCCTCGTTGCAGGCAAGGGCCAGCGTGCGACCGTCGACCAGGTCGAGCGAGCTCTTGCCGCGCAAACGGTCGACACCGGAGCGCGCGACGACGATATTGTCAAAGCCCTCGGTCTTGTAGCCCTCGATGATCACCACGTCGACATCGTTGTAGCGCGACAGCAGCTCGCGCGCGGGCATCTCGTCCTCCTCGCGCGTGTCGGCGTACTCCGCCCAGCGCGTGGCGCAGATGAGGCCCACGTGCTTGGATCCGGCCTGGTGATGGCGCCAGGTATCCTTAGCGGGCACGTCGATATCAAAGCCGTGGTGCCCATGATGCTTGAGCGAACCCACGCGCAGGCCGCGGCGAGTGAGCTCGGCGATAACCTTCTCGACGAGCGTGGTCTTGCCCGAGTTCTGGTAGCCGATAAACGCGATCGCGGGAACGGCCGGTGTCGGAGCTGCGGACGCGACGGCGACGGGTGCGCTCGCGGGTGCGTTGCCCGCGGCTCCCACGGCCTCAACAGCAGCGGCCTGGCGTTCGGCACGATCCCACACACCCGAGCGACCACCTTCCTTGTGCAGCAGACGAACGTCGACGATCTCCATGCCGCGATCGACCGCCTTGCACATGTCGTAAATCGTTAGGCACGCAGCGCTCGCGCCGGTCAGGGCCTCCATCTCGATACCCGTCTTGCCCGTCACGCCGGCCGTAACCAGTACATGAAAGCCAACCTGCCCGTCCGCGCGCGCCGGTGCCCAGCCCTCGGGCACGTCCTCGGCCGGCGTCCCCGCCGGAGCGATGGGCGCAATGTCGCACTTACTCTTGGTAATAAGCAAAGGATGGCACATGGGGATGATGTCGCTGGTGCGCTTGATGGCCATAATGCCCGCCACGCGCGCGCAGGCAAGCACGTCGCCCTTTTTGGCGCGGTCCTGCAGCACCATGGCCTGCGTCTCGGGGTGCATGAGGATGGTGCCCTCGGCGATGGCAATGCGATGGGTCTCGGCCTTGTCGGACACGTCGACCATGCGTACCTCGCCCTTGGCGTCCACGTGCGTCAGCTCGTCGCGACGGGCGTCGCGGGCGGGCTCGGCGGCAGCGCTGGCGGACGGCTGCGCGGGCGCGGCGGCGTTACCAGCATTCGCCGCAGCCGTGACTTTGTGGGCAGACATCGCGGCCCTGCGAGCGGCCTTGGTGGCATCGGCGTACCTGCTCTTGGCCATATGATCATCCTCCGATTTGGGACATAAATCGTTGCGTGCCCTCAATTATCGCGTGTTCCTGCGGTTTGTGGGCCACGGCATCGCGCCAAATCGAAAGTACCTGCATATCATCACCACGGCGCAGCGCTTCACGCACCGAATACTCGGCATCGCTAAACAGGCACGGACGCACGTTGCCATCGGCCGTCAGGCGCAGACGGTTGCAGCTCGCGCAAAAATGGTTGGACATGGCGCTAATGAAGCCAACCGTTCCCGCCGCGCTCGGAAAGTGCCAATAGCGCGCAGGGCCCGCGCCGGCAGGAGCGTCGTTGATGTCGAGCGGCTCGAGCTCGCCCAGTCCCGTCGCGGCGGCCCCGGCATTGATGCGCGCCCGCAGCTCGTCGCTCGGCACGGTATCGCTCGCGTCCCACAGCTCGGGATTGAGCGCGGGCGCATGCGGGTCCACAGCGCAATGCGAGCTCGTGTGCTCGTCGCCGATGGGCATGTATTCGATAAAGCGCAGGTGGATGGGCCGGTCGAGCGTGAGCCGTGCAAGGGCCGCCACATCCTGGTTGAGCCGGCGCACTACAACGCAGTTGACCTTAACGGGCTCAAAGCCCCAAGCCAGCGCCGCGTCGATGCCAGCCATGGTCTGCTCGAGTCGACCCAGGCGCGTGATCTTTCCAAAGAGCGTAGGGTCGAGCGTGTCGAGCGAAATGTTGACGCGGTTAAGCCCCGCGTCTTTGAGCTGCGGCGCCAGCTTGGGCAGCAGGGCGCCGTTGGTGGTAAGCGAGATGTCCTCGATCTGCGGAATCGCGCGGATGTCGCGAATGAGCGGGATGATACGGCGGCTGACCAGCGGCTCGCCGCCCGTCAGGCGCACGCGGCGAATGCCCTCCCCCGCCACCAAGCGCACAAAGCGGGCGATTTCCTCGGCGCTGAGCAGCTCGTCGTGCACGCGGGGCGCGACGCCATCGGCCGGCATGCAGTAAATGCAGCGGAAATTGCACTTGTCGGTAACGGCAATGCGCAGGTAGTTGATATCGCGGCCAAAGCCGTCATGTTGCACGTGCCCGTCCACGCAGCCCTCCCCTCGCGCGGCGTTTTATTCTTCGGAAAACATAATACCCCACGAGAGAATCATGCCGACACCCGTACGACAGGACAGGTCACTTTGAGCAAGACCGGCTTCCCAAGCCCATCCTCAGCACAGACCATCACAACATTCGATGCTTTTCCCGTTTTTAGCGAAAAACGTCGAATGTTGTGATGGTTTGCCTGCCCACGGCACCCCGTAGAGGGACCAAAACGTCCCTAAAGGCCGCCGTCCCAGTGCCGAATCACGAATTCTCGCAGGTCGTTTTGACGTTTCTGGAATGTCTCGCTTCGGTCGCACTTAAGACCCATAGCAAGCGCGATGGCGTTCATCGCCCGGTGCAATTGCAGCTGGTGGGCAAACTGAGTCCCGGTGAGGACGATCATCCTAAAGCCCAGCGCGCTCAGCACGGTCATACGCTCCGCATCCGACGCGCTGCGCTGTTTATCAAGATGGTCCGAGCCGTTGTATTCAATCCCCGTACCGCTCGCAGGCGCATATACGTCGATCTCAAAATACCCAGCCTTTGCGAGATATTTGAACTCGCTGGGAACATCGACCCGATGGTTGAGCTCGATCTTGGCGTATCCCAGCCCTCCCTGGGAACGTTTTGCTACGACCATAATTGCGGTGGCCGTCTCCATGGGCGATCGCGCGCCATCGTGCACGCGCTTGAGCACGGCGGCCGCGCGTATAGCCCCCTGACGAGATCGGTTCTCATTGCAATAAGCAATCAAGTCGGCAACGGTATACCTCTGCCCCATCTCGATATAATCGCCTGTCGACAGATGATTCAAATGGTATCGGGCACAGATTTCGTAGCCATATTCCAGCTGCTCGGGCTCGCTCATCCACGAACCCGCTTGGACAAAGCACATGACCTCATCAACCACCAGAAGGCCCTCTGCCACCTCGATAAGATGGCATGGAGGTATCGGCGTCCCAAACACGTGGCACCTAAATCCAGCCGGCGTCGAGCGCTCAAAATCGAAGTTGACGAGCGTGTCGATATGATCGAGCTCTTCTCGTGGAATACCGAGCGAAACCAGATAGTCGGTAACAATCCCGACAGCCGTTGAAGCCCTCAGCCCCTTGGCATCGAGCCCCAATTTGGGCAGGCTCGCGGTCGGCTCCGTCTCGTTAGCAAGCGAGTCCTCATCGTATAGGCTGCTTGCTCGCGAGAGCGGCTCGGACGGGCGCGCCACGTTGTGGTACAGCCAGGCAGTCTTATGGGACAGGACGATCGGCAGGTCCATGAGCCCTCCAATAGAGTCGGATAACCAACCTTATTCCCCTGCCCACGGGTCCGCACACCTTCGTGCACAAGAAAGCGATTCCACCCGGTCGAGTGGCAGAAAAACCATCACAACATTCGATGCTTTTCCCGATTTTGGCAAAAAACGCCGAATGTTGTGATGGTTTGAGGCGAGGTGAGGGGCACGGAGGGATCAAAGCATCGTGCTCGAACGGGTTAATCCAGCTCTTTTAAGCCATGCGCCAGCTGCCAGTACTCGCCGTGCTGGGCGAGCAGCTCTTCGTGCGTGCCGCGCTCGATGATGCGGCCGTGTTCGAGGACCATGATGGCGTCGGCGTCGCGGACGGTGGACAGGCGGTGCGCGATCATAAACGTGGTGCGACCGCGCATGATGCGGTCCATACCGCGCTCGATGAGCTTTTCGGTACGCGTGTCAATGGAGCTCGTGGCCTCGTCCAGGATGAGCACCGGCGGATCGGCGACGGCCACGCGCGCGATGGCGAGCAGCTGACGCTGACCCTGCGACAGGTTGGCGCCGTCGGCCGTGACCGGTGTGTCGTAGCCCCGCGGCAGACGGCGGATAAACGAGTCGGCGCAGGCGGCCTCGGCAGCGGCGCGCACCTCCTCGTCGGTCGCGTCGAGCTTGCCAAAGCGGATGTTCTGCGCAATGGTGCCGCTAAACAGGTGCGTGTCCTGCAGCACAATGCCGAGCGACCCGCGCAGGCTGGCCTTGGCAATGTGCTTGACGTCGATGCCGTCGTACGTGATCTCGCCGTCATCGACCTCGTAGAAGCGGTTGATGAGGTTGGTAATGGTCGTCTTGCCGGCGCCCGTGGAGCCCACAAACGCGATCTTTTGCCCCGGCTTGGCAAACAGGTTGAGGTCCGTGAGCACGCGGGCGCCCGGCACGTAGGAAAAGTCCACGGCATGGAAGCGCACGTCGCCGGCAAGCGGGACCAAGCCGCACGTGAGCTCGGTGCCGTCGGCGGCCACCGCGCGGCCCGACTCATCAACGGCTGCCACATCATGCAAGTGCCCGTACGCGCCCACGCCCTGGCCCTCGGGAATCTTCCACGCCCATGCGGCGTCGCCTGTCTGCACCAGCTCCACGCAGCCCTCGTCCACCTCGGGTTTAAGGTCCATAGCCGCAAACAGGCGCTCGGCACCGGCCAACGCGTTGAGCAAGAAGTTGCCGAGCTGCGTAAACTGGTTGATGGGCATGGCGGCCTGGCGCACAAAGACCAGGTAGCTCGCGAGCGCACCTACGTCGGCGAGTCCCTTGATGCAGAGCATGCCGCCCGCCACGGCGACGATGGCATAGTTGGCGTAGCCAATCACGACGGTCATGGGCACCATGGAGTTGGCATAGCTCACGGCGGCGGTGCCGGTGCGGCGAAGCTCGTCGTTGCGGCAGGTGAAGCCGGCAACATTCGCCGCCTCGCGGTTAAAGACCTTGATGACCTTTTGACCCGAGACCATCTCTTCGATATATCCGTCCAGGTCGCCAAGCGATGCCTGCTGGGCGGCAAAGAAACGCTTAGAGCGCGCGCCCGAGTAGCGCGCATACAGCACAATGGCCGCATCGCACACGAGCGTGATAATCGTGAGCTGCCAGTTAAGGATGATGAGCATGGCCGTGGTGCCCACAACCTGAATGGCGGCCTGAATCACGTTGGCAAAGCTGTTGTTAAGCGCCTCGGAGACGGTGTCGACGTCATTGGTGAAAAAGCTCATGATGTCGCCCGAGCGCGTGCTGTCAAAATAACTGAGCGGCAGCGTCTGGATGTGCGCGAACAGGTCGCGGCGAATATCGGACACCACGCGTTGGGCCGCGCGCACCATGATCTGCGAGTAGCCCAGGGCCGAAAGCACGCCCGCGGCGTAGATGATCGCCGTCAGGATGACCTGCTTGGCGAGCAGTTCCTCCCCGCCCGTGGCCAAACCGTTAACGATGGGGCGCACCATGTAGGTGCCGGCGAGGCTCGCGATGGCGGCAACGGAGGCGAGCACGCCCACCGCGAGCAACGAGAACTTGGCATGCCCCATGTAGGAGAGCAAGCGACGCACAGTGCGCTTGAGGTCGGCCGGGCGTGCTTGGGCTGCGGTCTTAGGCATGGCGCTCACCCCCTTCCAAGGGTGATCCTCCGGGGACGGAGGAAAACGGATCATTCGCGCAACCATCGTCGCTGCCGTCGCCGGCGTCCGCGTTCCCCGCAAACTCCATCTGTGAGGCGTAAATCTCCTGGTATATGTTGTCGCCCGCCAGCAGTTCCTCGTGCGTGCCCACGCCGTGGACACGACCGTCGTCCAGCACCACAATGCGATCGGCATCCATGACACTCGCGATGCGCTGGGCGATGATGAGCACGGTCGCATCGGGAATCCGAGCGATGTGCTCGCGAATCTTTGCGTCGGTCGCCATATCGACCGCGCTGGTGGAGTCGTCAAAAATGAGCACGCGCGAATGCTTGAGCAGCGTGCGCGCGATGCACAGGCGTTGCTTCTGGCCACCCGAGACACCGGCGCCGCCTTGGCCCAACTCGCCGTCCAGCCCGCCGATGCGATCAAGGAACTCGTCCACGCACGCCGCGCGGCAAGCCGCGAGGAGCTCATCGTCCGACGCCTGCGGATTGCCCCACTGCAGATTCTCGCGCACGGTGCCCGTAAACAGCACGTTCTTTTGCAGCACAATGCCCACAGCGTCGCGTAGAGTCGCGAGGTCGTAGTCGCGCACGTCGCGTCCACCCACAAGCACGGTGCCCTCGGTGGCATCGTACAGGCGCGCAATCAGCTGCACAAGCGAGCTCTTGCCCGAACCCGTGCCGCCGAGGATGCCCACCGTCGAGCCGCTCTCGATGCGAAGGTCGATATGCTCGAGCACATCCTCGGCTGCATCCGCGCGGTATTTAAAGGAAACGTCGCGAAACTCGATACTGCCGTCCGCTGGCGCCGCAGTCGCGAGGTCTCCCGCAGGGTTGGCGATAAAGGGCTCCTCATCGAGCACCTCTGCGATACGGCCCACACTCGTGAGAGCGCGCGTGAGCAGCAAAAACACGTTGGAAATCATCATGAGCGAATTCATGATCAGCAGCACGTAGCTCATAAAGCCCGTGAGCGAGCCCACGCCCAGCTTGCCGGCGAGAATCATGCGGCCGCCAATCCACAGGATGGAGAGCGCAGCCACGTACATCGACAGCTGAAACACCGGCAGGTTGAGCACCGCGTTGCCAAAGGTCTTCGTCGCAGTGCCGGCGAGCTCGGTATTGACGGTGTCGAACTTGGCCTCCTCGTGCTCGGTACGAACGTAGGCCTTGACGGCACGCACGGCAGTGAGGTCTTCCTGTACCACGCCGTTGAGGTGGTCCATCGAGGTCTGGAGTTGGCGGTAGAGCGGGCTCACGCGATAGGTGATGACGCCCAGCACGATTGCCAGCACGGGCAAGATGATCGCAAAGACGGTGGCGAGCGGGCGCGACAGCATCAGCGCGTAGATAAGGCCGACGATAAGCGTCACCGGGCCGCGCACCATAGGGCGAAAGCCGTTGCCCACAGCATTTTGGATAACGGTGATGTCCGTGGTCATGCGGGTGACGAGCGAGCTGGCGTCGTAGTTGTCCAGGTTACCAAAAGCGAGCGTCTGAATCTTTTTGTACTCGGCCTCGCGCAGGTTAGCGCCTAGGCCCGAGGCAACGCGGGCGGACGTGCGGGCATAACCCAAGCCCAGTACCAGCGAAAGCGCAGCGCACACCAACATGTACGCGCCCTGCAGCAGCATGTAGTTGATATCACCCGCAGGCACGCCCACATCGATGATGTTGGCCATGATGACCGGGATAAACAGCTCGAGCACCGTCTCGACCGACACAAAGAACACGCCGAGGATGGCATCGCGACGGTATGCCCCTAGATAGGAAAACAGTATTTTGAGATTGCGCACGCAGGTTCAACCCCCATCAAACGTTGTTCGCAAACGCACGTATTATTGCGCGCCGAATAATGGTGTCAAGTATTCCGAAATCGTTTTCTGCAAGGTTAGCGCCGGCGGCGAGTTCTCGTGATGTGTGTCCATATTCACTCGGAATAATGGTGCGCGAGACTTTTTCGCTCCGGCGTCATCACAAACCTTGACTCTACAATCGTTGTAGGGTTTTCACTACACTGGTACGTAAACAAACCCAGCCAGAAAGCCCCGCCCATGGAACACGACCTCACACGCGGTAATGTCCTTAAGACCATCGCGGTCTTTGCCCTGCCCTATATGCTCTCGTACTTTTTGCAGATGCTCTACGGCATGGCCGACCTGTACATGATGGGGCAGTTTAGCGGCGCCGCCGGCATCACCGCCGTGGGCAATGGCGCGCAGACGCTCTATATCATTACCGTGACGCTCGTGGGCCTGGCCATGGGAACGACGGTTATCGTCGGCCACGCTGTGGGCTCGCGTCGCTTCGACCGCGCCGAGACCGCCATCGGTAACACCATCACGCTCTTTATGGGCGTCTCGGTGGTGCTGGCCGCTATCCTGCTCGCGCTGTGCCCGCAAATCGTGGCACTCATTGGCACGCCGGCCGAGGCGGTCGAAGGCACCGCCGCCTACCTGCGTATCTGCTTTGTCGGCATTCCCTTTATCGCCGCGTACAACATTCTTTCGGCCATCTTTCGCGGGCTGGGCGATTCGCGCTCGCCCATGTACGTGATCGGCGTGGCGTGCATCATCAACATCGCGCTCGACTTTCTATTTATCGGCCACATGGGGCTCGGCCCCGTGGGTGCGGCGCTCGGCACAGTGACCGCCCAGACGGCCAGCGTTGCCCTCGCACTCGTGTGGCTCAAGAGCCGCCGTACGAACATCCACGTTAAGCGCAGCGACCTGCGCCCCCAGCCCGAGGTGCTCGGCAGCATTCTTAAGATCGGCGTGCCCGTGGCCGTGCAGGACGGCTGCATCCAGGTGGCGTTTATGTTTATCACCGTCATCGCCAACCACCGAGGGCTCGTCGACGCCGCCGCCGTGGGCCTGGTCGAGAAGATGATTAGCTTTTTGTTCATTGTGCCGAGCTCCATGGGCGCCACCGTCAGCGCACTCACGGCGCAAAATGCCGGCGCGGGCAAGGGCGACCGCGCGCGTCAGGTACTCAAAGACGCCATGACCATCTCGGTGGTGTACGGTTGCTTGATCACGGTGTTGATGTGGCTGGTGGCGCCGGCGTTTATTGGCTTTTTTGCCAAGGACGCTGCAGTAGTCGCGGCCGGTACCGGCTATATGCGCAGCTACATTTTCGACGCAATCTTTGCCGGCATCCACATTTGCTTTAGCGGCTTTTTCGCTGCGTATGGCAAGAGCTACATCGGCTTTGCGCACAACGTGCTGGCCGTGGCGCTCATTCGCGTGCCGGGCGCGTGGCTGCTGTCGAACGCCTATTCCGACACGCTGTTTCCCATGGGCATCGCCTCGCCGTGTGGGTCGATTTTGTCGGCAGTCATCTGTGTTGTCGCGTTTACCGTGCTCAACCGACGCGGGGCTTTTGACAAGTTGGCAGCGTAGCGGGGCAACGCGAGATCGCCCTTATCGATGACATCATCAGCGACGACCCGGCGACCTACGTGACGCAGATCACGGTGCCCGTTGCCCCGTTCAGATAAGAACTGCCTAGATAACGTTCGGCTGAAGGCAGAATCCTGACGTTATAGGCCATATTTTGCCTCAAGGTCATCGAGAGCCTCAAAGGCATCACGCGCCGTGCCAGCAGCACGCTCCCGCTCGGCCACAGCTATACGAGCCATCAGACGAGCCTTAGCCTGTTCCTGAACCATGAGGTCGTAGTCCTCGGATCGAAGTACAACAAATTTGCTATAGCCGTTTTTTGTAACAGTCACTGGACCAGGAGCCTCCCAACAAGCTCGCTAAACGCCGGGGACAGTCCCCGATATGGCGGTTTTACTCCTCCGGAATCGGAAACGCACGGATGAACTCTGCAGGCGAGAAGGTCTTGATGGTCGAGCGCACAAAAGCGGCGCGGTCACGCGTGATGATAAAGTCCACGCCGGCACGCTCGGCCATCGCACGGATACAGCCGTCCTCAAAGTCCGGCTCATCGGAATAGGCGGAGGTAAAACAAGCTTCTTGGTCGAGAGGCTCTACCGAGTAGCTCTTAAGACAGTCGCGCACTACCTCGCGGGCGCGCGCCTCGCCTGCCTGTTTAGCGAGAATGTAGTACGCGTCCTTGAGAGAGCAGGCCGAAACAACACCCTCGATAAGTCCCACGTCAACGAGCCCCTTGGTCATTTGCGCCGCCCCATGCTCCGGCCGACCCGGCAGCACGCAATCGAGCAGAAAATTGGTATCGAGAAATGCCCTCATAGGTAGCGCTCCCTCGCGACGCGCTTTTCATCTTCAACCGTCATCGTATCGAGCGGCGTTCCCTTTGGCATTTTGGCTACGATATCGAGATACTCCTGGTAGTCCTCATCCTCCGCGAGCATCTCGCGAATCTCCTTCCAGGTGATCTTGGGATGCCACATCGTACCCACGTCGCGCTTGGGCTTGTCCGTGCCGCACGCCGGCTTTGCGCCCCCACGCTCCTGAGCAGCGTCATATTCCACCGCAACTGGGCCTTGATAGTCGAGTGGCACAATCTTGAACAACGGCTTGCTCCGCTTGAAGACCACAACCTCCTCGCCCTCATTGGCAACCTTTTCGGCCACCTGCGTAAGGTTTTGGCGCAGTTCCGAAAACGCGACGGTAACCATAACCGCTCCTCTCAACATATATCTTCACTGCTAAGTATACACGTTAATGTTAAGGTTAACGTGTATAAAACTCATCACAATGGGGCAGCCCTGTTGTGGGACCTCACTGCGGGGCCCCTTTGCTTTGTATGAATCTTCTATCGCTCCGGAACGACACCACTCCGCAGGGTCACCCTCAGCAACCTACATGACGCAGATCATGCTGCCCGCCACCACGCCCAAATAAAAACCTCCCGGAAAGTATCAACCTTTCCGGGAGGTTTTCTAATTTGATTATCGATGTCCTAAGCCTGGGGCACCTGACCAGTATCCAAAATCTGCTCGAGCGCGTCCTCGTCCAGCACGGGCACACCCAGCTGCTCGGCCTTGGTGAGCTTGGAGCCCGCTTTGGGACCGGCGACCAGAAAGCTCGTCTTCTTCGACACGCTGCCCGAAACCTTGGCGCCGAGCACCTTGAGCGCCGCGCCCGCCTCGTCGCGCGTGCGGTTGACGAGTGTACCAGTGAGCACGAAGGTCAAACCCGCAAGCGGCTGTGCGTCGGCGAGCTCGCCCGCCACGCCAGCGTCGGCTGCGGCTTGCGCGTGCGCGGCGCCCAGGTCGACCTCGAGCGACAGGCCCGCCTGACGCAGACGCTCCAGCACGGCAAGATTTTCGGGCACGGCCAGGAACTGCTTGACGCTCGCCGCAATCTTGGGACCGATGCCCTCGCACTCGGCAATATCCTCTTCGCTCGCCAAGATGAGCTTGTCAATCGACAGGAATCGCTCGGCGATAACCTCGCCCACGCTCTTGCCCACGTGGCGGATACCCAGGGCAAACAGCACGCGACCGAGCGGCTGGCTCTTGGACTTGTTGAGCTCGGCGATGATTTTCTCGGCCGTCTTGAGGCCTACCGGAATGGGGTCGCCCTTCTTGACGCCCTTTTTGCTGTTGGAGCTGGCATAGGTGCGCCCCGTGTCCAGGCCGGCGATGTCGTCGACCGTGAGCTGGTAGAAGTCCGCGACATCGTGAATCAGGCCGGCGGCGATCATCTTGTCGACAATCTCGTCGCCTAGGCCATCAACGTCCATGCAGCCGCGACTCACCCAGTGGAGCAGGCGCTCCTTGAGCTGCGCGGGGCAATCGATGGAGACGCAGCGGTAAGCGACCTCGCCGTCCTCGTGGACCACGGGGCTGCCGCACACGGGGCAGACCTCGGGCATGTGCCAGTCGACCGAATCGGCCGGGCGCTTGTCGAGTACCGGGCCCACGACCTCCGGGATCACGTCGCCCGCCTTGTGCACGATGATAGTGTCGCCCTCGCGCACGTTTTTGCGGCGGATCTCGTCGATGTTGTGCAGCGTGGCGCGCGCGATGGTGGAGCCGGCGACCGTCACCGGGTCGAACTCGGCGACCGGTGTGAGCACACCGGTGCGGCCCACCTGGATGCGAATTTCGCGCAGGACGGTCTGCTTTTCCTCGGGCGGAAACTTAAAGGCAATGGCCCAGCGCGGCGCGCGGGCGGTAAAGCCCAGGTCGAGCTGCTGCTGGAAGCTGTCGACCTTTACGACCACGCCGTCGATATCGTAGTCCAAGTCGCCGCGGTGCTCGAGGGCCTGGGCGCAGAACTCGTGGACCTCGGCCGGCGTGGCGCAGCGTGCCACGTTGGGGTTGACGCTAAAGCCGGCGCTACGCAGCCAATCGAGAAACTCACGCTGGCTGTGGACGTGCAACGGGTCGGTATCGGCGATGGCATAGATAAAGGTGGCCAGGTCGCGGCGCGCCGTGACCTTGGGGTCCTTTTGGCGCAGGCTGCCGGCGGCGGCGTTGCGCGGGTTGGCGAAGGGGTCGCGGCCCTCGGCATCGGCCTCTTCATTCAGACGCACAAAGCTGCCCTTGGGCATATAGACCTCGCCGCGTACCTCAATGGTGCGCTCGCGGTCGGCGCCCATGTGGGCGAGCGCCGGCTCGGACAGGTGCATGGGCACATCCTTGATAGTACGGACGTTGAGCGACACGTCCTCGCCCGTGGTGCCATCGCCACGTGTGGCTGCGCGTACGAAGGTGCCGTTTTGGTAAGTAAGGGCCACGCCCAGACCGTCGATCTTAAGCTCGCAGGTATAGGTGACGCTACCGGCACCGAGGGCATCCTCAGTGCGCTGGAGCCACGCGTCGAGTTCGTCCAGGTCCATGGCATCGTCCATGGAATACATGCGCGCCATATGCGTGACCGGCGTAAACTGCTCGCTCACGTAGCCGCCCACGCGCTGGGTATAGCTGTCGGGCGTCACCAGGTCGGGGTAGGTGGCCTCGATTTCCTGCAGTTCAACAAGCATTTTGTCGAAGGCGGCGTCCGTGATCTCGGGCGCATCGAGCATGTAGTAGCGATAGGCGTGGTAGTCGAGCTCGTGGCGCAGTTCGGCCGCGCGCGCTGCCGCCTGGGCACGGGCATCGGTCGGTGCGGTGGCTTCCGCGGTCGCGGGCGTTTCGGTATCGATGTCCACACCGTCACCAAACAGGCTCGATTGCTCCATAGCAGCACTCCTTCGCTCGATTTCAAACGGATACTAGAGTACCACCGGTCGCAATGGGGTCGAATAGCCCTTTCGAACCGCACCGAATCGGCAGCCGCCAGACCGGGGTGGACAGTTAGTTCAGATACGTATAAATCCTAGAGCTGAATCAGGCACGAACACCCCTGTTTCAACTAATTTGGGCTCCTCGAGACCATGTAAACGTCCCGCTCTCCCTTCCAAACACCCATTCGAGCCCCATCCCAATCAAAAATTGCTCAAAACGCATCCCAAGCTGCCCCAGATTTATACGTATCTGAACTAACTGTCCAGACCATTACGAACCAGGCCTCTTGTCAGCCCCAAGTGATCCGTTTTCCTCCGTCCCCAACGGATCAACAAGAAAAGAGGGGCTGTCCCACACTTGGCGGGACAGCCCCTCTGGCTTCGGCATATGCGATACAGCTCGTTAGAAACCCTGGCCGTAGCCCTGGCCCTGGCCCTGCTGGCCTAGCAGCTCCTCCAGGTACTGGCGCAGCTGCTCGTCGGTAATACCGCCGTTGCCGGTGTCGGTCGAACTGTCGTCCTGCTGCTGGTTCTGCAGCTCCTCGTCAGAGCCCAGCTCGACGGTGACCTTCTTCTCGTCCTTACCGCGCATAAGCGAGATCTCGACCTTCTCGCCCACCTCGTGGCTGCGCAGCGCGATGATCAGGCCATCGGCGCTCGTGATTTCGTCGTCGCCCAGCTTGGTGATGACGTCGCCCTCCTGAATGCCGGCCTTGGCAGCAGGACCGTCCTCGACGACGCTCGCCACATACGCGCCGCTATCGGTGCTCAGCTTGTTGGTGCGGGCGTTGAGCGCATTGACGCTCGAAAGCGTAGCGCCCATGTACGGATGCACCGGCGTCTTGCCGTCGATAATCTGGTCGGCAATGTTCTTGGCGTAGTTAACGGGAATAGCAAAGCCCACGCCTGAGCTGGAGCCCGAGTAGCTCTCGATGAGCGAGTTGATACCCACCAGCTCGCCATTGTCGTTGACGAGCGCGCCGCCGGAGTTGCCCGGGTTGATGGCGGCATCGGTCTGGATCATGTTGGCATAGATGGTGTTACCGCTGGTAGAGCTCATGGCCGTGGAGCGGTAGAGCGCCGACACAATGCCCGTGGAGACAGACTGCTCGTTGCCAAACGGCGAGCCGATCGCCATAACCCACTCTCCCACGTTGAGCTTGGAGGAATCACCAATCTCGATTGGCGTGAGCTTGGAGGCGTCGGCGTCCTTGAGCTTGATGACGGCCAGGTCGCTCGAGGCATCGTTGCCCACGAACTCAGCCTCGTAGGTGGTGCCGTCGTCCATGGTCACCACGTACTGGTCGTAACCATCGACCACGTGGTTGTTGGTGAGGATGTGGCCCTCGGTATCGAGCACGACGCCCGAACCGACGCTGCCCGAGCTATCCGACTCATCAGCAGACTGCGAAAGCGAGCCATTCTGGCTGCCGCTCGAAGTGGCGGTAATGGAAACGACGGAGGGCAGGGCCTTAGCAGAAACGGCCTCGGCCAGCGTGGTGTCCTCGGAGTCAATGGTGATCTTTTGCGTCGACGAACCCGAAGCACCCGCCGTCACGGCATTCTTGCCACCACCGATATCGAGCGTGCCGCTCATAATGAGCGCAATGACCAGCAGGGCTCCGCAGGCACAGCCGGCAAGCGCCGTAATAAAGATCGGCAGCTTTTTGGTCTTGGTCTTGACCACCGTGTGCTTGTTCACGACCTGCTGGCCACCCAGCGGCTTGCCGGTCTGCGTGTCGTAGGCCTGCACGTAGGGAATGTTACTGCCGGCAGGCGTCGACTCCACCTGCACACGCGGCTGCTGCTGGGTCTCGCCGGCGTTGCCCGCATCCTGGGGACGCTGGGAATCGTACTCGCTCATGGCTGCGATCCTTTCGTCAAATAACCAAAGGCCCGCCAAACATGTGGCGGGCCATCATTGTTCACGTTGAGTTGTACCCCAATATGCGGGCGCAAGTGTATGAGAACGCAATCTTTTAGGAAGGCTTAAGTTCTGTTGCAGGCCCAAAAGGACCCGGCCTGCGTCAAAACCACCACAAAGGCGCCCGTCCCCTTTGTGGTGGAAATCTAGTCCTTAAACAGATAGCCCACGCCGCGGACGGTGGTAATGTGTGCCGCGATCTGCGGGCCCACCTTGGAGCGGATGCGTCGAATGTGCACATCGACGGTGCGCGTGCCGCCACAGTACTCAAAGCCCCACACGCGGTGCAGCAGCACTTCGCGGCTGTAGGCACGGTTGGGATGCGTCGCCAAAAAGCTCAGCAGCGAGTACTCCATCAGCGTCAGGTCGATAGGCTCGTTATCGAGCGTCACCTGGTAGGTAGCCAGGTTGATCTCGAGGTTATCGATGTTGAGCACATCGTCGGCGGTAACGGTCTCCTCCTCGCCCATCAAGCGCTGCGCGCGAGCCTTGAGCTCGTTGGGCGTCGCCGTGGGGCACACAAAGTCGGCATGCGCGTGATTGGGCAGGCGCAGGGTGCCGAGCGCCTCATCGTCGACGATCACCAACATGGGGACGCCGCCGCGATCGTCAAGCCACTTGGCAATCTGATCGATGCGGTCGCTGCGGATGCCATCGGAATCGAGGATCAGCAGGTCAAAGTCGTGCGCCGCAGTCGGCGAATCGGGAGTAGCCAGGCTCACCTCGACACCCAGGGTAGTCGTCAAGCTGCGGGCAAACTCGTGGAAGCGCGTCGTGCGCGCCATGAACAGGGCACTCTTTTCGGACATATCGGCCTCCAAAGAAATGAGCTCAATCGTACTGGAACAAGTCAGCGCGATTAGGAGTTCGCCAGGTAGTGCTTGATCTCCCACTCGGTGATCGTGGACTCAAACTTATGCCACTCGTCGCGCTTCTTTTTGAGGAAGAAGCTGTGGATGTGCTCGCCGAGGGCATCCTTCATAAACTGCGAGTCCTCAAACACGTCGAGCGCCTCTTTGAGCGAGCGCGGCAGCGGCGTGTAGCCGGCCTCGATCATCTGACGGTCGGTAAGCTTGAGCGTCTCGGCCGTGGCCTCGGGCGGGAGTTCCAGCTTGCGCTCGATGCCGTCCAGACCAGCCGCCAGCGTGACGGCGTTGACCAGATACGGGTTGGCCATGGGATCGGGACTGCGCAGCTCGATGCGCGTGGACAGCTGCTTGCCGGGCTTGTAGACCGGGATGCGGACCATACTCGCGCGGTTGCGCAAGCCCCACGTGGCGTACTGCGGCACGGAGTCGCCACCCGTGGTGATGCGCTTGTACGAGTTGACCGTGGGGTTGGTGATGGCGCTGATCTCGCGCGCGTGCGCCAGAATGCCGGCCATGTAGTGCTTGGCGATGTCAGAGAGATGGTACTTCTCGTCGTCCTCTCCCCAAAAGACGTTGTTGCCGTCGTGATCGAATAGCGACTGGCACAGGAACATAGCGCTGCCGTCCTCGCCCGCCAACGGCTTGGGCATAAAGGAGGCGTGGCAACCGCTCTCGTAGGCCTGCTGCTTAATGATGAGTTTGGCCGTGGTGATGGCGTCGGACATGCTCAGGGCCTCGGCATGGCGCAGGCTCATGCCGTGCTGCGAGCGGCCGGCGGCGTGGAAAGTGTACTCCACCGGCACGGACATCTTCTCGAGCGTGAGGACCGTGTTGCGGCGCAGGTCGCGAGCGGCATCGCTCACCGAAAGATCGAAGTAGCCCACGTTATCGAGCGGCTCGGGGGTGTGCTCGTCGGGGAAGTAGTAATACTCCAGCTCGGCGCCCACGTTGAGCAGATAGCCAGCCTTCTCGGCCTTGCGGAACATGCGGCGCAGGGCATCGCGCGGGTCGCCGGCAAACGGCTTGCGATCGGGAGTGCACACGTCGCAGAACACGCGGGCGACGCCGTTGTGGCTCGGGCGCCACGGCAGGATCTGGAAGGTCGAAGCATCGGGAAACGCCAGCATGTCGGCTTCCTCGGGCGTAGCAAAGCCCTCGATGGCGGAGCCGTCAAAGCCAATACCCTCCTCAAAAGCGACCTCGAGGTCCTCGGGGCTGATGGCAAAGTTCTTGAGGCGGCCGAGAATGTCGACAAACCACAGACGCACAAAGCGGATGTCACGCTGCTCTACGGAGCGGAGTACGTAATCGATGTTCTGCTGGTTCATGTCGCTCCCCTTTCTTTCGGGCGGGTTTCGACTGGTCTATATCGCAGATACTATCGCAGAAAAATGTTTCCGCAGGGTTAAAGCGTATCAAGCGCTCAAAAAACGTGTGCGAACAGGCCGTTGCGAACGAGCGGTTAGCGCGAGGTTGATGCGCGATGTTCGATGTGGCCGGGGATCTCGATGCGTTTGGGCGCCAGCTTTGCGGCCTCGCCCACGGTGGTGGTAACGACGTCGATGCGCTCGGAAAGGCGCTCGACTACGCGCTCGGCAATGGTGAGGGTGTCCTGCGCGGCCGTGGTGACGCCGCCAAAGAGCACATGGTTCCAGGGGTAGTCGTCAAACGTCGCGATCTTGAGCCCCGCCGGCAGCGAGGGACCAAGCTGCGCCAGCGCCTCGGTCAAACGCAGGAAAACCAGGCCGTTGACGGCGATAAGGCCGAGCCTTTTGCCCGCGTAGTCGCGGATGGTCTTGTCCAAACGGCCAACGCCCGTGGCGCCACCGTCGGCCAGGGTGACGACCTCGCCCGCAAGGCCGCGGCGCGAAAGCTCGTCGGCAAAGGCCTCGGCGCGCTCTCGACGCACGGGGCTATCGTCGCTTGCCTCGGTGAGCAGGCACAGACGCTCGCTGCCCGCAGCTGCCAAGGCGTCTACCAAGCCGGCGACCAGCTCACGGTTGTTAGATGTCACCAGGTCAACACCGCCGTCGGCAACGTCGCGGTCGAGCAGCACGACGGGCAGACGTCCCGCTGCCGCGGCGATCGCCTCGTCATTGCCTCCGCAGGTGTTGACGACCAGGCCGTCCACGCCGGCATCGATAAGTCTGGTGAGCGACTCCGCTTCCTTAGCGGGGTCGTTGCCGCTAATGGCCGTCATGAGCGAGCAGCCGCGCGCCGCGGCGCTGGCGGAAAGCCCTTCGAGCATGGCGCTGGAGAACGGGTTGGCGATGTCGGCCAGGATCACGCCGATGAGGTTGGTGCGCGAGCTGCGTAGATTGCGCGCGGCGGCACGCGGGCGATAGCCGGTGCGCTCGATAACCGCCGCGATGCGAGCACGGGTTTCCTCAGTCATTTGCCCGGGGCGGTTGTTGAGATAGCGCGAGACCGTGGCCGGGCTCACACCCGCCTCGGCGGCAATGTCCTTGATTCTCATCTGCGCCATAGCGCACCCCGTTTCCCATTTGTCGGCGGTCTGAACCATTTTAGGCATTTTTTTAAAAATCTCGCTTGCAAAACGCTGTAGGTGAGTATACTACAACTCGAAACGAAACCGATTTCGTAAACCGATTTCGGCAAGCGTTGGCACGCAGGTGCAAAGACGCACCCTACCGTCTTGGCACCTCCGTGCCAACGCCATATCAAAGGTGTACGCACGAGCAAGAAGGAGCTGCGCGACCATGGGTAAAACGGTTCTTACCTTCGGCGAGATCATGATGAGGCTCTCGCCCAAAGACCATCTGCGCATTGAGCAGGCGACCGAGTTTGATGTCCGCTACGGCGGCGCCGAAGCCAACACCGCGCTTTCCCTGGCCTACCAGGGCGACAGAGCCGCTTACGTCTCCGTTGTCCCGGCCAACCGTCTGGGCGAGTGTGCCCTGCGTTCGCTTAAGGTTTACGACGTCGACACCACGCGCGTCGTGCGTCAGGGCGATCGCCTGGGCTCCTATGTCTTTGAGGTCGGTGCCTCGCAGCGCGGCAACGGCTGCGTCTACGACCGCAAGTACTCTGCCATCAACATGGCCAAGCGCGACGTCTTTGACTGGGACGAGATCCTCAAGGGCATCGATGTCTTCTATTTCTCCGGCGTGACGCCCGCTGTCTCCGGCGAGATGGCCGCTGCGTGCAAGGACGCCCTCACCGCCTGCCGCGCCAAGGGCATCACCACCGTGTGCGACGTTAACTATCGCGGCAAGATGTGGTCGCCCGAGAAGTCGCAGGCAACCATGAAGGAGCTCCTGCCGCTCGTCGACATCTGCATCGCCAACGACGAGGATGCGCCTGCTGGCCTCGGTATGACCTGCGTCTCTGGCTCCCTTGCCCACGGCATCGAGGAGCGCGACACCTATGTCGAGATGGCCCGTCAGATCTGCGCCGAGTACGGCTGCAAGAAGGTCGCCTCAGTCGTCCGCAACATCTCCTGCGTCGAGCGCTCCATCTGGATGGGCATGCTCTTTGACGCCGAGAGCGGCGAGCACTGGTTCTCCCCTGCTCACGACGTGCACGTGCTCGAGGGCGTTGCCGCCGGCGATGCTTTCAACGCCGGCCTCGTCCATGCCCTCATCAACGACTTTGACCCGCAGGCTGCCGTCAACTACGCCATCGCGGCCTCGATCCTCAAGCTCACCATCAAGGGCGATTCCAACTTGGTGACCGCAGACGAGATCGCCGCTGTGGCATCCGCCGCCGACGGTGGCACCCGCGTCGCGCGCTAATCCGTCTCCATTCCGCGGGCCGCAGCTTTCCAATCCCATACCCCTGCGGCCCGCTCCCCGATTCCTCCGGCCGGGCAAAACCACCAGTCCCATTCCGGTTTTGCCTGACATTCCCTACATGACTGGTCGAGCAGCCGGTTTTGGAATTGCTTGAACCCCAAGCAGTGCCTCCGATAACCAATCCAAAATCGGCTCCTGACCAGCACATTTGGCAATCACGCGCCCATGCGCGCCACACATCGAAAGGAACATCATGTTCGATCAGTTCTATACCACGCTTGAGTCCCTGGGCATCGTGCCGGTCGTCGTGCTCGACAAGGTCGAGGACGCCGCACCTCTCGCCCATGCCCTTATGGCAGCCGGCATGAAGTCCGCCGAGGTCACCTTCCGCACCGCCTGCGCCGCCGAGTGCATCGCCGCTATGGCCGAGGCCGAGCCCGAGATGTGCGTTGGCGCCGGCACTGTCCTGACCGTCGAGCAGGTTGAGCAGGCCCGCGCAGCCGGTGCCAAGTTCATCGTCTCCCCGGGTTACAACGAGGACGTCGTGAAGCACTGCATCGACATCGACCTGCCCGTCCTTCCCGGCACCGTGACCCCCTCCGAGGTCACCGCAGCCGAGAACCTGGGCCTCAAGGTCACCAAGTTCTTCCCCGCGTCCCAGTATGGCGGCCTGAACACCATCAAGGCCCTCGCCGCTCCGTTTGTCGGTCACCGCTTTATGCCTACCGGCGGCGTGAGCACCGCCAACGTCGAGGAGTACCTGAGCTCCTCCGCCATCATCGCCTGCGGTGGCACCTGGATGGTCAAGCCGGCCCTGTTTGCCGACGGCGACTTCTCCAAGGTCGAGCAGATCGCCCACGAGGCCATGGACGTCGTCAAGAAGGTCCGCGGCTAGGTTTAGCTCTCTATCGTGAAGGGGGGCGTGCCCTAAACCTCGCCCCCCTTCTTTTAAAGCGGCTCGGAAGCGCGCCGTTTCCGTCACGAACAAGAACCAAAACCGTCTTGTATGCTGATAGAACGTGACGGAAGCGACACGCCTCCAAGCCGCTTTGCCTACTCGGCTGGCCGTCGCGCTCAACTAAGCCACTTCGACAAAAGCCGAGCCACCAAAACAGCTGCGGTGCCGTCTGGAGGAATGGACCCTTGCTTCCGGTCTTTTCCTCCAAGCGGCGCCGCAGCTTTTTCGTGCCCCGATGTGCCCCGTCACTTGCGGTGGAATAGGGACTGTTTGCGCCACCTAGGCCGCAAAACAGTCCCTATTTCACCGCAACTTATATGGGGATTGATTAGATGGCCGAGTCTTTGGACAGCTCAAAATAGTCGGGATGCAAGGCGATAACCGGGCCCTGCTCCTCGGGCATCAGGTGCAAGTGCGTCTCTGCCAGATAACTCGCCGCATCGGTATCGCCCCTCTTAATGGCCTCGAGAATCCGGCGATGCTGCCGACGAATCGGCTCCCAATCCAGATCCTGCGACACCATACGCAACCAGTTGTATCGCTCAAAATGCGTGTTGACGCTCTTCATCCAATCCCACAACATGTGACGGCCGGCAATCACGAAACACGTCTCATGGAACAGGTTGTCCAGGTCAAAGAAACGACGTGTTTCGCTATGGTCGAGCGACTCGGACTCGGCAAGAATCTGCTCAAGCCGATGCTTTTGCTCGGGCGAGGCGGCCGAACAGCATTTAATAAGCACGCTTCTCTCGAGTTTCTCGCGCAAGAAACAAGCATTCTCGGCGCGTTCCATGCTGATCTTAGAAACGTAGGTGCCGCTTTTGGGACGCGTTTCCACCAGCTCCTGCTCGCGCAGGCGCACAAAGGACTCGCGAATGGGCGTGCGCCCGATTCCCGTCTCCTTTTCCAGACCAATCGCCGAAAGGCGCGTGCCGGGCTTGAGCTCGGCATAGATGATCTTGGAGCGCAATGCGTTGTATGCCTGATCTTGCAGGCTCTGATAATGCTGGTGCTGTTCCATAAAGCCCTCGGATAAGTCCTCGGTTAGTCGAATACCACCATGCAATACTATCGCATCCCCCGCCCCCTCATAAGTTGCGGTGGAATAGTTCCTGTTCAAGGCCTTCAGCAGCAAAAACAGGAACTATTCCACCGCAACTACAGCCAACGAGTTGTTGCGATTAGGTGAACGTTCACCTTTTTATTGTTTTTCTCTTCGCAAATAAAATCCCGTCGTATACTTAGGCTCAAACGAAACCGATTTCGTTGAGCGTGGGCAATATGATGCTAAGACGCACCCTACCATCTTGGCATCTTATCGCCCACGCAATGCCATTTGCTTTCTTCCCGTCTCGTTGGACCTTTAGTCCCATTCCGGCACAGCGAGACACTTCCTAGACGACTGACCGTGGGGCCGGCTTTTCTGCTTTTGCAGCAGTGCCTCCGATAACCCTCTTTTGCCGGCCCGGGTCAGCTTTTTCACACAACCGAAAGGACGGGCAGCAACATGCGACCGCTCATCATCATGCATGGCGAGAACATCGACTGGCGCCATACCGTCATCAGAATGCTGATGTATCTGGTGGGCGTTGCAGTACTGGCACTCGGTATGAGTCTCCAGACGGCATCCGGCCTGGGCGTCGCCGCGCTCACGTGCTTTGCCACAACCCTATCCATGCTCACTGGCAAGACGCTCGGCTTTTGGATCACCGCAACCTACGTCGCCTACATCGTGGCGCAATTAGCCATCTTGCGAAGCGAGTTCCAGCCGCGCATCCTGCTCGAGCTGTTCTTCTCAACGCTGATTGGTGGCTTGACCGACCTCTTCATGGCGGTCAACCCACTGCATCCCACGGCACTCCCCACACAGATTGCGACCATGCTGCTCTCCCTCGCTGTCACCGCATTTGGCGTAAGTCTCGTCGTCAACATGGGCGTTGTCCCCAACGCGCCCGACGGCTTGGTGCAAGTCATTGCCGAAAAGCTTAAACGCCGCTTTGGTGACGTAAAAGTCGTGTTTGACTGCTCACATGTCGCCGCCTCGCTCGCGTTGTCGCTGATCTTTATGTACAACCTGGGCGGCTTTGGCGTCACGACCGCCATCTCGGCACTGTTCCTGGGCCATGTCATCAACGTCGCCAACAAACTGTTCGCCCAGCGCTTTATCCGCGCGGCATTCGGAAAATAGCACCACCGTAAGAACCCGCGAACAGCGCTATACGTTGCTATATCTCACTATACTTTGCTATATCTTGCTATATCTTGCTATATCTTGAGCAAAGGTGGCTCACATGCAAACAAACCCTTTTAAGCCCACAGCAGGTAAAACACCTCCCACGATTATCGGCCGCGAAGATGTACTTGAAGAATTCAGTGAAGGCCTCACCAACGGGCCTGGTGCCCCTGGGCGCCTAATGCGCATAGCCGGCGTCCGTGGAACGGGCAAGACGGTCCTCCTTGACGAGTGCTCACGTTTGGCGCAAAGCCGTGGCTGGACGGTCATAAAAGAGGTCGCAACCGAGGGACTTTGCCAGCGCATTCTCGAACAGCTGCAGCCCAAATTCCAGGCCAAACACGCCAGATTTGAGCCCACCGTAGCTGGCATATCCATCGGCAGCATAGACATTGAGCGAATCGGCCCCTCGCTACGCGACGCTTTGAGACAGACAATATCCAAGAATGGAAACGGCCTGCTCATCACTCTCGACGAGGTTCAGGACGCAGAGCTCGATGAGGTCCGAACGCTCTCCATTGCGATTCAGCAGGTTATCGGCGAAGACCTTGATATCGCCTTTGTTTTTGCGGGTCTGCCTTCGATGATTGAAAGCATCATCAACGGAAAGACACTTGCGTTTTTGCGCCGCGCCCTCCCCTTTGACCTGAAGGCTGTGGCAGTAACCGAAGTGTCGTACTCCCTCGAGGAAACCATTGAAGCGTCTGGCATGGAGTTGCAGCCAGGTATTGCCGGCCAACTTGCCGAGGCAACGCAAGGCTATCCTTTCATGATCCAACTCGTTGGATACTACGCATGGCAGTTGGCAAGACGCGCACATACAGCGATTATTGGAGAAGAAGAAGCCGAGCGCGGCATTGCAACGGCACGCGAACGCTTCTGCGCCATGGTGATTGAGCCCGCGCTGCGGCGCATTCCGCCCACGTGCATCGCTTATCTGCTGAGCATGGCGTCTTTGGGGCAGATGAGCTCGACCAGCATGGTTGCCGATGCCCTAAACAAAACGCCTCAACAGGTGAGCTCCGTCCGCAGCCGCCTGTTAAGAGAATCGATTATCGAGGCCCCTTCGTACGGCAAGGTCTCATTTGCCATCCCCTACATGCGCGACTACCTCTACGAACACAAAGCCGAACTGGAAGTTGAACTGTAGAAACGGCAACTGCCCTGCAAGACGAAAACCGTTTTCGTACGGATTAAAGCAGACGTAAACGATTTTCGTCTTGATTTGCGTACGGAATTAAGACGTAAATTGCGCTTTCGTACGCTTATTACCAGACGCAAATTGTTTTCGTCCGGCCATGCGTCCCCAATCTAGACGAAAAGAGCCCCGAGCTCGTATTGAACTGCATCCCAATTCTTGGACGGGCGCCGATGCCCTGATCTCTGCCATGTCGAGGTGCGAGATCAAATCCTTGGCGCGCTCGCCGGAGTGGTATGCCTTGTTCGGCGCCACCTTCCTGTAGAGCTTCTTGAGCTTCGTCTTCCCCTTGTTGCCCGGCGGCATCTCCGTCTCGGGTGGCAGCCCTAGGAAGGACAGGACGCCGGGCAGGTCGCACAGCATCACGTCCTCGATGTCGGCCTTGGCCGCCAGGTCGACGACTCTCTGCGCTGTCGGCGAGATGTTCGGGGTGCTGCTACCGCCCGCTGGTTCGGAAGCTGGCGGGCAGTAGCGGCAGTAGCGGTGTGGCTCGATAGGCCCGAATATCCGTAAGGAAGGTGCTCGCTCTCATATGTGCTGATATGCCTCGCCTCGCGAACCTTGGGATGCTTCCTGAGGTAATCCCTCAATTCGAGCCACTCTTTATGCTCATAACGCTTCGAAATCGTTTCCCCGTCGACAGTTTCCTTCACATAATGGTATGTTCGAACGCCTTCGAACTTGCCGAACCCGTTCTCGACGCTGAAGTTTCTGAACCAGCGCGAAAACCCATTCAGGTCCTTGAAGTTGACTTGGGGATGCCTGTCTTTCGTTCGTTCGAATGAGTGGACGAGCGGAGTGCCTTTGACTTGTTCCAGGCCGAAGGCTTCCATTTCGCGGGCCTGCTCCTTTTTCCAGAATTCGAGATACGACGTCAGCGTCTCGCTTATCGAGATCCTCCGCACGCTTTTCTTGCTTTTGGGCGAGCGAACGCTTCGATCGGCCGCGAACTGCTGCTCAATGAGGATGCATCTGTTCTCGACGGAGACATCGGACCACGTCATCCCGAGGGCTTCTGCCCTTCTCATGTCGGTGTCGAGCATGAGCATCACGCATGTGATGTGCGCGTCCGGTTCTCGATTGAGTAGGATGTCGAGTAGGCGAGCGGCGTGATGGTTCCTTCGCGGTTGTCGTGGAACTTTTTTGCGTACGAGCCGACGGTGCCCCTCGATTTTTGGACGTAGGTGCCGCTGTTGAGTTCTGCCTTGTAGGCTTCGAGTGCGGCGTCGACCTCTCGGCTTTTGGTGGTATGTATGGTCTGCCACGGCGAATAGCGGTATTTGCCCGTGACCGGATTCTTACCGAGGCTGTGACGGTAGCGCCACGTGTATTTGTCGCGGCGTTGCTTTGTTCCTTTGCCTATGACGAGAGGTCGGTCGTTCATCGTGTTCCTTGCCTGAAGTGCCTGAGAATCGCGCTCGGTTGCGCGGAATGGCGCAAAGGGCTGGGGCGGGTGGGCATTACCCTTGGTGGTGGGCCCTGCGTGGGGTCACACCCCAAGGGTAATGCTCCGCCTGACCGCTTTCAAGCTCGTTGTGGGTCGAATTTGGGTCGAATTATTCCGCGTACTTTTCTTTCGTAAATCTATGAAAACATCAAATGACCTGGAGTTATATTGACTTCAATTTGGGTCGAAATGTCTGAATGAAACAACGTCGTAGCGACCTCATAACCCGAAGGTCGGTGGTTCAAATCCGCCCCCCGCGACCATGAAACTTCAGGTCGGAAGCATAAAAGCTCCCGACCTTTTTCTTTGTCTAGGGGTTTCGGCATCTCTCGTTCTTTGGGTACCTCGAGGCGGGCAATCAGATAGATGCTTACGAGTATCATAGAGTCTTTTTACGTCGCGGTCGTGTCTCGTACTGGTGCGCCGCTCTTTGTGGGACGTGTCACTTTGCGGCTTATAGGACAAAATGTGTGTCCACGTTGGGGGCATCGGCGCAGGTCGAT